>NZ_CP061285.1:980279-1307039 GCF_018687075.1 Polynucleobacter sp. MWH-UH35A
CTAAGGCGGGCTTAGAAACCAGTCTTGCTAATGCTAAATCAGCGCAAGCCGCTGCACGTGCTGCAGAAGTGCAACTGTCTTTTGATTACATTAAGTCCCCTATTGATGGTCGTGCTGGCATTGTGAACGTATTCCCAGGGTCACTAGTGCAGGCTAGCAATATTGTTTCTACCGCAACCAGCTCTACCGCCACATCTAGCGTGGGTTCTATGGTGACCATTACTCAATTGAACCCAATCAATGTCCAGTTCGTCATCCCCGAAAAAGACATTCCCATCATGCTCGAGAATCAGCTTGATGGAGAGGCTATGACCGTCAAAGTGACGGTTGGTGATAGCGGTAAAAAAACATATGAAGGAAAAGTATTGGTGATTGATAACCAAGTAGACCCTTCAATAGCTGCGGTTCGCGTTAAAGCACAAATACCCAATGACGACAAAACATTATTACCGGGACAATTTGCACGCGTATCCCTGGTTGCCAACACCTTAAAAGACGCACTAGCGATTCCTTCACAAGCGGTCATCATTAATGCTCGCGGCAAAATGGTTTATGTTGTCGACAAAGATGGCAAGGCTGTTTCCAAACCTATTAAAGTGGTTTATGAATACCTAGGGTCAACCGTTGTTACAGGCATTGAACCTGGCGATAGAGTAGTTGTTGAAGGCAAGCAAAACTTGCGCCCTGGAAGCAAGGTGCGCGAGTCTAAGAACGCTGCCCCTGCAGCAAATGCACCAGCAGCTCCTACAGGAGCGCCGAGCACAGTTGCCCCTACCAACCCTTCAGCCGCAGAGAAGAAATGACGCTCTCCGAATTATGTATTCGGCGTCCGGTAATGACGGTACTGCTCTCGGTAGCAACCGTCATTGCAGGCGCAGTTGCCTACGTCAAAATTCCTGTCGCCGCCCTACCTAGTTTTAATACGCCTGTTATTTCTGTTGGCGCCTCTTTGCCAGGCGCATCCCCAGAAAACATGGCGTCTGCTGTTGCGCTGCCACTTGAGAAGGAATTCTCAACGATTGACGGCATTAACGTCATCAGCTCAACTAATTCACTTGGCAGCACCAGCATTACTCTGGAATTTAATAACGACAGGGATATTGATAAGGCGGCTGTAGATGTGCAAGCAGCTTTGTTGCGTGCACAAAAAAGACTGCCTATTGAAATGACGGTGCCACCCTCGTATCGCAAAATCAATCCAGCAGATACACCGGTTTTGGTAGTTCGAATGAGCTCACCATCTATCAGCTTGTCTGATATCAATCAGTACGCAGAAAATCTCGTTTCACCCAATTTATCTACGATAAGCGGTGTTGCACAGGTGTTGGTGTATGGCGCCAAGCGATACGCCGTTCGGGTACGCGTACACCCAGATGCTCTAGCCAATCGCAATTTAACGATCGATGATATTGCTGCTGCTGTAAATAAGGCTAACTCTAATAGCCCAGTAGGCGTATTAGATGGTCCCCGCCAAGCCATCACTATTTACGCCAATCCCCAACTGGTTAGACCAGAAGAATTTGCAAACTTAATCGTGAGCCAAAAAAATGGCTTACCAATTTATCTCAAGGATGTTGCCGACGTCATTGAAAGTTATGAGGATGTCAAAACGCTGGCAAGCTCAAATGGTGAGCGCTCAATTGCGGTTGCGATATTGAGACAACCTGGCGCCAATACCGTAGATGTGGTCAAGTCAGTAAAAGAATTGCTACCCCAACTGCAAAAGCAAATGCCAGAGTCTATTCGGTTACAACTTCTAAACGACCGATCTCTCTCCATTATCGAGGCGATCCATGACGTTAACTTTACGCTGGCATTAACCGTGCTACTCGTGATCCTGGTGATCTTTTTGTTTCTAAAGCATGTATCAGCAACCATCATTCCTTCAATTAGCTTACCCATCTCACTCATCGGCGCTTTTTTCTTGCTGTACTTTATGGGCTATAGCCTGGATAACATCTCCCTTTTAGGTATTACCTTAGCCGTTGGTCTGGTTGTTGATGATGCCATCGTCGTCCTTGAAAACATCATGCGTTATGTTGAGCAAGGTATGGATCCCCTCAAGGCCTCACTCAAAGGCAGCAAAGAAGTTGGCTTCACCATTATCTCCATCTCCATTTCACTAGTTGCAGTCTTTATCCCACTCTTTTTTATGCCGGGTCCAATCGGACTGCTATTTAGAGAGTTTGCAGTTGTTGTTTCACTCTCCATTCTCGTTTCTGCGGTTGTGTCTTTAACCGTTGTACCGATGCTGTGCAGTCGCTTCCTACCCAAGCCTGGTCAACACGCAAAAGAATACGCAATCAACAAGAAATTTGATCGCTTGTTTGAATGGATGCTAAAAACCTACATTCATTACTTAGATCTTGCTTTAAAGAATCGTAAGATGGTTTTGTGGGGTGCGATATCTACCTTTGTAATCACCGTGGTATTGTTTATCAATAGCCCTAAAGGCTTTTTCCCAGAAGAAGATATCGGTCAGATCTTAGCAACAACTGAAGCTTCTGAAGACATCTCTTTCCGCGCTATGTTGGCCTTGCAGGATCAGGCTGCCGAACTGGTAAACACTGATCCAAACGTAGCGAGCTCTATTTCTGTCATTGGTGGTGGAGCAAGTTCTGGCTACAACACTGGTCGTATTTTTATTATTCTCAAACCCAAAAGTGATCGCGCTAAGATGGCCAAAATCATGGAGGGTTTGCGTGCCAAGTTCAAGGAAATACCCGGGCTACAAGTCTATATGCGCCCTGTACAGAACTTACAACTCGGTGGCAAAAGCAGTAAGAGTCGCTATCAATTTACATTACAGAGTGTTGGTTTTGAAGGTGTAAACGAGTGGGCGGATAAGCTCATGCAGAAAATGCGTGCCGACCCCATGTTTAGAGACGTCACCAGCGACTCTCAAATGAAGGGCTTGAACGTCAAAATCAATATCGATCGTGAAAAAGCTGCCAGTGCTGGAGTCAGTATTGCTGATATCCGCTCTGCTCTCTATAACGCTTTCGGGGAAAAACAGGTTTCCACTATTTACACACCCGTAAATACGTATTACGTCATTCTGGAGGCCGCTGTTGAGGACCGGCAATATGAGACTGATCTTAATAAAATCTTTGTGCGCGGTCGTGCCACTGACAAGTTAATTCCACTATCAAGCCTTGCTACCTTTACGCGCACTGTAGGTCCTACAGCCGTGAACCATCAAGGTCAGATTCCTGCGGTTACCCTATCCTTTAACTTAGCCCCGGATGTTTTCTTGGGAGATGCCACCAAGCAGATTGAATCATTCACCAAAGCTATAGATCTTCCACCATCCATCATTACTAGCTATGGTGGTGATGCTGCTGTATTTAAAAGCAATCAATCGGGCCAGTTAATTCTGATCTTCTCTGCGTTGGGCGTGATTTATATATTGCTGGGCGTTTTATACGAGAGCTACATTCATCCGCTGACGATCTTGGCAGGATTACCATCAGCAGCAATTGGTGCAATCCTGGCGTTGCGTATCTTCGGATTCGAGTTAACCATCATTGCATCCATCGGCATTCTGCTACTTATTGGTATTGTGAAAAAGAATGCAATTTTGATGATCGATTTTGCATTGGATGCACAACGCAACCAGAGAATGACTCCCGAGAAGGCTATTCGTGAAGCCTGTATTTTGCGCTTCCGCCCCATCATGATGACCACCTTTGCAGCCTTGATGGGCGCCATTCCGATTGCTTTTGGTTTAGGCGCGGGAGCTGAATTACGCCAACCACTGGGCATTAGTGTGGCTGGCGGACTCATCTTTTCACAATTTGTGACACTGATCATTACTCCTGTTATTTATCTTTATCTCGATAAGTATGCGGGCAATGGTCCAATGGAAATTCCACCTGCCGTTCTAGAGGGAACCTAATGCGTCAAGTTATTCTCGATACAGAAACTACGGGTTTAAATCCAGCCACTGGCGATCGAATTATTGAAATTGGTTGCGTAGAAATGGTTGGCCGTCGCCTAACCGACAGAACCTTTCATTACTACATTAATCCAGAGCGTGATATTGATGCCGGAGCATTCGCAGTTCACGGACTTTCTAGAGAATTTTTATCTGATAAGCCCATCTTTGCAAACATTGTTGAACAATTAATTGAATTCGTGGATGGCGCGGAAATTGTGATTCATAACGCAGCGTTTGACTTGGGATTTTTGGACAATGAATTTGCATTACTTAAGCGGCCGCCATTCCGCAACCTTGCATCGAAAATTACCGATACGCTTTTAGACGCGCGTCAAATGTTCCCCGGTAAGCGCAACTCATTAGACGCTTTGTGTGAACGTTTCTCTATTAGCAATAAACATCGCACATTGCACGGCGCTTTATTGGATGCCCAGCTCTTGGCTGAAGTCTATGTAGCAATGACTAGAGGTCAAGAAGACCTTTCTATTGATCTGATTGATTACACAGTAGGTGCGGACTCCCTTGGTCACGCCATGGCATTGCCTACAGACCTTAAGGTGCTGGCTGCTAGCGATGATGAATTACAAAACCATGAAAAAATCTTGGCTGAAATTGCTAAGGCAAGTAAAAAGGACCCCATCTGGAGTCCTTTGAGTGTTGCTAGCTAACAGTAATTCAGTTAATTAGATTGCTGCGGCAATCGCCTTACCCAAATCATCTGTTTTTGCCGTTCCGCCTAGATCTGGTGTCAATGGAGCATGCCCCGGACCTGAGGATAAAACCTTTTCAATTGCAGAAAATATTGCTATACCAGCTTCTGGATAGCCAAGGTGATCTAACATCATCGCCCCACTCCAAATTTGACCAATTGGATTGGCAATCATCTTGCCGTAGATGTCGGGTGCTGAGCCATGCACTGGCTCAAACAGGGATGGGAACTTGCCCTCTGGATTAATGCTGCCCGATGGAGCAACCGCAATAGTGCCAGTACAAGCTGGACCCAAGTCAGAAAGGATGTCTCCAAATAAATTACTAGCCACAACGACATCAAATCGATCTGGATTCATCACGAAATGAGCGGCCAAAATATCAATGTGATATTTATCAGTCCTTACATCAGCAAACTTTTTAGACATTGCTTCAACACGTTCATCCCAATAAGGCATGGTGATGGCAATACCATTTGACTTCGTAGCAGAAGTTAAATGCTTTTTCGGGCGACTTTGCGCAAGATCAAAGGCGTATTGCAAGATACGATCAACGCCCTGCCTTGTAAAGATGGATTCCTGAATTACCACTTCCCGATCGGAATCAGGGAACATTTTTCCACCAACGCTAGAGTATTCACCTTCGGTGTTCTCACGCACTACGAAAAAATCAATATCGCCAGGCTTGCGATTGGCCAATGGGCAAGGAACGCCTGGAAGCAATCGCACTGGGCGTAAGTTAACGTATTGATCAAAGCAACGGCGGAATTGAATCAAACTTCCCCACAAAGAAACGTGATCAGGAAGAATGTTTGGCATACCTACGGCACCAAAGAAGATGGCGTCGTACTTCATCAAAGTATCAAACCAATCATCCGGCATCATCTTGCCGTGCTTCAGATAGTAATCACAACTTGCAAAATCGAAGTGATCGAATTGCATACCCAGATTGAATTTGCGGTTGGCCGCCTCTAAGGCTCGCACGCCCTCGGGCATCACTTCCTTGCCAATGCCATCACCTGGAATAACAGCGATCTTTGGGTTCTTAAAAATTTTCTTTGCGTTCATAAGTTCCGTGTCTCTTTATTTTTATTGAATATTGATTTTACAAAGCCTAACTAATTGCCCGGCGGATTTCATCGGGAGCTTTCTTACCCCCTTTTTCACCAGATTCGCTATCGTAATTGCTTGTATTTTCAATGGTCTCAGGCACATCCTCCTGCATACGGATATTGTCTTTGGGGCAGATTGGTGCGCCATAGCTAGCCCATTTTTTAAGCAAGGTAACCTCATAGCCACATTGACCACACTTAGCCTTACTGCGACTGGCATTACTGGGTCTAGGGGGCGGAAACACAATTGCTTGGTGTGGGTATGGCCCTAACTCTTGGCTGATCATCATCAGCTTTACGGTTAGCTCCTCAGTAGCATGCGCCATTCTGGCTGGGCCTTCCAATCCGACTGTCTGAGCAATGCCCTTGAAATCTTCACCATGACCACTAAAGCAGTCGTCTACGGCATGGCAAAGCTCATGTACCAAGGTGTCCAGTAGTTGCACAGGCTCATCTAACTTAGGGGAAATAAATATTTCATTCACACCACCTCCTGAACGCTCACGCGGCCAACACTGACCAAGTGTTGTCCTTGGACTACTGGAGGCTGGA
Organism: Polynucleobacter sp. MWH-UH35A; assembly: GCF_018687075.1. Classification (NCBI taxonomy): domain Bacteria; kingdom Pseudomonadati; phylum Pseudomonadota; class Betaproteobacteria; order Burkholderiales; family Burkholderiaceae; genus Polynucleobacter; species Polynucleobacter sp. MWH-UH35A. The sequence goes on from NZ_CP061285.1 coordinate 986,591, forward strand.
AAGCCGCATGAAACCCTTACCGGCGGGATTGCATAACCTGCCTTAGAAAAAACAGGCTCTAAGTGTCTCACTGCGTCCTCTAGCCATGCCTCACGAACTGTATGTTGCTTCATCTAACTTCTCTTTATCTCGAATATCTGGAACAAAAACCACCAATTGCGATCATACGCCACCAAAAGTAGAATGAACGAATGAAAGATCTTGAAAGCCTCAGTGCCACCCAAGCCATCAAAGCACTCTCTAAAAGAGAAATCAAAGCGACCGATTTATTGCTTTCCTGTCTGGACCGGATAGGGCAAAAAGAGAGCATTGTCAGGGCCTGGACCAGCCTTGGTAAGGAGAATGCCTTATCTCGTGCCAAACAACTAGATAAAGGCGCTTTTCAAGGCATTCTGCATGGTCTACCGATCGGGGTTAAAGATCTTTATGACACCTATGATTTGCCAACCTCCTATGGCTCCCCAATTTATGCAAATCACTACCCCATTACAGACGCCGTTTCAGTTGCATTAATGCGTCAAGCCGGCGGCATCATTTTAGGGAAAACAGTTACCACCGAGTTTGCAGCCTTCAAGAGTGGCGTTACTAGCAATCCCCATCACCCTAAGCACACGCCTGGAGGATCCTCCAGCGGTTCAGCAGCAGCGGTTGCAGATTGGATGGTGCCGCTTGCCACCGGGAGCCAAACAGCTGGATCCATTATTCGCCCCGCGTCTTTTTGTGGCGTAGTGGGTTTCAAGCCCAGTCTAGGCAAAATTAGTATTGCTGGCATCAAGAGTTTATCTGTAACTCTAGATACGATGGGCTGCTTTGGCCGGACCATTGAAGATGTTGGGCTTGGTGTAGCAGCCATGAGTGGTGATCATCGCCTCGCAAAAATAGAAGCCCTACACAACAAACCTCGCATCGCTATCTGTAAAACAGCCAACTGGTCTGCTGCACAAAAAGAGACGGCCACCGCCCTTGCGGTCGCACGTCATGCCGCAGAAATCATCGCTAAGGGTACGGTTGATGATATGAAATTGCCGAAGGCCTGCGATGGACTTACGCAAGCACAAAGTCGGATCATGCTTTCTGAAATGTCGCGCAGCTTGTTATTTGAGCGAGTACATCACGCCAAGAAACTGAGCCCCCAGCTCAGTAAGCAGCTCAGCGATGGCGCTGAAATTAGTTGCGAACAATATACAAAAGACATACATCTTGCTGAGAAAGCAAAAGCTTCTGTTGCTCAATTATTTAACGATGAGGTTGATATTCTCATTGCGCCAAGCGCAATAGGCGAAGCTCCTAGCATCAAGGACGGAACTGGGGATCCTATTTTCTGTCGTGGCTGGACACTTCTGGGGCTGCCATGCATCAATATTCATGTTGCGAATGGGCCCAATGGATTGCCGGTTGGGGTTCAGTTAATCGCTGGGCCAGGTAAAGATCATTTTTTACTCAGTGCTGCGCGTGCCTTCGTGCTTGCGTTGCCTGACCCCACTTTACGAGATCAGGCATAGGTCAAACTTTAGTCAAGCGTAATATTTGCTGCTTTAATGGCCTTACTCCAAAAAGGAATTTCCTTTTTAACTAATGCATCAGTTTGATTTGGACCCAGGTAACGTAGCTCGACACCAGCAGCATCTGCACGCTCTTTAATTTCTGGCAAAGACAAGCTTTGTTTCACAGCATCCGTTAGCTTAGAAATAACTGGTGCTGGTGTCCCAGCAGGTGCATACAAAGCAACCCAAGATTCCAATTGAAAAGACGGAAGGCCAGCTTCAGCCGTAGTGGGCACATTAGTCATACCTGGGTGACGATTTTTGCCTGTCACAGCCAGGCCCTTCAGTTTGCCGCTCTGAACATGTTGCATGACTGAGGGTGGCGTACTGATAAAAACTTGCACTTGACCAGCCAACACATCCTGAATTGCTGGCCCAGATCCCTTATAGGGAACGTGCACCATGTCTACCCCGGTAGTTTGTTTAAAAATCTCTGTGCCAATATGAGAAACAGAGCCATTACCTTGAGATGCATAGTTCAACTTGCCTGGATTGGCTTTTGCGTAAGCAATAAATTCTTTGAGATTATTCACTGGAACCGATGGATGCACAGCAATGACATTGGTAGAAACGGTTAACAATGCAATCGGAGAAAAGTCCTTGATTGGGTCCCAAGGTAATTTATCGAATAAAGCAGGGTTACCTACGTGATACCCAGAGTAGGAGATTAATAAGGTGTATCCATCTGGTTTTGCCTTAGCTACATATTGATAGGCGGTATTACCACTTGCGCCCGGCTTGTTATCAACTACCACAGGTTGACCGATGACGCGCGTTAATGGCTCGCTTAACAGTCGAGCAGAGGTATCCACTAATCCACCTGGCGGATTGGGGACTACCAGGGTAATAGGCCGATCAGGAAAAGATTGAGCAAAGGACGAACAAGCAATGCACAGACCAAGCGTTGCAACAACCTTACGTATTACTGAATAATTTTTCATCTTTGTCTCCAACGTTTTTTGAATATTTATCGCTGCCCTACTTTTACATCGCCAAAAATTGCTTGGGCTTCACGAGGCAGGCAACGCCAATAGCGCTCATTTGCAGTAACGGTGCCATTTAATGCTGCCGCAGCTTCCCATGCCCAACGTGGCTTGTATAGGAATGCTCTTGCCAGAGCGATGAGATCTGCATCACCAGCCTGCAGAATAGCTTCCGCTTGTTGTGGCTCGGTAATTAAACCAACGGTCATGGTTGGCAAACCAGATTGGTCTTTAACGATCTTGGCAAATGGCACTTGGTAGTTTGGGCCAATTGCAATCTTCTGCTTTGGTGAAATGCCTCCTGATGAGATATGAACAAAATCGCATCCGATTGGCTTGAGTCTCTTTGCAAAATCAGCTGCCTCTTCTGGGGTCCAACCACCCTCTATCCAGTCGCTAGCTGAAATTCGGATACCAAGAACGCCCTGATAGGCGGCTCGCACAGCTGCAAATAATTCCAGAGGGAAACGGATACGGTTTTCAAATGAGCCACCATATTCGTCGGTGCGCTGATTAGCAATCGGCGATAGAAATTGGTGCAACAAGTAACCGTGTGCGCCATGCAATTCAATACCATCCAAACCAATGCGAGCGGCACGCTTGGCAGATGCAACAAAGTCCTCGATCAATTGTTTTAGTTCTGATTTGGTCAACTCATGTGGAAGGCGCTCACCATCCAATTGAGGGATAGCAGATGGCGCCAGAGTCTCCCAGCCACCCTGATCCTTCGCAAGTAGTTGACCGCCATTCCAAGGAGTAGCACTGGAAGCCTTCCGACCTGCATGAGCTAGCTGTATAAAAACTGCTACCGCCGGAGCTAATGCTCGTGCACGAGTTAATTTATCCTTTAACGCCGCTTCTGTGCGGTCGTCCCAGAGACCTAAACAGGCTGGCGTAATCCGTGCCTCAGGGCTCACCCCAGTAGCTTCAATAATGAACAAAGCTGCACCGCTATTGAGCAAGTTACCCCAATGCATTAGATGCCAGTCGGTTGCCTCGCCGTTATTGGCCGAATATTGGCACATCGGGGCGATCACAATGCGATTAGAAAGCTCCAAAGGCCCTCGTGGGGAATTGAGGGTATAGCGTGAAAATAAAAGACTCATGGAAGGCCTCAGAAAGTCCAAAAATAGGTCAAAAATACGAAAATTGCCGTAAAGCGATAGAATACTTAAAAAGCAGAATAAACGAGACAGCGAAGTCGTGCAGGCCACAAGGCTAAGCGACTTTTTATCAAAAACCCTTAAAATACTCATTACAAGAGACTATGAACGCACCTCAAGCCTTTGAATCTAAAGAAGATATTGGTCACTATGTTGGCGGCCATGTAGTTAATCCTAAAGACGGTCGATTTGCCGATGTATACAACCCTAGCAAAGGGGCTGTTGCTCGTCGCGTTGCCCTTGCTAGCCGCAAGGAAGTTGATGCTGCTGTGGCAGTGGCGCAAAAGGCCTTCGAGACCTGGAGCCAAACCAGTCCATTACGTCGTTCCCGTATCTTATTTAAATACCTAGAGCTCTTGAATGCCAATCGTGATGAATTGGCTGCGATCATTACAGCCGAACATGGCAAAGTATTTACCGACGCCCAGGGTGAAGTTACCCGAGGTATTGAAATTGTGGAATTTGCAACTGGGATTCCAGAGTTACTCAAAGGCGACTACACCGAACAAGTTTCAACAGATATCGATAACTGGGTAATGCGCCAGCCATTAGGCGTAGTAGCCGGTATCACACCTTTTAACTTCCCTGTCATGGTGCCAATGTGGATGTTCCCAATGGCAATCGCTTGCGGCAATACATTCATTCTTAAGCCCAGCCCTACAGATCCTTCTGCCTCATTATTTATGGCTAGATTACTCAAAGAAGCTGGTCTTCCGGACGGCGTATTTAACGTTGTTCAAGGCGATAAAGAAGCGGTGGATGCCTTAATTGAAAATCCAGATATCAAGGCAGTAAGCTTTGTAGGATCTACGCCTATTGCTAACTACATATATGAGCGTTGCGCTCATTTTGGCAAGCGCTCACAAGCTTTGGGTGGAGCCAAGAATCACATGGTCATCATGCCTGATGCCGATATTGATAAGGCGATTGATGCATTGGTTGGCGCTGCCTACGGGTCAGCTGGTGAACGCTGTATGGCGATCTCAGTTGCAGTCTTGGTTGGCGATGTAGCTGAGAAGATCATGCCTAAGCTTATTGAGCGCACAAAGAGCCTTAAAGTTAAAAACGGTATGGAGCTCGATGCTGAAATGGGTCCTATCGTAACTAAAGCAGCACTTGAGCGCATTACTGGTTATATCGAAAGTGGTGTTGCATCAGGCGCTAAGCTTCTCGTCGATGGTCGCGGGCTTAAAGTACCCGGCAGCGAAAATGGCTTCTTTATTGGTGGCACGTTATTTGACAGCGTCACCCCCGATATGAAGATTTACCTAGAAGAAATCTTTGGGCCAGTTTTATCTTGCCTACGTGTGGCCAACTTTACTGACGCACTCAACTTAGTGAATTCTTGTGAATTTGGTAATGGCGTTGCTTGCTTTACAAGTGATGGCAATATTGCCCGTGAATTTGCCCGTCGCGTTCAGGTGGGCATGGTTGGTATCAACGTACCTATTCCAGTTCCAATGGCATGGCACGGTTTTGGCGGCTGGAAAAAATCTATCTTTGGCGATATGCACGCATATGGCAAAGAAGGCGTCCGCTTCTATACTAAGCAAAAGAGTGTGATGCAGCGCTGGCCTGAAAGCATTGCTAAGGGCGCAGAGTTTGTGATGCCTACCTCTAAGTAATCAGTTGATGTAGATAAAAAGCGATCTTCGGATCGCTTTTTCTTTGCTAATTTATTGCCGAATCATTATTGAAGCGTATTTTTGAGAGCAGGAATCATTGGCATTGAAAGTACGTCGATACCCTCTTCCCTTAATGCTTCGGCTTCATCTAAGGTAGTTTGGCCGCGAATACTTCTCTCGGGAGACTCCTTATAGTGAATCTTTCTGGCTTCATCCGCAAAAGAATCACCAACATCTTCTGAGCGACCCATTAATTCACGCATGCCTTTTAAGAAGGCAGCTTGAACCTGTGCCTCCAGATCAGAATGATCTTTGCCGGTAAGAGCAACTACGCCTCCACTTAGATTTTCTGAATGAGTCTGAGGGACTGCTAACTCAGTCGAGGCAGATTTGCCAATATGTGGAGCTGAAGGCATGCGGGTGACTTCTGTACTTTCACACACAGGACAAGCCAGGATACCCTTCTCTTGCTGCGCAAGGCAGTCCTCTTCCGAGGCAAACCAACCTTCAAATCGATGGTCTAGTGGACAAGCTAAGTTATAAACTTTCATAAAACGTATATTGGGGCAAAAACGATAAATTCAACACCCCTATTTTAATCGGGTTTGAATTTATCTACTTGATAGGCATGGGCTTTACTAAGCCCTTGCGATATCGATCAAGCCAGTAAGTGGATATGGTGGTTTTGACGTCGGTAATCTCACCGGACTCAACCCAACCCAGCAATTGATCCAGTGGAGCGGCAAATACATCTAAAAACTCTTCATCATCTAAATGGCTATTACCAGGGACCAGATCTTCAGCCAAATAAATATCAATGAACTCGGTTGAATAAGAAATCACCGGATGTATACGTCGTACATAACTCCATTTTTTTGCCGTATAACCTGTTTCTTCTTGAAGCTCTCGTTGCGCACAAACTAAATGATCTTCACTGGGATCTAATTTTCCAGCAGGAATCTCTATGCAGGCTTTTGCTATTGGATAACGATACTGGCGCTCAAGAAGCACCCTGCCATCATCCAAAATCGCAATAATAGCCACTGCCCCAGGATGCGTTAAATACTCACGAATAGCCTGCTCACCATCGGGCAGAGATACCGTATCCCTTTTCATATTTAAAAAGATACCGCCGTATAGATCCTCACCTGAGATACGCTCTTCACGTAAATGGATATCACCCACAGGCAAATCTTCAAAGGTCTTTTCAGTCATGGTTCTTAATAAAAATATTTATGCAGTGAATAGTTTAAGCATCTTAATTAATCTAGATGTCATTTTGATGGCCTAAAAACAATAAAGGCCCCTTGCGGAGCCTTTAGAGAGATGCCTCGCTTAATTATGACCCCAATAGAGTGCGGCGCATCGCATCCAGACAGAGACTCATCAAACCTGCGGGGACAATGCCAATAGCCAATACCAGAATGCTATTTAGACTCAAAATGCCTTTAGCAAAGCCAGATCCAGAAACGGTGATTTCATGCTCAGGTTCATCAAAGTACATGACCTTAACCACTCTGAGGTAGTAGAAAGCGCCAATCAATGATGCTATGACAGCAATAACGGCTAAGAAGGTATGCTCAGCATCCACCAAAGCCTCAAGAACACCCAACTTAGCAGCAAAACCCACTGTAGGCGGAATACCGGCTAAGGAGAACATCATGACAAGGCCAATAAATGCAAACCATGGATGTTTCTTGTTCAGACCCTTGAGACCATCTAAGGTTTCACAGTCATAACCTTTACGAGATAACACCATCAATAAACCGAAGGTGCCAAGTGTAGTTAATACATAAGTGATAGCGTAGAACATGGCTGCGCTAAATGCATGGTCGTCAAATACGGAGAGCATGCCTAAGAGCACAAAACCCATTTGCGCAATAGCTGAATAAGCCAACATGCGCTTCACATTAGTCTGGGCAATCGCAGTCACGTTACCAACCACAAGGGATAGCACTGCTAGCAAAACCAACATTGGCTGCCAGTCACCTAGCAATGGCAGCAAGGTATTGACCAGTAAACGGAACAATAATGCAAAAGCAGCCAACTTTGGAGCTGCAGCAATCATCAAAGTGACGGCTGTTGGTGCGCCTTGATAAACATCAGGCACCCACATGTGGAATGGAACCACACCCAATTTGAAAGCTAAACCAGCTACGATAAATACCAATCCAAAAGCCATTACCAAATGATTTACACGGGGGTCAGCAACGGTTTTAAAGATTTCGATTAAGTCCAGGGATCCAGTAACGCCATAAAGCATCGACATGCCATAAAGCAAGAAACCAGATGCTAACGCGCCCAAAATGAAATACTTAATGCCTGCCTCTACACTCTTTTCGCTTCCATGACGCATTGCAACCAATGCATAAGTTGGCAGAGCCATCAGCTCTAAGCCGAGATACAAAGTCAGAAGATTTGCGCCAGAGATCAATACGAATTGACCAAGCAATGCAAGCAAAGCCAAGACGATAAAGTCAGGACGGAATAAAGCGCGATCCATTAAATATTGCTTGGAATAAATCAAACTAACCAATACAGCAATGCATGAACAGGCCTTAAGCAAGTTCGAAAATGGATCAGACTGGAACAAGCCATTCATTGCCACTAAAGCGGGATCACCCATGCGTCCTACAAAAGCAAAAATGAGGTAGGCCAACAAAATAATCGAGAAGAAATAAACAAATCCAACGCCACGTGGAGTATGGAAAATATCTTGCTCTACACCTGGTGTGGACGTGACCCTCTCGCGAACATAAACGCTAGCAACCAATAGCAAACAGGTTGCTACGAGCAAAACAAGTTCCGGCAGGATGGCGTATAGGTCGAATGCTTGCATTTGTACTTACTCAGAGTTTGCTTACAGCAACATGCTGCAGCAGATTAATCACGGCTGGATGAATAATGTCGGTAAATGGCTTTGGATATACACCCATACCAATCACACAGATGGATAGAACTACCATTAAAAAATACTCACGGCAATTGAGGTCCTTCAACTCTTCAACATGGGCGTTATTAATGGTGCCAAAAAATACCCTTTTCACCATCCAGAGTGAATAGGCAGCACCCAAAATTAATGCAGTCGCTGCCAGGATGCCGATAACAAAGTCATAATCAACCGCAGCCAATATCACCATAAATTCGCCGACGAAACCAGAAGTTGCTGGTAGACCACAGTTAGCCATGGCCATCAACACAGCGAATGCGGTAAATGCTGGCATACGATGCACAACGCCACCGTAATCAGCGATCTGACGGGTATGCATACGGTCATACAACACGCCAATCGATAAGAACATTGCGCCAGCAACAAAGCCATGTGAAATCATTTGTACAATGCCGCCCTCAATCCCTAGTGGACTGAAGAGGAAGAAGCCTAAGGTGACAAAACCCATATGCGCTACCGATGAGTACGCAACCAGCTTTTTCATATCCTTTTGAACTAAAGCAACTGCGCCAACATAAATCACAGCAACCAAAGACAAGAAAATCACAAATGGGCCTAAATACTGGCTCGCGTCTGGTGCAATCGGCAATGAGAAACGTAGGAATCCATACGCACCCAGCTTAAGCATGATTGCGGCCAAGACTACGGAGCCTCCGGTAGGCGCTTCAACGTGCACATCAGGTAACCATGTATGCAATGGCCACATTGGCACCTTCACTGCAAATGCCATAAAGAAAGCAGCAAACAATAGAATTTGCTCAACAATATCTAGGCGGGCATTTTGCCAGGCCAAGATATCAAAGGTATTGGTTACGTTGTACAGATACAGCATGGCAATTAAAGTAAGCAAAGAGCCAAGCAATGTGTACAAGAAGAACTTGAATGCAGCGTAAATACGATTATGGCCACCCCATACACCAATAATGATGTACATCGGAATCAATGTTGCTTCAAAGAAAACGTAGAACAGCAATGCATCGAGCGCACAAAATACGCCAATCATTAATCCAGAAAGGATCATGAAGGAAGCCATGTATTGAGATACTTTGGTTTCTATCACTTCCCAGGCTGCAATCACCACAATGACGTTGATGAAGGCAGTAAGCACAATAAACCAGACAGAAATACCATCAATGCCCAGATAGTAATTAATGTCGTAGCGCGGGATCCAGCTAATCTTTTCTACAAACTGCATGCCAGAATTGGCAATATCAAAATTGAGTACCAATGGGAGTGTTGCGATAAAGCCCAGAACAGCACCAATTAAGGCTAACCAGCGAACGCCGGCAGTTGGCTTTTCGGAACCATAGAACAAAATAATGAGTCCAAAGACAATCGGGGTCCAGATGGCGTAAGAAAGAATCATAGTGGCTACTTAAGTAACAAAGGCCTAGCGAACAAAAGGCAGGTAAGCATACATAACCCAAGCAAGCAGCACCGCTAAGCCCGCAATCATTGCGAAGGCATAGTGATACAGATAACCGGATTGCAAATGGCGAATGACTCCGGCAAAGCGCCCTACTGCATGCGCACTGCCGTTAACAATGAATCCATCGATAACCTTTTGATCACCGCGATGCCACAAGAGGCTGCCGATCCAAATGAGACCTTTGGCAAACACAGCTTGGTTAAATTCATCGAGGTAGTACTTGTTATCAAATAATTTTTTGATTGGTGCAAAAGCTTGAGCAACTTTTGCCGGTAACTTTGGTGCCCAAAGATAACCAATGGCGGCGGTCAATACACCAAGCACTACCAATAACAATACTGGGGATGTAAATGCATGCATAGCCATGGCAACTGGGCCATGGAATTCATCCTCTAACTCTTTCATGACTGGATGACGAGCTAAATCAATGAATATGGAATCACCAAAGTAAGTTCCAAATAGTAATGGAGATATTGTGTAGAAACCAATGATCACCGATGGGATCGCCAAGAGAATCAAAGGCAATGTCACAACAAACGGTGATTCATGTGGTTTTTGACCTGGAGCCAATCCATGGTGCGCATGGTCATCGCCCTGCTCCGCATGATCGTGGTGGTGGTCATGGGCATGGGCATCATCATGACCCCAGCGTGCTTTTCCGTGGAAAACATAGAAATACAGACGGAAGGAATACAAAGCAGTCACAAATACACTAGCCATTACTGCAAAGTACGCAAATCCAGAACCTGGGATATGGCTTGCAGCAACCGCTTCAATAATGGAGTCTTTTGAATAGAAACCAGAGAAGAATGGTGTACCCACTAAAGCCAGGTTACCCAATAACATCATGAGGCAAGTAATAGGCATGTATTTCCAGAGACCACCCATCTTGCGCATATCTTGCTCATGATGCATACCAAGAATTACGCTACCGGCCGCAAGAAACAGCAAGGCCTTAAAGAATGCGTGGGTCATTAAATGGAAGATAGCAACTGGGTATGCTGAAACACCTAATGCAACAGTCATATATCCCAACTGAGATAAGGTGGAATACGCAACGACACGTTTAATGTCGTTCTGCACAATACCGAGGAAGCCCATAAAGAGCGCAGTGATTGACCCAATCACCAAGATAAAGCTTAATGCTGCATCTGAGAGCTCGAATAATGGTGACATGCGAGACACCATGAAGATCCCTGCAGTAACCATCGTCGCAGCATGAATCAATGCAGAAATTGGGGTTGGGCCTTCCATTGAATCAGGCAACCATACATGCAATGGGAATTGTGCAGATTTGCCCATTGCACCAATAAATAGGCAAATACATGCAACGGTCATCAAATTCCAGCCAGTTCCAGGGAGAGTTTGAGCTGCTAATGCGGAGTTCTGTGAAAAGATCACGTCGTACTGCATCGAGCCTGTGCTCGCAAGCAAGATACCAATGCCCAGAATGAAGCCAAAGTCACCCACACGATTAACCAAGAAGGCCTTCATATTGGCAAAGACAGCAGACTGGCGCTCAAAATAGAATCCGATCAACAAATAGGACACTACACCCACTGCCTCCCATCCAAAGAAGAGCTGCAAGAGGTTATTACTCATCACCAGCATCAACATGGCGAAAGTAAATAGTGAAATATATGAGAAGAAACGGTTGTAGCCCTCTTCACCATGCATATAGCCAATGGTGTAGATGTGAACCATCAATGACACAAAGGTCACTACGCACATCATGGTTGCAGTCAGAGGGTCAATCAGGAAACCAATATCTAAATTAAGCTCACCCAACTGCATCCAACGATACACAGTTCCATTGAAATAGAAACCGTCCATCACCTGAACCAACACATTGCAAGAAAGTACAAATGCAATTGTTACGCCCAAGATAGTCACGAACTGACTTGCGCCATGACCGATGCGATTACCACCTAATTTAGTACCAAAGAAGCCAGCAATGATGGAGCCAACTAGCGGCGCCAAGGGAATTGCGCACAGTACGGGAATATTTAAGGTCAATTGCATGACTAGCCTTTTAGGTGGTCAAGATCTTCAGCATTAATGGTGTCAACCTTACGGAAGAGCACAACCAAAATTGCCAAACCGATAGCTGCTTCAGCAGCTGCCACAGTCAAAATAAAGAATACGAATACTTGACCCGCCATATCGCCCAAATAATGAGAGAAAGCGACAAAGTTCATGTTCACTGCAAGCAACATCAATTCAATTGCCATCAGCAAAACAATCACATTCTTACGGTTCAAGAAAATTCCAATAACACTGGTTGCGAAAAGGATCGCACCAAGGACTAAGTAGTGAGCAAGAGTGATATTCATTTTTTAGCCTCTCTTGCATCCTGCTTTGCAGCCATATCTGAGCCCATCTTGACAATGCGCATACGATCTCCAGCAATGACATTGACCTGCTCGTGAATATTTTGTGCTTTCGAGTCTTTGCGGTTGCGCAATGTCAAAGCAACGGCGGCAATAATCGCAACCAACAAGATCACACCAGCCACTTCAAAAGCGTAAACATAGTCAACGAAGATCAACATACCTAAAGCTTGAGTGTTATTAGCCATCACCTCTTCTGGCATGGGCTGAACAGGTGCATTAGTACCGATAAAGCTACGAATAATCACAATTGATAATTCCAAAACAATCACCGCACCCATTAAAAAGGCTACGGGTAAGAATTTTTTGAAATCACGGCGCAGATGCTCCAAATCCAAATCGAGCATCATGACTACGAAAAGGAATAAAACCATTACAGCGCCAACATAAACCAGAATCAGAGCCAAGCTTAAGAACTCAGCCTTCAGCAGCATCCAAAGTCCTGATGCACAAAAGAAAGCTAGCACCAAGAACAAGGCAGCATGCACAGGATTGCGAGCTGTAATCACGCGCAAAGCAGAAATTACTAGCAAACCCGCAAAGCCGTAGAAGAAAACAGCAAATAAAGTGGATGGATCGAATGTCATATTAGTTCAGCTCAATTCGATTAACGGTAAGGTGCATCAGTTGCACGGTTAGCGGCGATATCTTTTTCATATTTATCACCAACGGCCAGGAGCATTTCTTTTGTGAAGTACAAATCGCCACGCTTATCGCCAAAGTATTCAAAAATATTGGTTTCAACAATTGCATCAACTGGGCAAGCCTCTTCACAGAAACCACAGAAGATACATTTAGTAAGATCGATGTCATAACGAGAGGTACGACGTGTGCCATCATCACGCTCCGCTGTTTCAATTGTGATTGCATAAGCCGGACATACCGCCTCACAAAGTTTGCAACCAATACAACGCTCTTCGCCATTTTCATATCGACGGAGTGCATGCAATCCGCGGAAGCGATTAGACAATGGCGTCTTCTCATCTGGATATTGAACCGTGATCTTAGGTTTAAAAAGATAGCGGCCAGTAATAGACATGCCAGTCAAGATGTCTTTAAGCATCAAGCTATCGAGGAATTGGGAAATTTTCTTAAACATGATTGATCAACTTATTTCCAAATATTCCATGGGGAAACAACCCAAGCACCGATAACCACCACCCAGAATACTGAGATGGGAATAAAGATCTTCCAGCCTAAACGCATAATTTGGTCATAGCGATAGCGTGGCAATGTGGCACGCAACCAGATAACACAGGAAAGGAGGAAGAATGTCTTGCCAAATAACCAGAAGAAACCAGGTATATCACGCAAGATTGGTAAATCAACGATCGGCAACCAACCACCCAAGAACATGATGGAGGCAACGGCTGCAATCAAAATCATATTGGCGTATTCGGCCAAGAAGAACATGGCAAATGACATGCCTGAGTACTCAACCATATGTCCAGCAACAATTTCAGACTCACCCTCAACCACGTCAAATGGATGGCGGTTTGTTTCAGCAACACCAGAGATAAAGTAGATTAAGAACATTGGCAGCAATGGGAGCCAATTCCATGAAAGGAAATTCAATCCCATGCCTGCAAAATAACCCTGCTCTTGCGACGCTACGATTGCGCTCAGATTCAGAGATCCCGATGTCAGCAATACAGTAACTAAGGCGAAGCCCATAGCGATTTCATAAGAAATCATTTGTGCTGATGCGCGCATTGCGCCAAGAAACGGGTATTTAGAGTTAGATGACCACCCTGCCAAGATCACTCCATAAACACCGATAGATGAAATTGCCATGATGTACAGAAGTCCAGCATTTACATCCGCTAATACCATCTTCGCTTGAAATGGAATAACAGCCCATGCCGCAAACGCCGGCATGATCACCATAATTGGTGCTATGAAATACAGAACTTTGCTTGCCTGTGCAGGAGCAATGATCTCCTTCATCAAGAGTTTCAATGCATCCGCAATTGGTTGCAATAAACCCAAAGGTCCTACGCGATTCGGGCCAAGGCGAATATGCATCCAACCAATCAGTTTTCGCTCCCAAAGGGTTAAGTAAGCAACGCAACCGAACATAGGTAGCACGATGATGACGATGCGCACCAAAGCCCAAACCAATGGCCATAAAGAACCAAAAATGGCTTCGCCTTGGGTGGTAACGAGGTTTAAGAAATCATCCATCTCTTACCTTATGCCTTACTCACAGTTACTGGACCGAACATAGATCCCAATTTCGCACTAGCCATAGTTCCAGCAGAAACTCTGATGGCGCCTGGCGCTAGATTTACTTCTAAGGTTGCTGGCATATCAACTGATTGAGCGCCTTGAGTAACGCGAACAGCATCACCCTCTTTTAGACCCAACTCATCAAATGTATTTTTGTTTAAACCGACTTGATTGCCACGCTTTGCGTCACGTGTTAATTGCAATGCAGATGAACGACGAACGATTTGATCGCCAGCGTAAATATTGACATCGGCTAGACGCTCTAGACCATTCGATGGGGCAACATTGCCATTAGAGATAGCGCTACCAGTAGATTGATTGCTAAGACGTGTGCAATAGTTTTCAGGAAGCGCCTCACCCAATACCTCTTCCGGCACATTAAATAAGAAACCATCTAGACCCAACAAGCCACCAAGCACGCGTAACACTTTCCATGCTGGACGAGAATCAGCCAAAGGCTTTACAGAAGGTTGAACTGTTTGAGCTCTGCCCTCTAAGTTCACAAAAGTTGAAACGGTCTCTGAGAATGTAGAAATAGGGAGAATTACATCGGCTACTTCTAATAAATCGGCACTCTTATAAGCACTCATTGCGATAACAGTGTTTGCCTTAGCTAATGCAGCACGAGCTGCAGCAGGGTTAGGTAAATCCGAATCTGGTTCGATATTCATCAAAATCACAGCGCGACGATCGCCAGACAATATAGATTCAACGCCAGCACCATTTGCATTTACTAATGATGCGCCCACAGCATTTCCGCCTACAGGCAAGAAACCCAAGGTTGCGCCAGTCTGCTCAACAATAAATTGAGCCATCACATGCAAATCTGACGCATGTGGGTGTGCAATTGCAGCAGAACCAATCAACACTGCAGAAGATTCACCCGAGATTAAGCTATCAGCGATCTTTTGCGCCGCTTGTGAAACTGCCAGGTTTGCTGTGCCGGCTGGAGCGCTGACTGATTTTGCTTTAGCAACAGCAAGTGCAACTTCACTTAATGCATTGAGCCATGCGCTTGGAGCCGCAGCAATACCATTGCCTGGGATAAGCCAGTCATCACCACCTGCATCAATGCGAGTAACTTGTAAACCACGCTTGCTAGCCGTACGAATACGAGCAGCCAATACTGGCTGATCTTTACGCAAGAAGCTACCAATAACCAGCATGCGATCCAATTCATTAATTTTTGTAATCGGCATACCTAGCCAAGGAGCCACAGCTGCACCATTAATATCTGTTTGACGTAGACGCGTCTCAACTTGCTTAGATCCCAAACCACGTACTAACTTTTGCAGAAGATGCAACTCTTCTGTACTGGAAATTGGGTGAGCTAATGCACCTATAGACTCAGGACCACTTTCAGCTGAAATAGTTTTGATTGAATGAGCAACGTAATCTAAAGCAGACTGCCAATCAGTTTCCAACCACTGACCGCCCTGTTTTACCATTGGTGTGGTAACGCGATCTGGACTATTTAAACCTTCGTAAGAGAAACGATCACGATCGCTAATCCAGCATTCATTAATAGCTTCATTTTCGAGCGCAACAACACGCATTACTTTATTAGCTTTGGTTTGAACAGTAACATTCGCACCTAAACTATCATGTGGGCTTACTGAGCGTTTACGACCTAATTCCCAAGTACGTGCAGCATAGCGGAATGGCTTACTGGTCAATGCACCAACTGGGCACAAATCAATCATATTTCCAGATAACTCTGAATCTACAGTCTGACCAACAAAGGTGGTGATTTCTGAATGCTCACCACGGTTAACCATGCCTAATTCCATTACGCCAGCAACTTCTTGACCGAAACGAACGCAGCGGGTGCAGTGGATACAGCGCGTCATCTCTTGCATCGAGATCAACGGACCTACGTTCTTGTGGAATACGACACGCTTCTCTTCGTCATAGCGAGAATTTGACTTACCGTAACCAACAGCTAAGTCTTGTAATTGGCACTCACCACCTTGATCACAGATTGGGCAATCTAGTGGATGGTTAATTAAAAGAAACTCCATTACAGAGCGTTGAGCTTCAACTGCTTTAGCAGAATGTGTAAACACCTTCATGCCTTGAGTCACTGGTGTTGCACAAGCAGGCAATGGCTTTGGCGCCTTCTCAACTTCAACTAAACACATGCGGCAGTTAGCCGCAATGGATAACTTCTTGTGATAGCAGAAGTGAGGAACGTAGGTGCCGAGCTTATTCGCGGCGTGCATCACCATCGAACCTTGCGGAACTTCTACAGCCTTACCATCTAATTCGATTTCTACCATGCTCACTTTTAGATATCCCGTGCTCTAAATCTTTATAAAGGTTTCGCAGAATCTAAGCAGCGCTTATGTTCTACGTGATACGCAAATTCATCCATGTAATGCTTCAACATGCCACGTACAGGCATTGCTGCTGCATCACCTAATGCGCAAATTGTGCGACCTTGAATGTTGGCAGCTACGTCATTAAGCAAATCCAAATCCTCTGGACGCCCTTCGCCATGCTCAATACGATGAACTATGCGCCATAACCAACCGGTACCTTCACGACATGGGGTGCACTGACCACATGATTCCTCGTGATAGAAATAAGACAATCGCTCCAATGCGCGAACCATGCAACGCGTTTCGTTCATGACGATCACCGCACCTGAACCCAACATAGATCCAGCTTTGGCAATGCTGTCGTAATCCATTGTGAGTTCCATCATCTGCGCGCCAGGTACAACAGGAGAAGAGGATCCGCCAGGAATGACTGCTTTCAAAGGAATGCCGTCACGCATACCGCCTGCAAGCTTCAATAGCTCGGCGAATGGCGTCCCCAATGGAATCTCATAGTTACCTGGATGCACTACATCACCTGATACTGAGAAAATTTTCGTGCCGCCATTGTTTGGCTTACCAAGATCCAAATAAGCCTGGCCACCAATTGCCAGGATGAATGGCACTGCAGCGAATGTTTCAGTATTGTTAATCGTCGTTGGCTTGCCGTACAGACCGAAACTCGCAGGAAATGGTGGCTTAAAGCGCGGCTGTCCTTTTTTTCCTTCCAAGGATTCCAATAAAGCAGTCTCTTCACCGCAAATGTACGCACCCCAACCTGGAGCAGCATGCAGTTGGAATGAAAAATCGCTTCCTAAAATCTTATCGCCCAAGTAACCGGCCGCACGAGCTTCTTCTAAAGCCTCCTCAAAGCGTGAATACACCTCAAAGATTTCGCCGTGGATGTAGTTATAGCCTGCTGAGATACCCATGGTGTATGCACCAATAATCATACCTTCAATCAAAGCATGAGGGTTGTATCGCATGATGTCGCGATCTTTAAAGGTACCAGGCTCACCTTCATCACTATTACAAACAAGATATTTTTGTCCCGGGAATTGACGTGGCATAAAGCTCCACTTCAATCCGGTTGGAAAGCCTGCACCACCACGACCGCGAAGTGAAGATGCCTTCAATTCAGCAATAATGGCATCAGGCGCTACTTTATCGTTAATTAAACGACGTAATTGCTGATAACCGCCGCGACTTTCGTAATCTTTTAAACGCCAATTTTCACCATTTAATCCAGCAAGGATTAACGGTTTAATATGACGGTCGTGCAAGCTGGTCATGCTGCTTTTCCTTCCGCACGCAATTCATTCAACAATGCATCAATCTTTTCTTTGCTCATAAAGCTACACATGCGCTTGTCATTCACGAGCATTACAGGTGAATCGCCACATGCACCCATGCACTCACCTTCTTTAAGAGTAAACGTTCCGCATGGGGTAGTTTCGTTGTAACCAATACCAAGAGTTTCTTTTAAGTATGTCGCTGCTGTCTCACCGTGGGTTAATTGGCAAGGCAAATTCGTACAGATCACCAATTTATATTTACCAACCGGCTTGGTGTTGTACATGTTGTAGAAAGTAGCAACTTCATCAACAGCAATGCTTGGCATTTCTAGAATTTGCGCTACAGTCTCAATGACTTCAGGCGAAACCCAACCTACCTCAGTTTGGGCAGCAATTAAGCAGGCCATTACTGCAGATTGTTTATGCTCTGGCGGGTACTTAGCGATATTGCGATGAATATCGGCTAATGTTTTATCGGATAGTTGAAGGGTTGTAGTCATTAAATAATCCTTGGCACGCTCTATTAGCGGTCAATCTCCCCGAACACAATATCTTGGGTACCGATAATGGTTACTGCATCAGCCAACATGTGGCCGCGTGACATCTCATCCATGGCAGACAAATGCACAAAACCTGGCGCACGAATCTTCATGCGATAGGGCTTGTTAGCGCCGTCTGAAATCAAATAAATACCAAACTCACCTTTTGGATGCTCAACAGCTGAGAAGGCCTCACCATCAGGAACATGAATACCTTCAGTAAACAATTTGAAATGGTGAATCAATTCCTCCATATTGGTTTTCATATCCACACGCTTCGGTGGAGAAACCTTATGGTTATCGCTCATGACAGGACCTGGATTTGCTTTCAACCAAGCCACACATTGTTTGATGATGCGATTCGATTGGCGCATCTCTTCCATGCGCACTAAATAACGATCATAAGAGTCGCCATTTACACCAACCGGAATATCAAAGTCGAGACGGTCATACACTTCGTATGGCTGTTTCTTACGCAAATCCCACTCGATACCAGAGCCGCGCAACATTGGACCAGTGAAGCCGAGCTGCAAAGCACGCTCTGGAGTCACAATGCCAATATTCACTAAACGTTGCTTCCAGATACGGTTGTCGGTTAATAAGTTGCAATACTCATCAACATTAGCGTCAAAACCATTGGTAAATTGCTCGATGAAATCTAACAAGGTGCCGCTACGATTTTCATTTAAACGCTTGACAGCTGAAGCGCTACGAATCTTAGATTTATCGTACTGAGCCATTTGATCTGGCAAATCACGATAAACACCACCTGGACGATAGTAAGCAGCGTGCATACGCGCACCAGATACCGCCTCGTACATATCGAAAATATCCTCACGATCACGGAAGGCGTATAGGAAGACAGCCATCGCACCAACGTCGAGACCATGACAACCGATCCAAAGCAAGTGATTTAGTAAACGAGTTAGCTCGTCATACATCACGCGAATGTATTGAGCACGTAATGGCACATCAACTTGCAGTAATTTCTCAATGGCCATGACATAAGCATGCTCATTGGACATCATTGAAACGTAATCCAAACGATCCATATAAGGAACGTTTTGAATCCAAGTACGTGTTTCAGCCAATTTTTCAGTGGCACGATGCAATAAACCAATATGCGGATCGGCGCGTTGGATCACCTCACCGTCGAGCTCAAGCACCAAGCGGAGTACGCCGTGCGCCGCAGGATGCTGGGGACCAAAATTGAGTGTGTAGTTCTTAATTTGTGCCATGACTTAAACCGGACCTCCATACTGCTCTTCACGAACAATGCGTGGAGTAATTTCTCGAGCCTCAATCGTGACTGGCTGATAAACAACGCGTTTCAACTCTGGGTCATAACGCATTTCTACATTACCGCTGATTGGGAAATCTTTTCTGAATGGATGGCCAATAAAGCCATAGTCGGTCAAAATTCGACGCAAGTCATCATGACCATCAAATAGGATGCCGTAGAGGTCAAATGCCTCACGCTCAAACCAATTGGCAGAATTCCAGACTGGCGTAATCGAAGCAACAACTGGATAGCTATCGTCTGGAGCGAATACACGAACACGCAAACGCCAGTTATGCTCCAAAGACAATAAATGACTTACAACACCAAAGCGTTGACCACCCCATGCGCCTTCACGGAAGTCTTGATAATCCACTCCACATAAGTCAATCAATTGTTCAAAGGCAAGACTTGGGTCATCCCGCAGTAACATGGCGGACTCAAAATAGGTATCTGCGTTAACGACAACCGTAACTTCACCCAATGCAATCTCAATTGATTGAACGCGTTTACCTAAGACTTTTTCTAGGTTGGCTGCAAGTTGAACTAAACGATCTGACATTGTTTAAGCCTTCCGAGCAATCGTGCTGGTGCGAGCGATCTTCGATTGCAACTGAATAATTCCGTAGATCAATGCTTCTGCTGTTGGAGGACAACCAGGTACATAAATATCCACTGGAACGATACGGTCGCAACCGCGCACTACCGAATAGGAGTTGTGATAGTAGCCACCGCCATTGGCGCAAGATCCCATGGAAACTACCCAACGTGGTTCTGGCATTTGGTCATAAACCTTCCGTAAGGCAGGAGCCATTTTGTTGCATAAAGTACCGGCAACAATCATCAAGTCAGATTGGCGTGGTGATGGACGGAAGACCACACCAAAGCGGTCTAGGTCATAACGAGAGGCGCCCGCATGCATCATTTCAACCGCACAGCAAGCCAAACCAAAAGTCATTGGCCATAAGGATCCATTACGCGTCCAGTTAATCAACTGATCCGCAGTGGTGGTAACAAAACCTTCTTTGAGAACGCCTTCTAATGCCATATCTATCACTCCCAGTCGAGAGCGCCCTTTTTCCAGATATATACAAATCCCACAATGAATTCCAACAAGAAAATCACCATAGAGGCGTAGCCAAGCCACCCAATATCACGAAGAGCTACACCCCATGGAAATAGGAATGCAGTTTCTAAGTCAAACAGGATGAAGAGAATGGCAATGAGGTAGTAGCGCACATCGAACTTCATACGCGCATCTTCGAAAGCTTCAAAACCGCACTCATATGGGGAGAGTTTTTCAGCATCAGGCTTCGAAGGGGCCAAAATTTTTCCGAGGAACATGGGGACTAATCCCACCCCAATACCTACGAGGATAAAAAGCAAAACAGGAAAGTAATTAGCGAGATTCAAAATAGCCCTGATTCGTTTGTCTGGTAAATCCTAAAAGCAGCAAATTGTTAATTATTCCACTACATAAAGCATTGATTCAGAGCAAAAACCCTTACCAATACTTCTTTTTGGTGCCGACGGCGAGACTCGAACTCGCACAGCCTAAGCCACTACCCCCTCAAGATAGCGTGTCTACCAATTTCACCACGTCGGCATCTTGCAAAACCTATCAATTCTACTGCATTGCACAAGCCATCCACCCCATTTTTGAGGCAGATAAATACGTAAAAACCTACTTTTTTACTTAGGAACTGCTGGTTTGCTTGGGTCCTGAACGGGTGCTACTGGAGCCACTACAGGAGCTACCGTGCCAGAAAGGACACCAGGGCTCGTTTCTTTCTTATTTCCAATCCAGGTGATACCTAAGGTGCAAATAAAGAAAACTGCGGCAAAAACTGCGGTGGCGTGTGATAGAAAATTTGCAGAACCGCTGGCGCCAAAGAGACTTCCAGAGGCTCCTGAACCAAAAGCAGCACCCATATCGGCACCCTTACCCTGTTGCAATAGAACCAACAAAATGACAGCTAATGCTGAAATCACCTGCAATACGATCAATAAGGTCTTAAACCATTCCACAGCTCATCTCCAATAAAAATTTATGCCTTACAGATAGCCAGAAAATCTTGCGGGTTCAATGAAGCACCCCCAACCAATCCACCATCGATATCCGGCATAGCAAACAATTCAACAGCATTGTCAGGTTTGACGCTGCCGCCGTACAAAATTCCTACGTGCGAGGCCACATCCTCATTAAATTCCGCCAATTGAAGGCGAATAGCACGATGCATGTCTTGTGCAACTTGGGCACTTGCAACCTTACCCGTACCAATCGCCCATACTGGTTCATACGCAATTAAGCAGTCTGCGAGGCGATCTTGCAAAACATTTACCTGCTTGGCAACCTGAGCACAAACAATCTCTTCTGCTCTGCCAGAATTACGCTCATCAGCAGTTTCGCCCACACAGATCACCGGCGTCATTACACTATCCAAAACCTGTAAAGCCTTAGCGGCAACAACTTCCTCAACCTCTTGATGCATTTGACGGCGCTCAGAGTGCCCAACAATGACATAAGCACAACCAACTTCTTTCAACATGGATGCCGAAACTTCTCCGGTAAATGCACCTGCACTATGAGCAGATGCATCTTGAGCACCCAGATTCAAAAACGCCAATGAATGCTCTGCAATCAACTGGGCGCATTGAGTCAAATAAGGAAATGGCGGACATACTGCATATTTGCGTCCTGAAGGCATACCACTCTCCATGCCACGGGCAACGGTTTTAATCCAGTCTTGATTGCTTGCAAGACTGCCATTCATTTTCCAGTTTCCGATAACGATGAGGGGTCGCATAGGGTGTTTAATAATCTAAACAGTTAAAACGATTTTGCCAACGTGTTCAGATGATTCCATTAGCGCATGGGCATCTGCTGCCTGATCTAGGGTAAATGTTTTGTAAATAACTGGCTTTAACTTGCCAGCATTCAACAATGGCCAAACATGCTCATAAAGCTGTTTAGTAATCTGCTTCTTGAAAGAAACTGGGCGTGGACGCAAAGTGGATCCGGTAATCGTTAAACGACGACGCAGAATTTGACCAGTGTTCACTTCAGCTTTAGAGCCGCCCATAATGGCAATAATGACAATACGCCCATCATCAGCCAAGCAATCGATTTCTTTTTGAACATAAGCTCCAGTGACCATATCCAAAATGACGTTAACGCCTTTTCCATTGGTAGCTTTTTTGATTTCTTCAACGAAATCCTGTGTCTTGTAATTAATTGCAAGATCGGCGCCTAAAGCCACGCAAGCTGCACACTTCTCATCAGTGCCAGCCGTTACAAATACCTTGTGACCTAAAGCTTTGGCAATCAAGATTGCAGTAACGCCAATACCACTGGAGCCGCCTTGAACTAACAAAGATTCACCCTCAGACAATTCACCACGCATGAAGACATTGCTCCATACTGTGTAAAAGGTTTCAGGCAACGATGCCGCTTCCTCATCGGTAAAGCCCTTGGGATATGGTAAGCATTGCGCCACAGGTGCAGTACATAGTTCAGCGTAACCACCGCCCTGAACAAGAGCACAAACTTTATCGCCTACCTTAAAGCCAAAGACGTTATCGGCATGAGCCAAATCACCGCCAACAATTTCACCAGCCACCTCAAGACCGGGAATGTCGGATGCGCCTGCTGGAACCGGGTAATGCCCTTTACGCTGCAAAACGTCAGGACGATTAATACCAGCAGCCAAAACTTTGATCAAAATTTCACCTGACCCTGCAGCTGGAGCCGACGGATCAGGACGAGTAGTTGGCACCAACATTTCTGGGGTACCAAACTCTTTAATTTCAATTACACGCATAGAAATCCCCGCTAGGAAATGATCTTAAGCAGACTCGCCTGATGCAGGAGCAGCTTCAGCCACTGCTTCAGTTGCGCCAGCTAAAGGAGCAATGGTGCCACCTTCATCAGCCATCGCAGCCTTCAATGACAAACGCAAACGACCACGCTCATCAGCAGCTAGTAATTTCACGCGAACTACCTGGCCTTCGGCTAGGTAATCTTTAACTTCTTTTACACGCTCATTAGAAATTTCTGAAATGTGCAAGAGACCGTCTTTACCAGGAAGAATGTTTACTAGAGCGCCGAATTCAAGCAACTTCACAACCGGACCTTCGTAGATCTTGCCTACTTCAGCCTCAGCAGTGATGCCTTCAATGCGAGCCTTAGCTTCAGCCATACCCTCTGCAGATGTAGAAGCAATCGTTACGGTGCCGTCATCTTTGATATCAATGCTGCAGCCCGTTTCTTTAGTCAACGCCTGAATTGTTGCGCCGCCCTTACCGATTACTTCACGAATCTTGTCTGGATGAATCTTGAAAGAGACCATGCGTGGTGCATGAGCAGACAATTCTGTACGAACTGAACCCATTGCCTCTTGCATTTTGCTCAAGATGTGCAAACGACCTTCTTTAGCTTGTGCTAAAGCAACTTGCATAATTTCTTTAGTAATGCCTTGAACTTTAATGTCCATCTGAAGAGCGGTAATACCATTAGCAGTACCTGCTACCTTGAAGTCCATGTCGCCTAAGTGATCCTCATCACCCAAGATGTCTGTCAACACAGCAAAACGGTTGCCATCAAGGATCAAGCCCATTGCTACACCAGCAACGTGCGCCTTAACTGGAACGCCTGCATCCATCATCGCCAAACAGCCGCCGCAAACAGAAGCCATTGAAGATGAACCATTGGACTCAGTAATCTCAGAAACGACACGAATGCTATATGCGAAATCTTCTGGGCTAGGTAATACTGGAATCAATGCGCGCTTAGCCAAACGACCGTGACCGATTTCACGACGCTTTGGGCTGCCTACACGGCCAGTTTCACCAGTAGCAAACGGAGGCATGTTGTAGTGGAACATGAATCGATCGCGGTATTCACCTTCAAGCGCATCGATAATTTGCTCGTCACGTGCAGTTCCTAAAGTGGCTACCACGAGAGCTTGGGTTTCGCCGCGAGTAAACAATGCAGAACCGTGTGTGCGTGGCAATACGCCGTTACGAATTTCAATTGGGCGAACAGTACGTGTATCACGACCATCAATACGTGGCTCACCATTCAAAATCTGGCTACGCACGATCTTCGCCTCGATTTCAAACATGATGTCGCTAACTGCAACAGCATCGACTTCACCCTCTTCAGCCAATTTAGCCAATACTTCTTTAGAAATTTCTTTTAGCTTGTCTGAACGAGCGCCCTTTTGACGAATCTGATAGGCCTCACGCAATGGTGCTTCAGCTAATGCGGTGACCTTAGCAATAAATGGTTCATCTTTAGGAGCTGCAGTCCAATCCCACTCTGGCTTGCCAGCTTCACGAACTAAATCGTTAATTGCATTAATAGCTGTTTGCATTTGGTCGTGACCATATACAACCGCACCCAGCATCACATCTTCAGATAATTGATTTGCTTCGGATTCAACCATCAATACAGCCGCTTGTGTACCGGCAACAATTAAATCGAGTTCGCTAGTAGCTTGTTCTGTGCGGGTAGGATTCAAGAGGTACTGACCATTTGCGTAGCCAACGCGCGCTGCGCCAACTGGACCAGCAAAAGGAATGCCGGAAACAGCCAAGGCTGCAGAGGCTGCGATCAATGCTGGAATATCAGCAGGAACATCTGGGTTGATGGACAGCACGTGCACCACAACCTGTACTTCATTCAAGAAACCTTCTGGGAACAAAGGACGCAATGGACGATCGATCAAACGAGAGATCAATGTCTCACCTTCAGATGGACGCCCCTCACGACGGAAGAAACCACCAGGAATCTTGCCGGCTGCGTAGGTCTTTTCTAAGTAATCAACAGTTAATGGGAAAAAGGATTGGCCTGGCTTTGCAGACTTCGAGGCAACAACTGTACCCATTACAACTGTGTCATCAACGTTAACGATCACGGCACCACCGGATTGACGAGCAATCTCACCCGTTTCCATGGTTACCTGGTGATTGCCCCATTGAAAACTTTTTACTGCTTTTTTAAACATAGTCATTCTGATCTTCTCCAAATTGTTCACGCAAAGCTCACATGAGCAGTACGCTTGCCGTGGGATAAAACAGTGTCACGACAACACTGGAGCGATTTAAGATCACAAGGGATGCCATTCCAGGGAGACTCTGAATCAGTTTTCAGAAACTCATTGGAATGACACAATCCCCTACACAAATAATCTTGAAACGCCCAAAAAACATGCCATCTGCTTAAGACTGAATCCGCGAAGAAACAACCCTAAGATAGATGGCATTGCATACCGATAAGAATTACTTACGGAGACCTAATTTCTCGATCAATGCGCGATAGCGATCCAAATCTTTGCCTTTGAGGTAATCCAAGAGGCGACGGCGACGTGAAACCATCTTCAACAAACCACGACGGCTGTGATGATCTTTAGCGTTAGCCTTGAAATGGGGGGTTAATTCATTGATGCGGGCTGTGAGCAAGGAAACTTGAACTTCAGGGCTACCCGTATCATTTGCGCTGCGCGCGTTTTCTTTGACGATTTCCGCCGTTTTAATATCAGCAACTGCCATTTTTAATACTCCTAACTTGCGAACACTTGAGCTTTCACCCTTTAGTGTCGTGCGTGATTAACAAAAAAACAAAAAAGCTTTACAAATCAAAGCCCTCGAATTGTAGCAGAGCCTAACTCTTTTTACGGAATTGTATGTAGGGAGCGCACATAAGGTATTATCAAATTCTACTACAGAATTACTATTTTTCCTTTAAATACAAAGGCTTACATATAATGCACCCCGTTTATCGAGCAATTTTCACCACCTTATGCCTCGGAATTGGCTTATTTCAACCCGCCCATGCTCAATTCGGCTCTTTTTTTGGCCCAGATAAGTCAATCGCCGAACAACGCCAAGATATCTTGATTAAGAGCCAGTCCATCTTGAAGCAACTATATGAAGCCCAGCCAAAAGCAAAGGAGCTGATTGAAAAGTCAGTAGGTTATGCAACCTTCAGCAATATTGGAATGAAAATTTTGATCGCAGGTGGAGGTACTGGCAGTGGCGTTGTTTTTGATAAGGCCACAAAAAAACCAATCTACATGAATATGGCTGAAGTTCAAGCGGGGTTGGGACTCGGAATTAAATCATTCCAGAATATTTTTGTATTTCAAAATGAAGCAGCCATGAACGACTTTATTAATTCAGGCTGGACATTCGGTGGGCAAGTTACCGCTGCAGCCAAATATGAAAAAGATGGCGATGCCTATCAAGATGCTACCGTTGTTGCTCCAGGCGTATTGATGTATCAGCTTACCGACTCCGGCCTTGCCGCAGAAATCACCGGCAAGGGCACGAAGTACTATAAAAATGCTGACTTAAATAAATAAGCCTATTGATGACGCCTAGGGCGTCATCTGTGCATTAAGCTTTGCTTGGCTTGGATCATGCAATTTATTCAATGCGGATAAGTATGCTTTTGCAGAAGCTGCAATGATGTCAGGATCGGTGCCAACACCATTCACAATGCGCCCGCCTTTAGCTAAGCGTACTGTTACCTCTCCTTGAGATTGAGTGCCTGAGGTAATCGCATTGACGGAATAAAGTAACTGCTCCGCCCCACTCTTCGCAATTTCTTCAATTGCGTTCAAGCTAGCATCCACAGGACCATTGCCTTCTGCTTCAGAGCTCATTTCCTTATCACCCATGCGGAATGTCACACGTGATTTAGGGCGCTCACCAGTCTCAGAGTGCTGACTCAAGGAGATAAATTTGTAATGCTCTCCCTCTTCATCCGACTTTGAATCAGACATAATCGCAATAATATCCTCGTCAAAAATCTCTGACTTTTGATCAGCCAAAGCTTTAAACCTAGTAAACGCTTCGTTTAAATCAGCCTCAGCTTCGACGCTAATGCCTAACTCTTGTAAGCGCTGCTTGAATGCATTGCGACCGGATAATTTACCCAAAACAATCTTATTGGCAGACCAACCTACGTCTTCTGCGCGCATGATTTCATAGGTATCACGGTTTTTTAAAATACCGTCCTGGTGAATACCGGATGTATGTGCAAACGCATTCGCACCTACAACTGCCTTATTGGGCTGCACTACAAAGCCGGTAATTTGGGAAACCAATTTGGAGGCTGGCACGATTTGAGTCGCATCAATGCCACAAACCATATCAAAATAGTCTTTACGCGTACGTAATGACATCACAATTTCTTCCAAGGCTGTATTGCCAGCGCGCTCACCCAAGCCATTTATCGTGCACTCAATTTGACGGGCACCGCCTATTTTTACTCCAGCCAAAGAATTTGCAACAGCCATGCCTAAGTCGTTATGACAATGCACTGACCAGACTGCTTTATCAGAGTTAGGCACTCGGGTGCGCAAAGTTTTAATGAACTCACCATATAACTCTGGCGTTGCATAACCTACAGTATCTGGAATATTAATGGTGGATGCACCTTCATTAATTACAGCCTCCACTACTCTGCATAAGAAATCCATCTCAGAGCGATAGCCATCTTCAGCAGAGAATTCAATATCAGATGCTAAGTTACGAGCAAATCGAATAGAACGCTTAGCCTGCTCTAAAACTTCCTCAGGAGACATACGCAACTTCACAGCCATATGTAATGGACTGGTAGCCAAAAATGCATGAATTCTTTTGGCATTGGCGGCTTGCAATGCGTCAGCGGCACGAGTGATGTCCTTATCGTTTGCTCTTGCTAAAGAACACACGATCGAATCCTTGACTGCTGCAGCCACAGCAGATATGGCCTGGAAGTCACCTTCAGAGCTAGCAGCAAAACCTGCCTCAATCACATCTACCTTCAGGCGCTCAAGTTGACGAGCAATACGCACTTTCTCGTCCCTGGTCATCGAAGCGCCCGGGGATTGTTCACCGTCACGTAAAGTTGTGTCAAAAATGATTACTTTGTCGCTCATCACTGCTCTCCAGTTTTAAATACTTCGGAACTTATTCAATTACAAATCTCATAAAACAAAAACCCCAGCAATTTGCTGGGGCTGGTATATGGTGGTTAATGAATATCTTTTATCTCATTAACTCAGGCCTTACCCGCCCCAAGCGATAGGCTTAGTGCTAGAAGCAGTTTCCCGCTTGGAAGACCGGTTAAAAGTGAGAAATTCATCAACATGGAATTAATATACCCCAAAAATAGCGGATTAGCTAAAACGCTTACCACTCAGTCTTTCCCAGGCCCAAATTACATAACCCGAGATAGAGTACACAACAAACAAGCCAAATAGGGTTAATGGCGGGTTAGAAGAGATCAAGACAAAGGTCAAAATCATCAATACCATCACACCAAATGGCACGCGATAGCGGACATCTAAGGCTTTGCCACTATAAAAACGGGCGTTGGATACCATGGTAAGTCCAGCATAAACCGCAATGAAGAAGGTAACCCACGGAATAGCAGTATCACGAACCGGAATCTTATTGTCATCCGCAAGCCAGATAAATCCAGCCATCAAAGCACCAGCAGCTGGACTTGGCAGGCCTTGAAAAAACTTCTTATCGACAACGCCAGTGTTCACATTAAAACGAGCAAGACGTAAGGCGGCACCAGCACAGTAAGTAAATGCTGCTAACCAGCCCCACTTACCCAAATCCTTCAAAGCCCATTCGTAGGCTACCAAAGCTGGCGCAACGCCAAAAGAAACCATATCCGCAAGCGAATCATATTGCTCACCAAAAGCACTCTGTGTGTTTGTCATGCGAGCTACACGGCCATCCATTCCATCGAGCACTAAGGAAGCAAAAATGGCTATCGCAGCAATTTCAAACTGGTGGTTCATCGCATTCACAATCGCAAAGAATCCACAAAACAATGCGGCAGTCGTAAATGCATTTGGTAAAAGATAGATGCCCTTGCTACGTAAGCGGGGCTTTTGAGGGTGCAACTCCTCTACTTCATAATCGACCCCATCACCCAACTCTTCCGCCCAAAGTTGCTCAGAGGATTGGGTATGACGGTGAGAGAGGCGGCTACGGTCAATACGGCCACGACGGCGAAATGTGCTCAAAGCGTATCCCAGTAAAAGATTTGAATCAATCCAAGCCAGGCAAACGTGCCAAGGCTGTATTCGTTGCAAATACTTTATCACCAACAGAAACCAATGGCTCTGCAGTTAAGGGTAAATACACATCAACACGGGATCCAAAGCGAATAAAGCCGTAACGCTCACCCGCCTTCAGGCGGTCACCAATATGGATATAGCAAAGAATGCGACGAGCAATCAGACCTGCAACTTGAACTAGAGTCACCATTTGACCGTTGGCATCAATTACAACAGCATTGCGCTCATTCTCAGTTGAAGCTTTATCTAAATCTGCATTCACAAACTTGCCTGGGAAATACTGAATCTCTTTAACCAGACCATTTACTGCACTGCGATTGGAATGGACATTGAATACATTCATGAATACGCTGATCTTGAGCGCCTCACGACCCGCATAAGGATCGTTTGCTTTTTCAACAACCACAATACGACCATCCGCAGGGGATAAAACCAAATCACGTCCGAGCGCGGGAATGCGCTGGGGGTCGCGAAAGAACTGCAAAACAAAGATAAAGATGATCCACAACGGCCATGACCAAGCTATGCCACCGAGATAGTGAACTAGCAAAGTCACCGCCCCCACTAACGCTAAATACGGCCAACCTTCTTTCGCAATAATGGGATGTGGATACATCATCTTTGTTCTGAGCCTTTTATTGAACTTCTATTAATTGGATGCTTAGTTCTTGGTTTGATCCACTAACTTGTTCTTCGCAATCCAAGGCATCATAGCGCGCAACTTAGCACCTACCACTTCGATGTCATGCTCTGCATTCAAACGACGACGAGAAATCAAAGTAGGCGCACCTGCTTTGTTTTCCAAAATAAAGCTCTTAGCGTATTCACCAGTTTGAATATCTTTCAAACACTGACGCATTGCATTCTTAGTATCTTCTGTAACTACGCGTGGGCCAGTGACATATTCACCGTACTCAGCGTTATTAGAGATTGAGTAGTTCATGTTAGCAATGCCACCTTCGTAGATCAAATCAACGATCAACTTGAGTTCATGCAAGCACTCAAAGTAAGCCATCTCAGGAGCGTAACCAGCCTCAACCAAAGTCTCAAAACCAGCCTTGATCAACTCTACTGCGCCACCACAGAGAACAGCCTGCTCACCAAACAAGTCTGTTTCAGTTTCTTCACGGAAGTTCGTTTCGATGATGCCGGCACGACCGCCGCCGTTTGCTGTTGCATAAGACAAAGCAACATCACGTGCAGAGCCAGATTTGTCTTGGTAAACAGCGATCAAATGAGGAACGCCGCCGCCTTGTGCGTAGGTACCGCGAACTGTATGGCCAGGGGCCTTAGGAGCAATCATGATCACATCTAAGTCAGCGCGTGGTTGAACTTGACCGTAGTGAACGTTAAAGCCGTGAGCAAAGGCAAGGGCAGCGCCCTGCTTGATATTGCCGTGAACTTCTTTGTTGTAAACATCAGCGATTTGCTCGTCGGGCAACAACATCATGACTACGTCAGCATCTTTCACAGCTTCGCCTACTTCTTTAGCTGTCAAGCCAGCATTCGCTGCCTTGCTCCAGGAAGCGCCGTCTTTACGCAAACCAACAGTCACATTAACGCCAGAATCTTTAAGGTTCAATGCGTGTGCGTGACCTTGTGAACCATAACCAATGATGGTGACTTTCTTGCCCTTGATGAGGGACAAATCAGCGTCTTTATCGTAAAAAACTTTCATGCTCTTTCCTTGTATTGAAAATGTAATTAATGCAGTAATCCGTTAATAAAATTAAACCTTGAGGATGCGTTCACCACGACCAATTCCAGAGCCACCCGAACGGACGGTTTCCAGAATCGATGCGCGATCGATCGAATCAATAAAGGCATCCAACTTGGCACCATCACCGGTTAACTCGATGGTGTAACTCTTATCAGTCACATCAATAATGCGACCGCGGAAGATATCAGTAGTACGTTTGAGCTCTTCACGTTCCTTGCCTACAGCGCGCACCTTGATCATCATGAGCTCACGCTCAATATGAGGCCCTTCGCTTAAATCAAATACCTTAACCACCTCAACCAGACGATTTAAGTGTTTGGTGATTTGCTCAATAACGTCATCGGATCCAAACGTCACAATAGTCATGCGAGACAAAGATGGATCTTCGGTGGGCGCAACACTCAAAGTATCGATGTTGTAGCCACGAGCGGAAAATAAACCCACTACACGCGATAAGGCGCCCGGCTCGTTCTCAATGAGTACAGAAATAATATGTCGCATTAGAGATCCTCGCTACCCAAAAGCATTTCAGTAATACCCTTGCCTGCTTGAACCATAGGCCAAACGTTTTCTTCTGGGTCTGTCTGGAAATCCATGAAAACAGTGCGATCTTTTAAGCGAATCGCTTCTTTCAGGGCGCCCTCAACATCGGATTTCTTTTCAATACGCATGCCAACGTGACCATAGGCTTCAGCTAACTTCACAAAGTCAGGTAAAGAGTCCATGTATGAACTTGAGTAGCGCTTGTTATAAGTAAGCTCTTGCCACTGACGAACCATACCTAAGTAACGGTTATTCAAGGACACGATCTTCACAGGGGTGTCGTACTGCTTGCAAGTCGACAACTCTTGAATGCACATTTGAATGGAGCCTTCACCAGTAATGGTGAATACGTCTTTTTCAGGGAATGCCTTCTTGATACCCATGGCATATGGCAAGCCAACACCCATCGTACCTAAGCCACCGGAGTTAATCCAACGACGTGGTTTATCAAATTTGTAGAACTGTGCAGCCCACATTTGATGCTGACCTACGTCAGAGCAAATAAAAGCATCACCACCAGTGAGCTCCCACAATTTTTGCACTACATACTGTGGCTTCACGATTTGAGAAGCTTCGTCGTATTTCAAGCAATCTTTTTTGCGCCACTCGTTAATCTGATCCCACCAAGCAGCAACCTTATCGCCGTTTTTACGCGGACCGGCTGCTTTGAGCTGGGAGGTCATTTCAACCAATACTTCTTTGAGGTTGCCAACAATCGGAACATCCACCTTCACGCGCTTAGAAATCACGGAAGGATCGATATCAATATGAATAATCTTGCGCGGATGACTTGCAAAGTGCGCAGTATTACCAATCACGCGATCATCAAAACGGGCACCAATTGCAATCAACACATCACTGTGCTGCATTGCCATATTGGCTTCGTATGTGCCATGCATACCAAGCATGCCTAAAAACTGAGGGCTTGTACCCGGGAATCCACCCAAGCCCATCAAGGTATTAGTCACTGGATAACCAAGTAGGTCAGCAAACTCTTTGAGCTCTGGAGCTGCATCAGAAAGAATGACACCACCACCGGTGTAGATGTATGGGCGTTCAGCCTCTTGGAGCAAGGCAACTGCTTTGCGAATCTGGCCGCTGTGACCCTTTAAAACAGGGTTATAGGAGCGCATCTCCAAAGTCTCTGGATATTCAAATGGCCCCTTGGCCGCAGATACGTCTTTAGGAATATCAATCAATACAGGACCTGGTCGGCCAGTCTGGGCAATGTGAAACGCTTTCTTGAGAACCAGCGGAAGATCTTTAACATCTTTCACTAAGAAGTTGTGCTTTACCACTGGACGCGTAATACCAACGGTATCAGCCTCTTGGAAAGCATCTTCACCAATTGCATATGTTGGTACGTTACCGCTAATGATTACCATCGGAATGGAATCGGTATATGCAGTGGCGATACCGGTAACCGCATTGGTTACACCAGGACCTGAAGTCACTAGGGCAACACCCACTTTACCGGTCGCGCGCGCATAGCCATCTGCCGCATGCACTGCTGCCTGCTCATGGCGAACAAGAATGTGTTCAAACTTGTCCTGCTTAAAAATTTCGTCGTAGATAAAGAGAACAGATCCACCTGGGTAACCCCAGACGTACTCAACACCCTCTTTGTGTAATGCATGCACGAGCATTTCTGCGCCAATCATTTCTGGAGGCGCTGCATCATTTTTTGTATTTGCTGTGTCTTTGTTAGCTTTAGAAGCTAAAAATTCGGCGCTGCTTGTATTCATTTTCTTTCGTCCTTTGCAATTTTCGGCAAAAAATTGTTTGGTCTGTTCTATCTCCTGCTTATGGCCTGAGTTCGAACGGCGCTGCTACCCGAAAAAACCACTTCTTGAATGAGATTCTAGGTAGTAAGCCCTATATTCTATAGCAATCCCCTAAAATGAACCAATTCTTACCGATTCAGGTCTAATCCATTGCATGGCATCAGCCCAAGAACTATCTGACTTTCTGAGTAGTGTCGAGCAGCGTGCTTTTAAGCAGGCGGTTTATGCCGTGCGGGATGATGACGCCGCTTTAGATATTGTTCAAGACGCCATGATCAAATTGACCGAAAAGTATGGCGATCGGCCCGCAACGGAACTCCCTCTGGTGTTCACTCGCATCCTGCAAAACCGCATTCACGACTGGTTTAGACGCCAAAAGGTCCGAAATACCTGGGTCAGCTTGTTCTCCAGCATGGGCAAAAAGGGTGATGAAAACGATGATTTTGACCCCCTAGAGTCCCTTTCAGCCCCAGATGACAGTGAAATTCACCAGGATGGGGCTTTTAAACTTGAAAAGAGTCAGCTTTTACAGGCTCTGGAGTCAGAAATATCTAAATTGCCTGTACGTCAACGAGAAGCCTTCCTGATGCGTTATTGGGATGAGCTAAGTATTACGGAGACGGCCCAGGCGATGAATTGCAGTGAGGGAAGTGTCAAAACTCACTGCTCTAGAGCCACTCAAACATTAGCTAAAGCATTGAAATTAAAAGGAATTACGCTGTGAAACACTTTGATGACCAATTTACCCAGACCCAAGTCGACCAATTTGGTCAGGCTAGCGCTGCCCTGCTCCGTCAAGGTACTCAGAATATTCCGCAGCACATCAAGGATCGCCTTTATGCCGCGCGTATGAAGGCCCTTTCTGTCAGGAAGCCAGAAAAAGTACGCCTTCAAAAGCAAGTTTTGGCAGGCTCAGCCCGCAATTGGACTTCTGGATCTAGTGGAGTATGGGACACCGTGGGCTGGATTGCACCTCTTGTGGTGTTGGTATTTGGTCTCATCGGTATAGCTCAATGGCAAGATGACTCACGTATTAATGACATCGCTGAAGTCGATGCTGCGTTATTAACGGATGATGTGCCACCAGATGCGTATGCCGACAGCGGTTTTATGGCCTTTCTCAAAAACGGCTCACTCTCCGAATCGGATAACACAGCCGATTCTATTCAAAGCAAATAATTACTGAACGTTTGATGTCACTGACAACTCGATCGCAAAAATTTTTCAGCCTTGTGCTGTTTGTATTTTTTTGCGCCATCCAGATTGCTCCTGCACATGCGCAATCTTCAACAGGCCCCGCTCATGGAAAGGCCTCTGGCATTCCTGAGAGAAAACCCGATGGTACATGGGAGAGTCTTAAGCCTGCACAACAAAAAATCTTGGCGCCACTCGAGAGTGACTGGGATTACATGCTGCCAGATAGTCGTAAAAAATGGACTCAAGTTGCAAACATCTACCCCAAAATGAGTACTCAAGATCAGGAGCGCCTTCAGTCACGTATGGCTGGCTGGTCCAACCTATCTCAAAAGGAACGTCGCATTGCCCGGGAAAATTATCTAGCGAGTCTGAAGTTTCCAGCCGAGAAAAAAGCTGAGGCCTGGAGTGCCTATCAAAAACTCACCGATGAACAAAAGAAGAAGCTGGCTGACTCTGAGGCGAAAAAGAAGCCTACCGCAGCCAATGCGCCTACTTTGCAACAGCACCCTATCTCACCCAAAGCCACCCTTCCCACTACCGTCATAGCCCCAAGCGCCCCCACCACACCTGCAGAAAACTCCGGATCTAATTCGGAAAGCAGTTCTTCCAGCAACTGAGCGCCCTCATGACACCGGCCGAGTTAGATGCACTCCCGTCTCCACGATTTTGGCGCCGAGTGTCATGTTGTCTTTATGAGCAATTGGTTTTACTAGGTGTTATTGCATTTACCTTTCTTGTCCCCAATCTTGGTTTAGGAATTCTGTTTGGTATTTCATTGCCTAGTTGGCTTACTTTCCTTTATCTCTATACGGTTTTAGGAATCTACTTTGTCTGGTACTGGACAAAGTCTGGGCAAACGCTTGCCATGCAAACTTGGCGTGTCCGCATTATTGGACCGCATGGATATAACCCGACCAGACGACAAGCATTCTGGCGCTATGTGTATGGCTCTCTTTGGCTAATTCCATGCGTTTTATTGCAATGGGCTTTTCATCTTGAGAAGTGGCAAATTATTGAAATGCTCTTCACCGTTGCATTATTTATTTGGCCCTCAAGTATTTATTTTGATCGTCAGAATTTTTTGCATCGTCAAAGCCTTCCCGATAGATTGGCTCGTACGCGCTTGGTCGAGCTTCCTAAAAATCTTGTGACACTGTCCTAACTACAAGCATTAAGCTTCGCGGAGGCACTCCACTGCAGTCGCTTCCTGAATGTTTTTCTGAGAGCGATAGCCAGATGCAAGGCATGCAAGTACACCAAACACAATACCCATTAATGCTGCCTGACCAAAGGCATTAAATTGAATCTCCATGACGTAGCGACCTAAAGCCCAAGCAGCAGTAGCCGATGCAAGACCAGCCAACAACCCTGCCAATAACCCAGTCAACACCAGCTCTATATTGGAAATTTGCGCTAATGTAGCGCGCGAGGCTCCTAAAGCTTTTAACAGAGCAGCATTCTTATAGCGCACATCTTGAGTGGCAGCCATTGCTGACATCAAGACCAAAATTGCCGCTGCAATAGTGAAAGCCAGCAACAGACCCAAAACGGAGGATAGTTTATTCAGTACCTCCTGAATCTGTTGCAGTGAAGCCGATACATCCACAATAGTGAGATTAGGATAGGCCTGACTTAATCGAAAATCTAATGACTCATGATTGGGTGGCTGATAGTACGAAGTGATCCAGGACTGCGGCAATGATTGCAACTGAGCTGGCGGCATGATGACAAAAAAATTGACACGCATTGAACCCCAATCCAACTTACGCAAAGAAGTGATGGGGGCAGTGATTTTTTCACCAGCAACCTCAAAGCTAAGTTGATCGCCTAATTTCAAGTTCAGGGTTTTAGCAATCCCAGTCTCCATGGAAATCTGCGGTGCATCACCGTCTATCCATTTACCTGACGCAATCTGGTTTCCTGGCGGCAGTTGGGTTGTATATGACAAATTAAACTCACGATCCACTAAACGCTTGGCATTCTCTTCGGCAAAATCATTGGGTGAGATATCTCTATCGTTGATATTGATGAGTCGTCCACGTACCATGGGATAAAACTCGGGACTGGCAAGACCGGCATTCTCGAGCAACTCCGTCAGCCCTTGCTTTTGATCACTCTGTACATTAATCATGAAACGATTCGGCGCATCGTTCGGAATGTTTCCCTGCCAGGCACTTAAAAAATCAGCGCGCAATAACAAGACGAGAAGGAGCGCCATCAGCGCAATCCCAAGCGCGGTAATTTGCACGACCGCTAACCCTGCTCTGCGCCCTTGAGACAAAATGACAAACCCAAATGCAAAACGCTTTGTTCGTATGGCGCTAAGAATTCGTAGAGCACCCCAAGATGCTATTGCGAAAACCAAAATTGCGGCCCCAAAACTAAAACAAGTCCACATGGCCAGCTTCCAGTCACGAGCCGCAAGCATGATCAAGGAAGCAGCAGCACCCATTCCACATAAAGCCGTTGCTAAAGTAGAGATATCAACCCCATCAAATTCTTTTCGAATCAACCGAATTGGCGAGACCTTAACCAAGCTGAAAATTGAGGGAGCTGCAAAACCAAATAGTAGACACCAAGCGACTAAGATACTCCACAGAACAGGCCATAACGAAACTGAGGGTAAATCCGTTAACACCAAATTGCCCAAGAGTATTGTCAATACATACTGCCCAAGGTAACCCAACATAGAGCCAAAGAATGCTGCAAACAACCCGAGTCCGATTAAGGTTTGTGCCTGGCGTGCAAGAATAGTTCTGGAGCTTGCACCAAGACATTTATAAACCGCACAAGCATCAGCCTGTTTGCGAGTGTAGCGTTGGGCAGATAGTGCGATAGCTACGGCAGCAACCATTGCGGTTAATAAAGCAATCAACGATAAGAATCGATCTGCACGCTCTAGAGTTTTTCGCATCATCGGCTGCGTATTCTCGAGAGATTCAATACGAATACCCTTCAATGCATCTCTCTCAATATATTGAGCCGCCCACATTGCATAATCATTGATGTTTCTATCAGAGCCCGCTAAGAGCAGTCGGTAGGTAACCCTACTACCAGGCCCAATGAGGCCGGTATCACTTAAATCCGCTAGCGACATCATCACCCTAGGGGCGAAGTTCATAAATCCGGCGCCACGGTCTAGCTCGCGCTCTAGGATGCCACCAATCACAAAGGTTTTTTGACCGAGCACGATAGAGTCACCCACCGTAGCATGCAGACTTGCCAACATAGCAGGATCTACCCAAACAAAGCCTTTCTCAGGACCAGAGGTGGATGACGCCGCATGATTGCTTGACTGAACCCGCAATGCGCCACGAAGAGGGTATTGGGGGCTTACCGCTTTCAGTGAGGCTAATTTACTGTGCGAGCCAACAGTCGCCATACTCGGAAATACGACTGTCTGAGCCAGTTGCAAATGTTGGATATTTGCCTGATCTACGAATAGCTTGGGTAACGGTTGATCAGAAGCAATCAGCAAATCGGATGCCAAGAGTTGGCGAGCATCAAATGCAAATGCCCTTTGCATGCGATCTGCCAAAAAACCAACACTGGAAAGTGCGGTCACGGAAAGCGTCAACGCAAGCAACAACCAAGCCAATTCTCTTGCACGCACATCACGCCGCAGACTTCCTAAAAAACGAAGCATGCCGTTAATTAAATGGCTTGGATTTGCCCGCCATCCACTCGCAGGATAGTCCCCGTAATGAAAGAGGCATTTTGGCTAGCTAAGAATGCTGCAGCGTCGCCGTACTCTTTGGGGTCGCCATACCTTCCCATCGGAATTTGGCTCAAGCTGGATTTGACAACCTCTTCATAGCTTTTACCCTCGCGTTTAGCACGTGCTTCATCCAATTGACGCAAGCGGTCAGTTGCCACTCTGCCAGGCATGATGACGTTAACGGTAATACCCTCTGCTGCCACCTCCGCGGCCAAAGTCTTGGACCATCCCAGCAATGCTGCACGCAAAGTATTTGAAATGGCCAAATTTTTAATTGGCGCAATAGCACCTGAAGTAGTGCTCGTGATCACTCGACCCCATTTGCGCTGACGCATGCCTGGCAATACTCGATCGGTGATCGCAATAAGCGACAAAACCATATCGTTAAAGCTCTTTTGCCACAACGCTGGATCTTGGCCAGCCGCAGGTGTGGGAGGTGGCCCACCCGTGTTATTAATTAAAATATCGATTGGGCCCAACTCTTTTTCAATCCTGGATACTAAGCCATCAATAACGGATGCATCAGACAAATCCCAGTTGAGTGCAAGGGCTTGTCCACCAGCAGCCTCAATTAATTTCACGGATTGCTGCAAGCCTTCAGCATTGCGACCAGTGACAGCGACTTTGACGCCCTCTTTAGCCAATGCAACCGCCATAGCTTGTCCTAAGCCACGGCTAGAAGCCATCACCAAGGCCACTTTTCCTTTTAATCCTAAATCCATTTTGTCTCCAAAAACGAATACCGCCAAACTTAATTACTTATTGCTAATTACCAATTGCTAATTGCCAACTCTTTTTTAATCTAATTGTAATTTTTGCTTAGCAACGACTTCTTTGTAAACAGTGTATTCGGCCTTGATCTCTTTTGCAAAGGCTTCGGAGCCATTCACATTAATCAATGAGCCCGTATCTTCAATACGCTTTTTGACTGCGGGATCGGCCACTACTTTTTGTAATGCGGCGGTGTACTTTTCAACAACATCCTTTGGTATTCCCGCTGGCCCTAAAAGACCGTAATAGGCCATCCGATTTACTGGAGCCAAACCCACTTCAGCAAACGTTGGCACGTTAGGCAACTGCGCCAACCGCTTCGGAGCAGCAACCACGATTGGCACGAGCTTGCCATCTTTGATAAATGGCAACGAGGATGGCAAGTTATCAAAGATCATGGAAACTTGACCGCCCACGGTATCAGCGAGTGCTGGCCCCGCGCCACGATATGGAATATGGACAATATAGACGCCCGTTAAACTTTTAAATAACTCAGTCTGCAAATGACCAATGCCGCCGGTACCAGAGCTTGAATAGGAATACTTCCCAGGGTTAGCCTTCAAAACTTCCATGAAGGTCTTGAAGTCTTTTGCCGGGAACGATGAATTAACGGCAATGATGTTAGGGGTCGCAGCGATATTGCTAATTGCCGTGAAATCCGTCACAGGGTCGTAGCCAATTTTAGGATTGATAGCCGGGTTTGCTGCAGTTGTAGAAACCGTCGCCATGCCAATCGTGTAACCATCTTTAGGCGCGCGCATCACCTCTAAAGCACCAATCGAGCCACCACCACCTGCCTTATTTTCAACAATGACCGGTTGCCCAAGCTGACGTCCTAAAGCATCGCCCACGGCACGCGCAATGATATCGGTACTACCGCCTGGCGCAAATGGTACAACTAGACGTATCGGCTTATTCGGGAAGGTTTGTGCGTTAACACTGCCAACAGCAAAGATTCCAGCCATTAAAGACAGGGCTGTGTTAACAAGCACGTATCTAAGAGATAGTTGTGATGATAATAAGTTCATAAAATTACTGTCCTATAGGTTTTGGCAAATTGCCAGCATATTTATAGAGCTGCGCTTCGTATTCATTCAAGATTTGCGCAAGCGCTTCTTGCTGACCTAGCACCAGCGCTTGAGGTGTATTGTCTTTGAGAGCCACTCTCTTGGTATAGCGATTTGCACCAATCAAGGGATTTGGTTTTCCAGCACTGGTTGCACGCAGGAAGAACTCAATGCTAACAACGGCCTCAGGTTGATTGCGGTAATCACCATAAAACTCCTCTACTGTTGCTTGCAAAAAATAATATGGGAAGAGGCTATTACTTTGCCCGATCGTTGCCGAGAAAATATTTGCCTTATTCATCCATTGACGCTCTGCGTTCCCAATCATTTCTGAAGGAATGGTTGCATAGACGTTATAAAAATCCTTTTCATATCTCTGGTCACCAGTGCGATAAACCAAGGATCTGCCATCAAATGGCGGCGTAACAGAAACAGAACCCATCTTCAGCCAAATGTCTGTCCGAGCTACACGTGGTGCAGCAGTTCTTTCTGGGGCAACCATCCAGGTGGTCGGCCCCACCGGAGGTCTAGTTGGCAA
This sequence comes from Polynucleobacter sp. MWH-UH35A, assembly GCF_018687075.1. Taxonomy (NCBI): domain Bacteria; kingdom Pseudomonadati; phylum Pseudomonadota; class Betaproteobacteria; order Burkholderiales; family Burkholderiaceae; genus Polynucleobacter; species Polynucleobacter sp. MWH-UH35A. Next base: position 1,027,758 of record NZ_CP061285.1, read on the forward strand.
AGAACAGGAGGCTAAAGCTAAGACCACCATTGAAAATAGGATGCGCTTCATCATTTCTTGACTCCAGACTGGCTACCGCTACTATTAGGCGCAATTTTGGGAGGTGGATCGCTCCAAATGAGGCTCGAAGGTGCTTGACTAGCAATCCGGCTAAATTCATTGAGGTTTTCGCTGGCTTGCTTAATGTTTTCCATCGTCAATACCGTATCACCTTGAACACTGGTAATAGTTTGACGCAAAGAAATGGTTGCCGCAGCCAACTCACGCATGAGTATGCCGAGCTCTTCTTTGTCGGTGGCCTTGGCAATACGCGCCATGATGATGTTTAACTGTTTTACAGACTCAATAACACCTTCATTACCTTTACCGTCACCAGCCATCATTACATTGAGATTGCCCAGCAGAGTATCAAGCTTCTTCTGAGTGCCGTCGATATTCATATCATTCAGAGCGCTAATTAACTTTTGAATACCCGAAATAATTTCATCCGCTTGATTTGGCAGAGATGGAATCACTGGGTACTCAGGCTTCCAGGAATAAGGAAGTGTCGGAGTATCTGCAGCATTGGTCACAAAATCAAATTCGATATAGTTCACACCCGTAATACCCATCGATTTGACACGAGCACGCAAATGGTTTTTAACAAACTCTGAAATTTGTTCTGCATTCACCTTTTCACCAAAAATCTGCATCCTGACAATCACATACTGACGACGATCATGAAAAGGCAAATCAGATTCATAAATATCGCCTGTTAGGCCAATCGAGGTAACTTGGCCGATCTTAACTCCACGGAATCGGACTGCCGCACCGGTATCCAGGCCAGTGACTGACTGCTTAATATAAGTCTCAACCATAAAGGATTTTTGGAAGATTTTGCCTCCACCAAAAATGAGAATCACGGCAATGAGCACGCCTATTGCTGCGAGCACAAAAATACCTAAGCGAAAATAATTGGGATTTGAGTTATTACTCATGCTGCGTCCTTGCTCATAATACGATTGAAGAATTGATGCACTCGTGGGTCTTTACTGGTATCGCGCAAAACCTTAGGATCGCCCTCGGCAATAATCCCTTTCGCGCCCTTATCAAGCATGATCACTTTGTCTGCAATCGCGTAGATGCTGGCAAGCTCATGCGAAACAATGACAAACGTAATGCCTAAATTTTTCGATAGATCCAAAATTGTGCTATCCAAATCGGCAGAGGTAATGGGATCTAAACCGGCAGATGGTTCATCTAAGAATAATATTTTGGGATCGAGCGCCATGGCGCGCGCAATCGCCGCCCTCTTTTGCATGCCGCCACTAATTTCGCTTGGCATGTAAGTCTCATAGGGCAATAGACCCACTAGGTCAAGCTTGCAACGGGCCAATAAATCCATTTGGGCTTGTGTTAGCTGGGTGTACTCCTGCATAAACAAGGTGACGTTATCTAGCAAATTCATGGAGCCAAATAAGGCGCCTTGTTGATACATTACGCCAAAGCTAGTCATGATCTTTTGGCGCTCTGCCCCCTCTGCGGTTGTAATATTTTGACCCTCAATGAGGACATCGCCAGACAGAGGTTGATAGAGGCCAAAGAGATTTTTTAGCAAACTGGATTTACCACACCCTGAACCACCGAGGATGACAAAGATTTCACCGTAATTGACTGTGAAATTGAGATTCTGCATGAGCACATTAGAGCCATAGCCTACTGTGAGGTTCTGGACGTCAATCGCGAACTCAGATTGATTCGGAGATTTAGCTGGCGTATCCATCAAAAACCGGTCTTATAGGAAATGAAGGCAAAGATGCCGTCGACTACTACGATCAACACAATGCTACTCACAACAGCTCTGGTTGCTGAGATACCAACTGCAGCCGCACCATTTCCGGTTTGCATACCACGTAAGCAACCAACGGCGGAAACGACAACACCAAAAAGTGTGGCCTTAACCAATCCTGAGCCTATATCTTCAATGTCTACAGCGGAGAGCATGCCGTTGTAGAAATTAATAAAAGGAATACCATAAATCAACATCGTCAACATTGAGGAAAAAATACTGACGATATCGGCAAACAAAGTCAAGATTGGTGCAACCAAAATTCCAGCCAAAACGCGTGGCACCACCAAAAAACGAATGGGACTTAAACCGCCAGATACCAGTGCATCCACTTCACTATTGACAGTCATCGTGCCAATCTCAGCAGCAAATGCCGCTGAGGATCGTCCGGCTAATAAGATCGCAGTGATGAGTGGACCCATCTCGCGAACAATTCCTAGCGCCGCAAGAGGCCCAACAAAGGACACGGCACCAAACTGTTGCATACCAATGGCTGCCTGGAAAGATAGAATGACGCCAATTAAAAAAGCCACCAAACCAACGATTGGCAAGGCTGCGATACCAGCTTGCACAGCGGCGTTTACAAAGTCACCCCAGCGAACTTGATTGGGGTGTCGAATAGACCAAACTAAATCAGAAGCCAAATGACCAGTAAATGAAATTAGGCCGACCATATCATCAATTAAATTCTGAACAGCCATCCCGGTACTCACCACGAAACTTCTCTTGGGTTTTACGGCGGGAACAGGAAATAAATTGCTGATCGGCTTAAATTCATTTAACAATGGCTCATAGCGAGCATCTAACCCAACAAGCTCAAACTTTGCACCGTTTCGTACCTGCGCCTCTTCAACGCCAATCAGAAATGCAATGCCAGCACCATCTAAAAAAGTAACATTGGTCGCATCAAAAGTCAGGGATTTACTCTTGCTATCACCCTGCTTTAGCCACGCATCTTGGAAATCGCGTATTTGCGTCCAAACACCACCCAAGGAATAAACATTCACATTACCGCTAACAAGTACTTTGGCGTCATTTGCATCAGCCTGTGACCAGACCGCCACTGGGGCATCAGAAACGGGGGAAATGGCGTTAGAAGTGCTCATAGGCAAACTATAAGGGATCTCTGTGAAAGCAATACGAAACCGCTAAAAAGAGAAAGGGCCCAGTTTTTCAACTAGGCCCCTTGTATAAGTGGTGCGGCTGGCAGGAATTGAACCCACGACCCCTTGGTTCGTAGCCAAGTACTCTATCCAGCTGAGCTACAGCCGCAACAGCCATAATTATGCCATGGAAGAGAAGAACTACATCACCCCAGCCGGTCACGAACGCATCAAGAATGAACTCCTACAGCTCTTAAACCTTGATAGACCCGAGGTTGTCAAGGTAGTTCACTGGGCCGCCAGCAATGGGGATAGGTCCGAAAATGGGGACTATATCTATGGAAAAAAGCGGCTTCGGGAGATTGATAGACGAATTCGTTTCCTCAACAAACGCCTAGAATTTGCGGTCGTTGTCGACAATTCCGCCCGAAAATCTGGCGATGGCGACTCCGAACAGGTCTTCTTTGGCGCTACCGTCACCTATTCAGCCCTGGAGGGTCCAGAAGCCAATAAAAAGACCAAAATCACCATCGTTGGTGTTGACGAGGTCGATCTCGAGAAAGGTCACGTGAGCTGGGTTTCCCCCATAGCAAAGGCCTTAATCAAGTCACGTATCGGAGATTGTGTATTTATACAAACCCCAACTGGCCCCACAGAAATTGAGATCTTAGACGTTCAATACCTTTAGAGGGCGATCAAGCTAGATACCTGTGGCACCCTAGGAAGCACGAGTACGAGTCACTCGCATCACGTCAGGATTAGAGCGTAAGCTGCGCATCACCTTGGAAAGATGCAATCGATCATTCACCTGAATCGTAAAGCGAATCGTTACAGAGTCTTCCTTGAAGCGATCTTCCATAGAAACATTCATGATGTTGGAATCGGCAGAAGTAACACTACTCGCTACCCTAGCAAGCACACCCTTACCTTGTCGCGTGTCAATGGCGAGATCCAACTCAAATTCTCGATTGAGTTCTTTGCCCCACTCCACTTCAACCCACTTATCACTATCTTTGGAGAGCATACGTAAAGCTATAGGGCAATCATTGGTATGGACTTGCAGGCCTTCACCTTTGCCGAGATATCCAATAATGTTATCGCCCGGAATAGGATGGCAGCAGGTCTGAAAGTGAATGGAGTTGCCTTCACGCCCGTCCACCAAAATAGCCTGACGTTGATGGTGGTGGCTTGCCTCTTGATTTGGAGCGACCCAATCAGCCGCGCCCAATCGCATTTGCTCAGCACCACCTTCGTCATCAATCAGAATCTTCAAACGAATGGCAAGCTCTTGTGGAGAGCGTCTACCCAAAGCGATATTGACACAGGCTTCCTCACGGGTTTTATCACCGGTCCAATGCATCAGCTTTTCCCAAATCTCGGGGCTGAGTAAAGCGGCATCTACCCCTTGTTGGCGCAAGGCATTTGCAAGCAGACGCTCGCCCAATTGAAGGGATTCAGAATAGTGCTTCGTTTTGAGTGAGTGACGAATGGATGCACGGGCTTTGCCTGTTCGTACAAACGCCAGCCAACCTGGATTTGGCTGTGAACTAGCAGACGTGATCACTTCCACAATGTCGCTATTCTTGAGTTCACTCCGCAAGGGAAGCTGTAAGCCATTAATTTTTACAGCAACGCAAGTATTACCAAGGTCGCTATGAATGGAGTACGCAAAGTCTAAAGCAGTTGCTCCTCTTGGCAAGGCTCTGATCTGTCCAGTTGGCGTAAACACATAAACCGCATCTGGAAAAAGATCAATTTTGACGTGCTCTAAGAACTCTTGAGAATCGCCGCTGCTATCTTGAATATCAATCAAAGACTGGAGCCATTGATGTGCACGATTCTGTACTTCGCTCATATCGGGTGAGCCATCCTTATATGCCCAGTGCGCAGCTACACCAGCTTCGGCCACGGCATGCATATCGGTTGTACGAATCTGAAACTCTACTGGCACTCCAGATGGGCCTAATAAGGTGGTGTGCAAAGATTGATAGCCATTGAGTTTTGGAATAGCAATGTAATCTTTAAACTTGCCAGGCATTGGCTTATAGAGGGAATGCAGTATGCCTAGAGCGCGATAGCATTCATCAATACTACTAACGGTAACGCGGAACGCATAAACATCTAATACTTGTGAAAAACTTAAATGTTTGCTGCGCATCTTGTTGTAGATACTAAAGAGGGTCTTTTCGCGACCACGAAGATCCACATCTAAATTGGCTTTAGCAAAGGCCATGCGCGAGGCCTGCAAGATCTTCTCGACCATTTCCTTGCGATTGCCACGCGCCCGTTTAACCGCGCCTTCAATAACTCTAAAACGCATCGGCATGGAATAACGGAAGCTGAGATCCTGAAGATCGCGATAGATGACGTTTAAGCCAAGTCGATGGGCAATGGGTGCATAAATTTCGATGGTTTCTGCTGCTACACGGCGACGCTTCTCCATGGGTACAGCATCCAAGGTGCGCATATTGTGTGTACGATCCGCGAGCTTGACTAGGATCACACGAACATCGCGCGCCATCGCCATAAACATTTTGCGAAAGCTCTCTGCTTGAGCCTCAGCATGACTTTGAAATTCTAATTTGTCGAGCTTGGTTAAGCCCTCAACCAATTCGGCTACCTTGGTGCCAAACTTCTCAACCAGATCTGATTTGGTGCAGCCTGTATCCTCAATCACATCATGCATTAATGCCGCCATGATGGAGGGAGCGTCTAAGCGCCAGGTCGCACACAACTCAGCTACTGCAACTGGATGGGTAATGTAGGGTTCGCCGCTATGGCGATATTGCCCTAAATGGGCTGCATCCGAAAACTGAAATGCTTTTTTGATTTGCGCAATCTCATCAGGCTTCAGATAGGTAAGCTTTGCAAGCAATCCCTCGATTGAGACTACCTGGTGTTTTAGCGGGAGATTGGGTGCAGATGTGGGACCAAATAAATGACGGCTTGATTGCGCTAATAGGCTCGCAATAATAGATTTTTTACCACTTTGATTTGGACTGTCGGAATCTGTATCCAACAGTTGTGCTTGCGCTAAGTTTTGATTTGCGTCTAGCGAAGCATCTTTAGACGAGATGCTGCCTACTTTTTCCGATGTTTTGACGATTCCTAAAGGGAGCTCCACACCGGAACTCCTCAATTACAAAGGTACTTTGGTCAACATATCACGGTCAGTTACACCAGCCGCTACTTCACGTAAAGCAACTACAGTAGCTTTATCTCTGGACTCAACACGTGGGGAGTGACCTTGCACCAATTGGCGAGCGCGATAAGTCGCAGCCAAAACCAATTCGAAACGATTTGGGATAGTTTTAAGGCAATCTTCTACAGTAATACGGGCCATGCTGAACTCACTTAATTTAGCTTCAATACCTATAGGATAACTGATTAGACCCCAAGTCGCTTTAAAAGCGCTGGATTCCTGGCCATACTGGGGCCAGAACGTAGGCGGCTTGAAGCCAAAATATGCTTCAAATCAAGCAATGCTTGATCAAATGAATCATTCACCACGATGTAATCTGCCTCATGGGCATGCAGGAGCTCAACATGGGCTGCCGCCAACCGACGCTGGATAGTAGCCTCATCATCCTGGCCTCGCTTACGCAGACGCTCTTCTAATGCCTCAATCGATGGTGGAAAAATAAAGATCCACTGCACAGCAGGAATTAACTTGCGAATTTGTTGGGCGCCCTGCCAGTCGATCTCCAACATAACATCACTACCAGCCTGCATCTGGGACTCAATCCACGGCTTTGAAGTGCCATAAAAATGACCATGGACTTCAGCCCATTCTAAAAAATGGCCTTGGTCGCGCTCTTGCAAAAAATTTTCTTTGGTCAGGAAGCGGTAATCTTTGCCATCCACTTCCCCGGGTCTTGGTGCACGCGTCGTTGTTGATAGAGATAGTTTGAGGCCAGCATCATCTTTCAACAAAGCATTTACTAATGAGGATTTCCCTGCGCCTGATGGCGCAACAATCATCAACATACTGCCTTGATAAGATGGGGTCACAGAGGAGTTAGTCATAAGCGAAATATGGGTTACTCAAGATTTTGAACTTGCTCACGCATTTGTTCAATCATCAGCTTAAGCTCTAAGGCTGCTTGAGTGCACTCTTCAGAAACTGATTTTGAACTTAAGGTATTCGCCTCTCGATTGAGCTCTTGCATCAGAAAGTCTAAGCGCTTACCAACCGGGCCTTTGCCTGCTAATGCAGTATCAACAGCTTGCAGATGGGTCTTGAGACGTGCGAATTCTTCAGCAACATCAATACGCACTGCGTAAAGTACAACCTCTTGACGAATGCGCTCCATCAACTCAGCGCCTGCTTTAGCTTGCTCTTGAGCTGCTAGCGCTTCAGCAAGACGTTCGGTGAGCTTTTCTTGGTATTGGGCAACATATTCAGGAACCTTGGGCTCAATCACCTTCACAATGTCGCGCATTTTCTGAGTGATACCAGTAAGAACGCCGACCAAGGCTTTGCCTTCAGCGTGGCGACTTTCAATCAGCACCGCAAGAGCAGCTCGTCCTGCTTCAACTGCGGCAGTAATCCAGCTATCCTCTTCACCTCGCGGCTCAGAGACAACACCAGGCCAACGCAGCACCTCGGCAATACTCAGCTCTTGTGCTTTCGGAAAGGCATCTTGGGCTTTTTCTTGTAAGGTATATAAAGCGTCTAAACGGTCTTTATTAATTGACCCTAGAGAATGGGGATTAGATTTGGCTGAATTCGCTGCTCCAGCAGCAGCGCTGTTAACTCGCCATGCCACCCGAAACTCCACCTTACCCCGAGAAAGGCTTTGGGCAGCCATTTCTCGCAAGGCAGGCTCAGCCCCGCGGCATTCGTCCGGAAGACGAAATCCTAGATCCAGAAAGCGGCTGTTCACAGCTCGACATTCCACCTGCAGATCAGCAACTACACCAGCCCCTAAGGAGACTTGGCGAGAAGCGCTGCCATAACCAGTCATGCTCGATATCATATGGACATTGTAGATTCATTATTGAACTAGACACCAACCGTACAGGACCCCCATTATGAGCATTGCCAACCCAGCCAATATTGCCCGCCCCAGCGGCCGCAAACCAACCGATTTGCGCCCAGTCACCATCTCCAGGGCTTTTACCAAGCATGCGGAAGGTTCCGTTTTGATCGCTTTTGGGGATACCAAGGTTTTGTGTACTGCCAGCATCCTAGAAAAAGTGCCTCCCCATAAAAAAGGTTCTGGCGAAGGCTGGGTTACCGCTGAATACGGCATGCTGCCCCGCTCCACCCATACCCGCAGCGATCGTGAAGCCGCCCGTGGCAAGCAATCCGGTCGCACACAAGAAATTCAACGCCTCATTGGTCGCGCTATGCGTAGCGTTTTTGATTTAAAAGTATTGGGCGAGAGAACCATTCACCTTGATTGCGATGTCCTGCAGGCAGATGGCGGCACACGTACCGCATCCATTACTGGTGCCTATGTTGCTGCGCGTGATGCAGTAAACCAACTTTTAAAAAGTGGTGCACTTAGCAAGGATCCTATTATTGATAGCGTTGCTGCTATCTCAGTGGGCATCTATCAAGGAGTTCCAGTACTGGATTTAGATTATCCAGAAGACTCTTCGTGCGATACCGATATGAATGTCGTCATGACCGGCAAAGGTGGAATGATTGAAGTGCAAGGCACTGCTGAGGGTGCCGCTTTTTCTAGAGCCGAGCTCAATGCGCTATTAGACTTGGCTGATCAAGGCATCAAAGAGCTCACACAATTACAAATCGACTCACTTAAATAAACCGATATTGAATTAAGCAATGCAAAAACTGGTTCTCGCCTCCAATAATGCTGGCAAGGTAAAAGAGTTTCAGGCGCTTTTAGCCCCACTAAACTTTCAAGTGATTCCACAAGGCGAATTAGGCATTCCTTCTGCAGAAGAGCCTCACTGCACCTTTGTAGAAAATGCGCTTGCTAAGGCGCGGCATGCTAGCGCAGCATCCGGACTACCAGCGCTGGCTGATGATTCAGGCATTTGCGCGCATGCTTTAAATGGTAGTCCCGGCGTTCTTTCGGCTCGTTACGCAGGCGAACAAGGTGACGATGCGGCCAATAATCAAAAACTGATTCAAGAATTAAAAGATCAGTCGGATCGAGGTGCTCATTATGTTTGCGCTTTAGTTTTTGTTAATAGCGCCAATGATCCTGAACCGATCATTGTGCAAACCCGCTGGTATGGACAAATCATTGAACAGCCCGCAGGCTCTAATGGCTTTGGCTATGACCCCTACTTTTTTCTACTCGAGCAAAACTGTACTGCAGCTGAACTAGAGCCTGCCCAGAAGAATGTAATTAGTCACCGTGGTCAAGCCTTACGCGAACTGATAGAGCTGCTGAAATCGCGCAACTGAAATTGTGTAGCTGAAATCTCGTGCTTAATTCAAATCCTAACAAAGTGAGCCTTACTGCATTGCCACCTCTGGCTTTGTATATTCATTTTCCATGGTGTGAGAAGAAATGCCCCTATTGTGATTTCAACTCCCATCAAATTAAAGATGGTGTAGCCAAGACGGGCTTTGATGAGGAGCGCTATATCGATGCACTCATTACCGACCTAGAAACAGAGTTACCTCATGTTTGGGGACGTCAAGTTCATAGTATTTTTATTGGCGGTGGAACGCCCAGCTTACTCTCTGCAGAAGGCATGGATCGACTACTCTGTGCAGTGCGTGCCCGCGTGAACTTAGAGCCCGATGCTGAAATCACCATGGAGGCTAATCCAGGGTCAATCGAGGCCGATAAATTTTTAGGATTTGCCAAGGCAGGCATTAATCGAGTTTCGATCGGGGTTCAAAGTTTTCAAGATGAGCAGCTCAAAGCTTTAGGCCGCATTCACAACGGTGAAGAGGCAAAGCGCGCAGTGGAGATTGCATTGAAACACTTCAAATCAGTGAATCTAGACCTGATGTACGGACTACCATACCAAACTCTAGAGGCAGCCAAAGCAGATCTTGAAACAGCTCTATCTTTTAAGACCCCGCACCTGTCTTTTTATAACCTCACACTAGAACCCAATACTTACTTTGCAAACTTCCCGCCGAAGTTACCAAGCGATGATGAAGTAGATGCCATCTTCGAACAAAATTTAGATTTCCTAACGAAGGCGGGTTACAAACGCTATGAGGTTTCTGCATATGCGCAGAAGAATCAAGAGTGCAAACACAATCTGAACTACTGGCGCTTTGGTGATTACATTGGCATCGGTGCTGGTGCTCACGGCAAGATTTCTTATCCGGACAGGATTACACGTCAAGTGCGTGAACGTCACCCAGATACTTATATGTCTGCGATCGAATCCAAAGGTAACGCCGTCATTGAAGACCGAGAAATTCCCGCAAAAGATCTTCCTTTTGAATTCATGCTCAATGCCCTGCGCCTGACCGACGGCGTTGCCACCAATACCTTTAGCGAGCGCACGGGCTTACCTTTGAGTGTCATTAGCAAAAGCTTGGATCAAGCCAGCAAGAAAGGTTTACTGGTCGAAGATCCTTCAAAATTAAAAGCTACCGATCAGGGTTTACGCTATCTCAATAATCTCCAAGAGCTATTTTTAAGTTAAAGTAGTTAACCAATAAATATAAATATCCGATTCGGAGACAACTCATGATTCAAAATAAATTAGCCGGTAGCGGTTTGGCTCGCATACTATTTTTCTGCGCCCTTACATTCAGTGCCATTTGCATTTCTTCAGGCGCTCAAGCTCAATCGAAATCTTGGCCAGACAAGCCAATTAAACTCATCGTTGGCTTCCCACCAGGCGGAGGTTCGGACGCCATTGCTCGCATCATCTCCATTAACCTCTCGCAAATGTGGGGTCAACAGGTCATTATTGATAACCGTGGCGGAGCAGCAGGAACTATTGCGGCTGACTTAGTTGCCAAGTCCCCTGCTGATGGCTACACACTAGGACTCGCTCACGTGAATGCGCTCTCGATCATTCCGGCGCTTGGTCAAAAGATGTCTTATAACGCTTCAACAGACTTTACCCCCATTGTTTTGCTAGGCATCACACCGAATATTCTGATTGCCAATGTGGATGCGCCAGCAAAGAACGTGAAAGACTTGGTTGCCTATTTGAAACAGAATCCAGGTAAAGTCAGCTTTGGATCAGCTGGCAATGGCAGCACGCAACACCTTGCCTTTGAATTATTTATGCACATGTCAGGCACTCAGGCCCTTCACATCCCATACAAAGGAAGCGGTCCTGTTTTGGTTGACCTGATGGCCGGCCACATTACCTATGCTTTTGAAACCATGAGTGCAGCCACTCCCCATATTCAAAGCAGTAAAGTTATACCTCTTGCGCAAACTCGCACTAAACGCTCTGCAGCCTATCCCAATTTACCAACTATGGAGCAGCTCGGTTACGTAGGATTTGAGGCAACAGCCTGGTACGGCCTGATGGGGCCTGCGAAGCTTGATCCTGCGATCGTAGATAAGATTAATGCGGATGTGAATACTGTTTTACGCAAACCTGAAGTTCAGGCCAAATTGGCAGAGGTGGGCGCTGAGGATGGTGGCGGCACACCAGCAGCTTTTAGTAAGTTCATTGCGAAAGACAGAAGCCAATGGGCCAAGTTAGTCAAAGATGCCAAACTGCAAGTTGATCTTAACTAATTCTTTTTTATTCAACTGAAAAGGACCCCTGCGGGTCCTTTTTTACGTTTACCGATAAGGCGAAGCGCTTACTCCCCGGCAGTAATGGCCATCTCTTGCGCCGCAAAAGGATCCCTAGAATCCTTGTTTGGAGAAGCAGGCTTTGTATTTGGCGCTGCCTTTCCTTTGGTTCCAGGCATTAACTCAAAGTCAGGCACAAAGACAGTTAAAGTACTTCTGAGTTGATCAAATGGTTTGCGATCGCCATCAAACTTTACTTTTCCCTCTGCAAGCAACTTATCAAAGGTGGTTTGCCCACCCATGACTTGTTCCAGATCGCTCCGATTTAATGTAATTGTCAGATCAGGATTCTTGGCCTGCTGACCTTTAATGTTAGTCAATGCAGAGTTGCTCATCTCGATAACAAATTTCTCACCATTATCTGGTGTGGAAAGATTGATGACAAAATTCATACCCGCTGCTTTTTTACTATCCATGCTAATGCCTAAGGCATTGAGCCAAAGTTCAGTAGTCATGCCCTTAATCATGTCTGGACCATTCGATTTTGGTGAAGCACCACTCGGCATACCGTGACGAAGTTCATATGCTGCGCCCAAGAAACTATTGCGCATGCTCGGACTTTCTTTTTGGTAACCAATCTGCTCAAAGATGTCGGCCAATAAATCTTTTGCTGCAGTATTGTTTGGTTGTGCATAAACCAACTTATTCACAATCTCCATAGCTTCACGGTATTTACCTTGTTTATAGAGATCCTTACCCTTTGCCATGATCTTGCCAGAACCACCCATCATTTCGACATAAAGTGGCGCAGAGTCTCTTGGAGAAAGCGGTGCCAGCGTTGCTGGGTTGGCATCCCAATAGCCTAGATAACGATTGATAACAGCACGGCTATTGTGTTCTTCAGAGCCGTGATAGCTATGTGCTGCCCACTGCCTCTTTAAGCTCTCAGGCTGTTTATAAACGTTCTGAATTTCATTAATCGTGACACCATTATTTGCCAAATGCAGCACTTCATTATGCAAATGAGCATAGCTATCTCGCTGAGTACGCATCACTTCCTGAATGCGCTCGTTACCCCAGCGTGGCCAGCTATGAGATGCAAACATCACCTCACTCTCACTACCGTAACGATATAGAGCATTATTAATGTTCTTAGACCAGGCCAATGAGTCACGCACTAAGGCGCCGCGCAAGGTATAGATATTGTGAATCGTACCCGTAATGTTTTCTGCCGCCCAGAAGGCCTTAAATTGCGGGAAGTAGGTATTCATCTCCGCTGGAGCTTCAGTTCCTGGAGTATTTTGAAACTCCATCTCCACACCATCTACCGTCATTTTTTCATATGGTTGGTTGATGTAGACGTTCGGCTCAATCAAACCTAAATTACCAGCGGCGGTATTTTTGCCAATCGATTGGTCTACATGCCCAAAAGGACTACGAGGCAATAACACACCATATTGGAAATACATTCTGCGGGTCATCGCATTGCCCGCATAGACGTTTTCAGCAATGGCATGATCCATAAAGCCGGCTGGAGCAATGATCTTCACTTTGCCACTCTTGACGTCTGCCTCATCAACCACACCACGTACGCCGCCAAAGTGATCGCCATGTGAGTGGGAATACACTACTGCCACTACTGGACGCTTGCCAAGCTTTTCATTTACCAGCTCAAGTGCTGCGCGAGCAGTTTCTTTAGCAGTCAATGGGTCGAACACAATCCAACCACTATTGGTCTTTATAAAACTAATGTTGGCCAAGTCAAAACCACGCACTTGATAAATCTTGCCTGGCACTACTTCATATAAGCCATAGCCCATATTGAGAATCGCTTGGCGTTGTAAGGATGGATGTACGCTATCGAAATCCTTGCCCTGCAAGAGGAACTCATAACTACCCATATCCCACGCTACGTTGCCAGCATCGGCCATGATGGTTTTGTAAGCAGGCGCTGCAATAAAGCCTTTTTTAGATTCCTCAAAATCACGCTGATCTTCAAATGGCAGTGTTTTGCGCAAACCATTCTGAAGCTCCACCGTGTAACTTGAAGGCATCTTGCCCTTAGAGTCAAAATGCTTTCCCTGCACAGCCCCCGGATCAGCAACGACACCTCCTCCACCTGCAGCAGATGCCAAGCCTGAACAGATTAAAGATGCTGCCAGTGCAATTTGAGAGAGTTTGGTTTTCATAAGCGTTCGCATGTGGAGGTTCAAGGTGGTACTTATATCGAATGATATGGTGCGCTCGATGTCAGGCAATTAGCTTAAGGGCTAATAGAAGGATTGATTTATTAAGACTCGACCACTTCGGGTAACTTGACAATAAACTTTGCACCACCTCCAGTGTTTGGCTCAAAGGCTATAGATCCACCATGGCGCGTAATGATATGGCTGCAAAGCCACAGACCCAGACCCATGCCTGATGATTTAGTGCTGGATAAAAGCTCAAATAGATGCTTTTGCGAAGCCTCAGGAATGCCATCACCGTTATCGGCAACCGTTAACAATACTCCGCCCTCAATATGCCGTGCTTCAATAGTCAATCTCTTGACTGCATGAGTTGATGTAACCAGCGCTTGAATTGCGTTGTTAATTAAGTTCAATAATACTTGTTGAATTTCTCCACGGTTTGCTTGAATCATTAGTTGAGGTTCAACGCTTAAAGCAATCTGAATCGACTTAGCCACAATTTCAGGTTTAGCAATGTTGAGAACTGTATCGATCAGCCCGGCAAGATCAATCTGGGATGCACCCACTTTTTCATCAGAAAATATAGAGCGCAATGAGCGTATGATTTCTGCCGCTCGTTGATTATCGGAAAGCAAAGTATCTAAAATTTCTTTTTCAAGCACTGGATTAAGCTGCCCATCGGCAAGCTTCTTTTGTAAAAATTGGATATTCAGACTAGATGCACCCAGCGGTTGATTTAATTCATGAGCAATTGCAGCTGATAAGGCCCCGGTGCTGGCGGTCTTATTCGCTTTAAGTAAGGATGCAATAAGGGTCTCGCGCTCTTTTAGTAAGCCCCTGATCTCTTGATTTTCTTGGCTGGACTTAAAGCCAGAGAACGCAATTTGCTCGGCCCAGTAACTACCAATGGCAATATAGGAGAGCGTATTCATAATGAGCTGTGCAATAGTAAACAGAATCAAGATCTGTGGAATTTGCTCTACCTGCTTAATACTCATTGCGCCAAACAGAATGATAGCTAGGCGCCCTATTGCGAAAAATAATTCAGCACTACTTGCATACTGAAGATAAATTAGTTGATTTGATGGCAATGATTTACGTTTTATTCTGATCTCCAGAATTTGCCAGACATAGAACAATCCCGCTAGAACGCACATAAATGCTGTGCGGATTTCAAACGTAGAATGATTTCTAAGGCATTCAAATATCAACAAAAACAAAAATACCGAAATCCCTAAAGTCAGCCTTACCCTCCTACCAACCTCTCGATTAAGGGATTGGCAAAAGAGTGCTTGCAATACTGCGGCAACATAAAAAAGAGTATTTCCAATGGTGAAATTAAATTCTGGGCGGGAAATATCGTCAATAACGACAATGCCTCCACCAAAAATAGCAAGGGCAAATGCACTTGTTGCCAAGGAAGTTAGCCAGTAGACATTTGGGCGCACCGTATTTTGCGAACGGTAGTAGTGATAAATGCCGAATAACAAGCCCATCTGAATAATGGCCAATATAAAGAAATAGAGGGCGAGCAATAGCTTCATAGACCCTATGTTACATCTTGCCGATTAACCCGCATTGGCCCTAGAGCCAGTATTCAGGTCGCTTAAAATGAAAGACTTCCGAATTTGATCGAAACCCTTTGGCATGAGCCTGCGATTTACCCCATATTGCTTAGTGATGCTCTTGCTCATGACTGGCCTACCCAGGCTTACTTATGCGCAATCCGCCTTTTATAACGCGGCTAATAACTATCTCAAAAAGCGTGCTGATGCTTTTATGACCATTACGGGGTATTCGCTTACACCGGATGTCACTACAGGCTCTCTATCGATACGTAACAACGGTAACGAGAACTCTGATCTGCAGATGATCTCGCTTGGTGGCGGCGATCACATTAGTGCAAATTTCCCGCTCTATTTGGAAGGCACTCTTGCGGTAAATCGCTACAACCCCACCTTCACAGATGGGATTGGCAACACCTCAGTAACCGTACCCGTCCATTGGAATAGCATCACTGGGACTGGCGGCATTGGCTGGGATTTCCCAATCACAAATGAATTACGCTTTAGACCGATTGCCAATGTCATGTTGGGGCACCTAGAAAGCGACCTTTCGATTGCATCGAGGGTGCTCCAAAATCGCACTGGAGTGGATATGCAATTTTTGAATGGCGGCCGTATGAATTCATACGGTTTAGGCGGTTCTGTCATGCTGGACTATGAGAATTACCAGCCCGATCAAGAAATTGACGTGGAGCTGCGCTATACCAATATCCCAGTCCAAACCTTTGCCAGTTCTACAGCCGTTCAGGGCTCAGCGGATTCTCAAAGCCTAGCAATCTGGGCTAGAAGTCGTATCCCCACACCCATCATGCTGTTAGATCGCCCATTGCGAGCCGTCTTTGAATTGGCCCATACAGAATTCTTAGGTGACTTACGAGGCGCCCTAGGATTTAACTCACTCTCCTCTGTCGGCACTGGCATTGAATTGGATCGTAGCGCTTCCGACCCTATATTTTCTCGGGTCAGGGTAGTCTTTCGGTATCAATTTGGCCAAAACGTGCATGGCACCTCTATTGGCCTTGCGGCTAGCTTCTAGCAATACAATGGATGTAAGTACTAAATTACTAGTATTTATACATTTCCGCATCACCAGATCTAATGGTGGTGTACTTTAAATATTTAAAGGGTCAAACCATATGAAAAAAATTATCATTGCCATCGTCATTGCCGCAATCGCAGTTGGCGCTTACGTTTTCCTAACTAAACCAAAGGCGCCTATTGCTGGGATTGCCGCTCAAGAAGCGGCGCTTATCTATGACGGTGAAGTAACCAAGATCGATGCCGCAACCCGCACCGTCACCCTGAAGAACAAAGACGGTGAAACATCAATCGTTGCCGGCCCTGAAGTGAAGAATTTTGCAGAAATCAAAGTTGGTGATCATTTTGACGTTGTTTATGAACTCGCTGTAGCAATCGAACTGGTTAAGGTAAAAAATCCTGGCGTAACCAGTGAGCAAGTTACAACTAGTACTGCGACTGCCCCGCAAGGCGATAAGCCAGGCATGATCACTACTAATACTGTGACTGCAACTGCTAGTGTTGAGGCTATTGATGCGGCCAAAAATGTTGTTTCTTTAAAAGGTCCACAAGGTAACATCTTCAAGGTTAAAGTTCAGAATCCTGACTTGATGAAAGATATTGCTGTAAATGACCAAGTAAAAGTGGTTTACACAGAAGCTATTGCTGCAGTTGTCAGCGCACCAGCTGCTAAGAAGTAATGTATTGGCAATGTAGAGATGCATTAACTCTTTTCTGTTGCTGAAAAGAAAAAAGCCCAGCAAGTAGTTGCTGGGCTTTTTACATTGGACTTGGCGGAAGAGGTGAGATTCGAACTCACGGACCTTTGACAGTCGGCAGTTTTCAAGACTGCTGGTTTAAACCGCTCACCCACTCTTCCTTTTGAACGATGCAAGGATTATAAAGAACTTTTGATTTGCCCCTCTAAATGCTTGGCAATAGCTAGGCTGGAGGTTAATCCCGGGGACTCAAAGCCATACAGATTAAAGAGCCCTTCTAAGCTATGGTCCGTGGGCGTATTGAAGCAAAAGTCCCCTGCTGGTGCGTTAGGTGGGACTATCTTTGCCCTCACCCCTGAGTAATCTGGCTGCAATGCATTGTCCTTTAGGCCTGGCCAATAGCGTCTTACAGCCTCATAAAAGCCTTCGCCCCGCTTTGGATTGACCGTGTAATCGATTTGAGATTCCTCATCAATTTCCAGCCATTCGACATCAGGCCCAAACTTAGCCTGCCCCCCCATATCTAAAGTGAGATGCACACCTAGACCGCCAGGTTCTGGAATGGGATAAATCAAATGTTTGAATGGTGATTTTCCTGAAAGGGAAAAGTAATTGCCTTTAGCAAAATACGCTTTAGGTATTTGATCCTCTTTCAACCAATCAATTTTTTTCGCAATAGCTGGTGCACTCATACCAGCACAATTAATGAGCAGCTTGGTTTGAATTTTCATACCATCCGCTCCACCGATCTCTAATTCAAATCCGTCTTTGGCATTTTCACCAATGGGCTTTGCGCTAACGAGAGGCGATTGATAGGCAATCATCCCGCCAGCATCCTCAAACCCGCCTAACAACGACAACATAAAGCCATGGCTATCAACAATTCCTGTCGAAGCTGAAAGAACTGCCGCTGCGCATTTGAGCTCAGGCTCCATTAATTTTGCCTGCCCACCAGTAATCATTTTGATTTCTGGAACTTGATTTTGTTCTGCCTTATATAAAATTGCCTGGAGATCATCCAGCTGAGACTCGTCACTAGCAACGATGAGTTTTCCATAGGGTTGAGTAGCAACATGGTGGGTACGGCAATACTCATAGAGCATACGATTACCCTCTACGCAGAGTTTGGCTTTCAGAGAATCCTTAGGGTAATAAATGCCCGCATGAATGACTTCGCTGTTACGCGCACTGCTAATCGTGCCAAAAGCACTTTCACGTTCGAGCAAAACCGTTTCGCGACCCTGCAAAGCCATTTCTCTTGCAACAGCTAGACCGACGACCCCGGCACCGACCACGACACAGTCGACCTGATCCATTTATTTACCCAAGCCTTGAATGATTGCTCTCTGCATCCTGAAATCGTAACATTTTCAGTGTTTTAGTGGGTTTTGGGGTAGTTCTTGATAAAATCTATCAATGTCCTCCAAACCAGCTGAAGAGCATTTCAAAACCTTATTTAGCGCCCAAGATATCGTTTTAGATAGCGCTTATCAAGGCATTGATGCTGTTTCCTGGAAATCCCTCTTTGCGCAAGCCAAAGAAGCTAAATTAGAGCAATTTATTGCCGATCTATTTGCTGGTAAGCCAGTGAATAAGTCTGAAAACCGCCCTGCACTTCACTCCGCCCTTCGCAACCTAGACAAGTCCCCTGTTTTAGTAAATGGCAAAGACGTTATGCCAGATGTTGCGCAAGTTTGGCATCGCATTGAAGCTCTATGCAATAAGTGGGTTGGCGTGACGGATGTCATTCATATTGGCATTGGCGGCTCTGACTTTGGTCCACGTCTTGCAATCGAGGCTTTGGCCCATGTTCCCGATATTGAAAGCCGTGGCATGCGTATGCATTTCTTGGCCAATATCGATACCGCTGAATTAAATCGTATTTTGCAACGTGCTTTACCGCACAGTACCAAAGTCATCATTGTTTCCAAGTCATTCACAACGCTTGAGACCACCATGAATGCACATGCCGTGGTGAAGTGGCTTAAAACGAATGGTCTGACCGATAGCCAAGTCAGCAAATCACTCTTTGCCGTTACGGCCAATGTCCCCGCAGCTAAAGCATTTGGTATTCAGCAGGATCATATTTATCCGTTTTGGGATTGGGTAGGCGGTCGTTACTCCGTCTGGTCTGCGGTGGGTCTACCAATTGCCTTGCAGTATGGCTTTGATACCTTTAAGCAGTTTCTAGCCGGCGCCCAAGCAATGGATCAGCATTTCAAAACTGCACCGCTTGAAGAGAATCTGCCGGTCATTATGGCCTTGAGCTTGCTATATCAACAAGAGAAACACCACATCAAATCCTATGCGGTTATTCCATATGCGGACGCATTGGATTGGTTTCCGAAGTGGTTACAACAACTGGATATGGAAAGTAACGGCAAGAGTATCGATCGCGATGGTAAGCTAGTCAAGTTTTCAAGCCCAGTAGTGTTTGGTAGCGCTGGCAGCAATGCACAACACTCCTATTTCCAGCTATTGCACCAAGGGACAGAAATCATCCCGATTGATTTCATTGCAGTGCGTGAACCGATGAGCAATTTGCCTGAGGCAAAAGCGCATCACAGTATTCTTCTATCCAATCTCTTGGCGCAAGCGCAAGCTTTAGCCAATGGGAAAAAAGCGGATAATCCCAACAATAGCTATCCTGGTAAGCGTCCTAGCAATTTGCTGATTCTGCCTAAACTGAACGCCTTTTATCTGGGGGCTCTGCTGGCTCTGTATGAAAATCGCACTGCTGCATTGGGCGCCCTCTGGAATATCAATAGCTTTGATCAACCCGGCGTAGAGCTCGGTAAAGTGCTGGCCAAGCCCATTGAGGCAGCCCTAAAGAATGAGAATGGCGGCACTGTTAAAGCCGAAGCTGGCATTGATGAAGTGACTGCTGCTCGAATTAACTTATTTAATCAATAGCGTATTGCTAGCCATATAGCTCTAGCTTCTGCCTAGACATCGAAAGAAGACTTATGCAACTCTCCCCATCCATTTTCAAAGCTTATGACATTCGCGGCATCATTGATCAGACTCTAGATCCATCGATTGCAAGGTTGATTGGCCAAGCATTTGGTACGGAGATGCGTGAGCTCGGTGAAACTGAAATCGTCATTGGTCGTGATGGTCGTTTATCTGGACCCAGCTTGATTGAGGCTTTAACTGAAGGATTGTTATCAACCGGTATTGACGTGATTGATTTGGGAATGGTTGCAACGCCAATGGTGTACTTTGGAGCCAATCAGGTACTTAATGGCAAGAAACCCAAGTCCGGCATCATGATTACCGGTAGCCACAACCCCCCTAACTACAACGGTTTCAAGATGGTTCTGGGTGGTGCAGCAATTTACGGCGATCAAATACAAGCTTTGCGAAAGCGCATTGAAGCCAAGCAATTTATTGCTGGTCAAGGCAGCCGCTCTACTTTTGACATCTTCCCAATGTACTTAGAGCGCATTGTGAGCGATGTGAAGTTGGCTCGCCCTATGAAAATTGTGGTGGATTGCGGCAATGGCGTTGGCGGTGCATTTGCAGGCAAGTTATTTAAGGCATTGGGCTGCGAAGTGCAAGAACTCTTCTGTGAGGTCGATGGTCATTTTCCGAATCACCACCCAGATCCAGCACATATTGAGAACCTGCAAGATCTCATCAAAAATCTAGAGACTACTGACAATGAACTCGGTCTCGCCTTTGACGGTGATGCCGATCGTTTAGGTGTTGTCACTAAAGATGGTCAAGTGATTTTCCCAGACCGTCAAATGATGCTTTTTGCTAAAGATGTACTCTCACGCAATCCAGGCGGCCAAATTATTTATGACGTTAAGTGCACCCGCAATCTCGCTACTTATGTGAAAAAGCATGGTGGTGAGCCACTCATGTGGAAAACCGGTCACTCTTTAGTCAAAGCCAAGCTCAAAGAAACTGGAGCCCCTTTAGCTGGAGAAATGTCTGGCCATATCTTCTTTAAAGATCGTTGGTTTGGTTTTGATGATGGTCTCTATACCGGCGCACGTTTATTAGAAATTCTCAGCAAAGAAAAGAATCCAAGCGTCACACTCAATGATTTACCAAGTGCGATTTGCACACCAGAATTACAACTGGCATGCGCCGAAGGTGAGCCTTTTGCTTTGCTTGAAACAATTAAGGCCAATGCCAAATTCCCTACTTCCGAATCCATCAATACGATTGATGGTGTCCGTGTTGAATATGCCGATGGTTTTGGTTTGGCTAGGCCATCTAATACCACCCCAGTAGTCGTAATGCGCTTTGAGGCCGACAGCGAAGAGGCAATTGCAAGGATTCAGGCGGAATTTAAGGCAGTGTTGTTGGCTGCCAAGCCTGATGCAAATCTGCCATTCTAGGGGGCCCAACCTATATTATTAGGTTCAAGTAATATTTCTTATGAATTCAACTGCTAGCGCCCCTATTGCCTTTGATTACCCACAGCAAGATGCTACTGGGGTGACTTGTACTGCTCAAGCTTGGGCCAAGACCCCTCCTCAACTCCATGGCACAGAAAAAGCAGCTGTCATTGCTCGCATTAAGCAGTTGCTTTTGGAGAAAGATGCAGCCTTAGTAGCTCACTACTATGTGGATGGTGACATTCAGGATTTAGCTTTATCTACTGGCGGCTATGTAGCCGACTCCTTGGAGATGGCGCGCTTTGGTAAGAATCACCCCGCCAAGAATCTCATTGTTGCCGGCGTGCGTTTCATGGGTGAGTCTGCCAAGATTCTCAGTCCCGAGAAACGTGTCTTCATGCCAGATCTTGATGCAACCTGCTCGCTGGATTTAGGTTGTGATGCTACTGACTTTGCTGCTTTCAGAGCGGCGCATCCTGATCGCGTTGTCGTGGTCTACGCAAATACTTCTGCTGCAGTGAAAGCGCAAGCGGATTGGATGGTAACAAGTTCTTGTGCATTAGATATTGTTCATCAACTCAAAGTTGAAGGTAAAAAAATTCTTTGGGCACCCGATCGTCATTTAGGACGCTACATTCAAGAAAAAACAGGCGCCGATATGTTGTTGTGGAATGGTGCCTGCATTGTTCATGATGAATTTAAAGCCGTTGAATTAGAGATGCTCAAAGCTGCTCACCCGAATGCCATGATCTTGGTTCATCCTGAATCCCCACAAGCAGTGGTCGACCTTGCAGACGTCGTAGGCTCTACCTCTGCCATGATTAAGGCTGTTGTAGAGGGATCTGCCACTGAATACATTGTTGCTACTGATAGGGGTATTTTGCATCGCATGCAGCAACTGGCACCTCATAAGAAATTGATTGAAGCCCCTACTGCTGGTAATAGCGCTACTTGCAAAAGCTGTGCGCATTGTCCGTGGATGGCCATGAATGGCTTACAAGGCATATTAGATTGCCTGGAGAATGCCTCTGGTGAAATTTTCATCGATGAACCTATTCGTGCGCAGGCATTGGGCTGCATTGAGCGCATGCTTGATTTCACCAAAAATCATCCTGACTTATTAGCAAAGGCGCAGCATGGCTTTGTTAAAAATATTGGCGCCGCTTAATTTAGTTATTTATTTCTCTTTCGATTTTTTCTTTTAGATAGATATTGTTTTTCATGTTCGATTACAACGAAACCTTAGAGCAAGCTCGTCAACGCAATATTGCCGATGCCTTAATGGAAGATATTGGCACTGGCGACTGGACAGCCAAACTCGTTCCCAGCAAACCAGTCAAGGCGCAGCTCATTGTTCGCCAGGAAGCCGTTCTTTGTGGAGTCGATTGGTTTGAAGGAACACTTAAGAGGCTTGACCCTAATGCAAAAGTAACTTGGCACTATTTAGAGGGCGACCTCATGAAGTCAGATACTAAGGCTTGCGATATTGAAGCCGACTCTCAAGCTCTCCTTTCTGCTGAACGCACCTGCATTAACTTCTTACAAACGCTTTCGTGGACTGCTAGCATTACGCGTCAACACGTTGATGCAATAGCAGGCGCTAGTCCCAATCCCAAAGGTTGTGCTGTATTGGATACTCGTAAGACGATTCCTGGGTTGCGCCAGGCTCAGAAATACGCAGTTCTTGTAGGCGGCGGTAAAAATCAACGTCTAGCACTCTGGCATGGCATCTTGATCAAGGAAAACCATATAGCTGCTGCTGGTAGCGTGACCGCCGCACTAAAGAATGCTATCGCCCTTAATTCTGGGGTGGATATTCAGATTGAAGTTGAGAATTTTGATGAATTAGAAGAGGCATTGGCTGCTGGAGCTAAGAGCATTTTGATCGATAACTTCAATACCGAGCAAATGAAGCAAGCGGTTGCTATTACTGCTGGACGTGCTTTGCTGGAAGCCTCAGGCGGCATCAATTTAGATCAAATGCGTGCTATTGCCGCCACTGGAGTTGATCGCATCTCCCTTGGGAAGCTGACCAAGGATGTGCGTGCGGTTGATTTCTCAATGCGCATTCTTTAAGAATTTTCAATAAATTCGGATCCAAATTATAGAATTTCCTACAGACTTAATGTATCCTATTGGCTACAGTAGGGCATGCATGAAATAAGGAAAACGGAAGAATTTAAAGCTTGGCTGGACGCCCTAAATGACTTAATGGGAAGGGCAAAAATTCAAACAAGAATTAAACGATTAGCTGAGGGCAATCAAGGGAATGTGAAATTCGTTGGTAGCAAAGTCTTTGAAATGAAAATTGATTTTGGACCGGGCTACAGGATTTATTACACAAAACAAGAGAATACGGTTTACCTTCTCCTTATCGGAGGCAGCAAAAGAACTCAAGTTAAGGATATCCAGATCGCTAAACTTTTGGCTAAAAATTTGTAAAGAATGATATGAAAAAAACGATTACGAGCCCCTATGATGTAGCAGAACATTTACGCACACCAAAAGAAATGGCCCTTTATCTACAGGCATGTATTGAAGAATCCAACGGAGATGCAGCATTCATAGCCAAAGCACTTGGAGATATTGCACGTGCCAAAGGAATGGCACAAGTAGCCAATGAATCTGGACTCTCGAGGGAAAGTCTCTATAAGGCCCTCTCTGGAGATCGTATACCCGGCTTTGATACTGTTCTCAAGGTGCTAACAGCTCTTGGCCTATGTTTACATGCAAAGCCTATCGGCAAAATACGCACTTAATTTACTCTTACCTACCCTTGTAAATTAACTGCTTCTCTAGCGCATTGCGGATAAATTCAATATTGTTTCGCAGGCTATAGCATTCAGCGGTTGCGAGCTTTGCCGCCTTAGATCGCAGTATCCTGCGCTCCATCTCGTTGAGTACCTCTAGATATTCACCGCGACGGGCCGGATCAAAGTTTTCGATGGTATTTTTCTCGAACTTATCAAGCTCTTTGTAGATTGAGTTAATTTGCTTCTTCGCTAGATTTGTTCTGTAAGTTGGAATCGATTTGATAACAGGATACGCAAAAGCAGCAAAAGGTAACAACAAGAAGAACATGCGCTCCAAGAACTCCGCTAGCCAGAATGGCAAATACTTCATCAAAGTTGGAGTGCCTTTTTCGTAGAAGAATTTCGCCTCATCGCTTAAAGGAGCTTCGGTATTCATATAAGCTGGGAACTCTCCTGCTTTGGAGAAATACGATTTTGCTCCATTTATTTCTCGTGCAGCCTCTAAAAATAAGACCTGAATTGCTGGGTGCAATCGATTATCAATTAAGAGGTTTGTAGTTGTAGATATCAACTGAATGGGGTGATCTGGGATATTTTTACCAAGGTCAAATCCTCCCATCGGTACGGAAACCTCTTCAAAATACGGCAACAACCGAGCATAGGCATCTGCTCGCCCAAAATTTACCAATCTTATGTCGGGATTTCTGATTAACTTTTGAACATTTGGTGAATCAAAACCATCTACCAAAATAACAGCATCAATTTCGCCGCGCGCTAAGGCATTTACCCCCTCAGCGTTAGCTAGGCTTAGTAAATTAGGGGCATCTCCATTTAAGCCATTGAGTTTAAAAATACTCAGCGCTTGCGTGCGCGTTCCACTTCCTACCGGACCAATATTGATTTTTAGTTTTGCAATGTCTCTATCAGAAACATGCATGCTTTCATTGAAAGCATTCTTGCGATAAAACATCCATACCGGCTCATAGTCAACGCTACCAAGGGATTCAACGCCAGCCAGATTGTCAGATGCAATCATGCCGCCCTGCACAAAGGCCGCTTGGATGGGATCTTTGCGGTCAATCAGATGCTGAAGATTTTCCTTTGAGCCATGGGTCTCTACCAGTTTAAGTTCGATACCTTTTTTCTGAAAATAAGTCTTATATTTTTCACCCAATACTTTGTAGGAGCCACCAACACCAGTCGCCATCATTACATGCTTGGGTGGTGCAGGCTTAGAAAACCAAATGAGAACAGCCAAGGCAAGGATTAATAGAAAAAGAAGTGGCCAGATCTCTTTTAAAACACTGATCCAGCTCTTGATTTCATCTGCGGCGGTTTGATACACCGCGGAGATATGTTCGTAGACTTCTTCTTTAAAGCTGGCCATGAAATTCCTCGTGATATTCGCTTAGCTTATCACCAAAAACCTGGTTTTATGGCGCAAGAAGCTTAAGAGGCCGTTTCACTCTCAGCACCCTCCGCTTGAGGGGTCAGAATGGTTGGATAGGACACAGCCCATGTCCCAGGGTAGTCGCGGCTGTAATGCAAACCACGGCTTTCTCTGCGCATGAGGGCCGAACGCACAATGAGCTCTGCGCACTCCAATAGATTTCTAAGTTCAATGAGGTCGCGCGTCACCTTAAAGTTAGCGTAATACTCCTGTACTTCATATCTAAGCAATTTAATTCTGTGGAGCGCTCGCTCTAAACGACGATTGGTTCTAACTATGCCCACATAATTCCACATCAATGAACGAAGCTCATCCCAGTTATGGGAAATAACGACCTGCTCATCCGCATCCTCAACCTGACTCTCATCCCAGAGCGGTAAATTTGGCATCGCCGGAGTCTTTAGACTGGAGATGTCTTCTGCGGCAGCCTTACCAATCACAACGCACTCTAAGAGTGAGTTGCTTGCCAAGCGATTAGCACCATGCAAACCAGTGTAAGTCGCCTCTCCTACCGCATAGAGCCCGGGTAAATCCGTGCGACCCTTGAGATCGGTGACCACACCACCACAGGTGTAATGCGCAGCGGGTACAACCGGGATCGGCTCTTTGGTGATTTCTAAACCGAGACTCATGCAGCGCGCATAGATCATCGGGAAATGCTCTTTTACAAATGCTTCACCCAGATGAGTGGCATCTAGATGAACATAATCTAAGCCGTGCTTCTTCATCTCAAAGTCGATAGCTCTGGCAACAATGTCGCGGGGAGCTAATTCATTACGGTCATCATGCTCTGGCATAAAGCGAGTGCCATCAGGCAACTTCAGTAAACCACCCTCACCACGCATCGCTTCAGTAATCAGAAAAGTGCGATCACTGGGGTGATACAAGCAAGTCGGATGAAATTGAATGAATTCCATATTGCCAACGCGGCAACCTGCACGCCAGGCCATGGCAATGCCATCACCTGTAGCCGTATCAGGATTACTGGTGTAACGGTAAACCTTACCAACACCGCCTGTTGCAAGCACTACTGACTTCGCTTGAATGGTTTCTACCCGATTATTTTTAATATCGAGTGCGTAAACGCCGTAACAACGGTTTGGCGTGGTGCGCTGCGTTTTAGCATCTAGGTGACGATTGGTAATGAGATCAAGTGCAATCCAATGCTCCAAGATCTGAATATTTTTATGGGCTTTGGCTTTATCTAGTAGTACTTCATGGATGGCTTTTCCCGTTGCATCGGCAGCATGCGCAATGCGACGGTGACTATGTCCGCCTTCTCGCGTTAAGTGCAAGCCCATGGGACCAGATTTATCTTCTGTGAATGGAACACCCTGCTCTACCAACCAACGAATGGCGTCTGCACTTTCCTCGGCGATATAGCGTGCAGTCGATTCCACCACAAGTCCTGCACCCGCATCCAAGGTATCAGCCACATGAGAATCGATGCTGTCATGCTCTTTATCTACGACCCCAACAATGCCACCTTGTGCCCATGCGGTTGCTGCTTCGCCCAAGCCTCGTTTAGCCATCAAAATCACCGGCTGAGACTCAGCCATATGGAGGGCAACAGTCAATCCAGCCAATCCGGCCCCAATAATGAGGACAGGAAGCTCGGCTTTGCCGTTAGTGTTGGAGGTGGGTTTAGAACTGGCCATGGAGGTCATATTCTAAAGGGCAAAGGAGAAACTTGTTCTGACACGACCTTAAATCAACCTATATCAATCCAATAGCATGTGGAGGGTTCTAAGCAAATCAAGCAGGAAGTTATGTAAGACCCTACCAAACCTCTTTGCCAACAGGTTTTGCCTCAAGCCATTCATCATCTTCATTTGAGCGCTTCATATCCGGACTCCAATTCGCAAGCAATTCATCCAGCTGAAATTGCGCTTGCTTTGTAGGCTTGGGATCTGACAGGGATACTAATAAGTTAGCAATGAAGGTTGCAAATAAATCGGGATTATCAATCGCTGCTCGGCCTACTTTTACCCAAAATTCAATTTGAGCTTGAATAGTACGACGCTCAAACCTTGCCTCTCTCTTTGCCGCCTCATATAAATCGTGATTAATTTTGATTAATCTGCTCATTAGATACCCCCATAAAGATCTTTTACTACAAAATTGGGCATCTTGAAAACAAGGTCTCTTAACAAAAAAGTTCCCAATAGGGAACTTTTTTGAATTGCTAGTACCGTATTTTGTTGTTAAACGTTTGACATTTCCCTGGAACCGCCTGGGGCATTAGTTCCGTATCCCATGATCCTGGCTGCCTCTCCACCTTTGGAGAGTTTCACAGCGCAATACTTAAACTCCGGAATCTTGCCAAATGGATCTAGGGCTGAATTGGTAATCAAGTTAGCAGCAGCCTCATAGTAAGCAAACGGAATGAAGATAACACCTCTTGGTGTGCCGTCATCTCTTCTCACGTGGATACCAACCTCACCACGGCGAGACTGAACAGTAATCACATCACCAGCCGATACGCCTAACTGAGCCATATCTTCACCATTCATCGATACGGTAGCCATTGGCTCAATCGCATCCAACACCGTGGCACGACGCGTCATGCTGCCGGTATGCCAATGCTCTAACTGACGACCCGTGATCAATACAAATGGGTATTCAGCATCAGGGCGCTCATTTGCCGGAATGATGTCAGCAGGAACGAGCTTCACTTTGCCATCTGCTGTTGCAAATTGATCATCAAACACAATTGGACGGCCCGGATCTTCAGCGGATAAACATGGGTAAGTAACGCTAGATTCTTTTTCTAAGCGCTCCCAAGTAATGCCATTGATAGCACCATACATTGCTTGACGCATTTCATCATAAACCTCAGCAACACCAGCATCGGGACCATGGTAATTCCAATTGAGGCCCATACGCTTGGCAATCTCTTGAATAATCCATAGATCAGGTTTGGCATCGCCTGGAGGATTAATGGCTTTCTTGCCCATCTGCACCATACGGTCAGTATTGCTTGCCGTACCCACCTTCTCCGGCCAAGCGCTGGCTGGCAATACAACGTCAGCCAAAAGTGCAGTCTCTGTCATAAAGATGTCTTGCACAACCAAATGCTCTAAAGAAGCCAAGGCATGACGTGCATGATTTAAGTCGGGGTCGCTCATCGCAGGGTTTTCGCCTTCGACATACATGCCACGAATCTTATGTGGATCGCTATCTGGCGCAGTGATCTTATGCATGATCTCTACGACGGTATAGCCAGGATTTTTATCTAATGGCGTATCCCAGAACTTCTCAAACCAGGCATGGGCTTGCGGATTATCCACGCGCTGATAGTTCGGGAACATCATCGGGATCAAACCCGCATCACTAGCACCCTGCACGTTGTTTTGACCGCGCAATGGATGCAATCCAGAGCCAGGCTTACCGATTTGACCGGTGATACTCACTAAGGCAATTAAGCAACGCGCATTATCAGTACCGTGTACGTGCTGACTAACGCCCATGCCCCACAAGATCATCGCTGACTTGGTAGTAGCAAATTCTCTAGCCACTTCACGTAAGGTTTCTGCTGGAATGCCGCAGATTGGAGCCATTGCTTCAGGGCTATAACCTTTGATGTTTTCTTTTAAGGCTTCAAAGTTATTCGAGCGATTTTGGATGAAGTCTTTATCAACCAAGCCCTCCTCAATAATCGTATAAATCATGGCATTGAGCATCGCCACATCGGTGTCGGGCTTGAACTGCATCGTGCGCCAGGCATGCTTACTGATCTCGGTCTTACGAGGATCGCACAACACAATTTTGGCGCCACGCTTGGCGGCATTCTTAAACCAAGTAGCTGCAACTGGATGATTAGCAGTTGGATTGGAACCAATTAACATGATCAAGCTTGAATGCTCAACGTCATTGACTTGATTACTTACCGCACCAGAACCAACACCCTCAAGAAGCGCAGCTACTGATGAAGCATGGCAAAGACGAGTACAGTGGTCTACGTTATTGCTGCCAAATCCAGTACGTACCAGTTTTTGGAATAGATAAGCTTCTTCGTTGCTGCCTTTTGCTGATCCAAAACCCGCCAATACTTTATTTCCGTATTGATCCTTGAGTTTCTTAAGGCCGCCGGCAGCAAACTCTAAAGCCTCTTCCCATGTAGCTTCACGGAAGATATCAGACCAGTCTTGTTTACCTTCTAGGATAGATTCATCCTTAGGGACACCAGCCTTACGAATAAGTGGCTTAGTAAGGCGCTGTGGATTATGGATGTAGTCCATACCAAAGCGTCCTTTAACGCAGAGACGATTGTGATTAGCTGGGCCATCACGACCTTCTACGCTAACAATTTTTTCATCTTTAACGTTGTAAGTGATTTGGCAGCCCACACCACAGAATGGACATACGGAGTCTACTTTGCGATCCACTGTTTGCGAACCAATTAATCCCTTAGGCATTAATGCACCAGTTGGACAGGCTTGCACACACTCACCACAAGCAACGCAGCTGCTATCACCCATTGGATCATTGAGATCAAAAACAATCTCACTGTGAGCGCCGCGCATGGCATAGCCGATCACATCGTTGACCTGCTCTTCACGACAAGCACGTACGCAACGATTACATTGAATACAAGCATCGAGGTTCACAGCCATTGCTGGATGTGAAATATCACTGTTGACTTTGTCACGACGCAAGGCCTTGAGCTCTGGTCTGACAGTCACATCCATACGGGCAGCCCAAGTGCTGAGCTCACCATGTTGATTCTTCTGTTCTTCTTCTTTGCTATTGCCTACCCACTTAAATCCTTCGTCCGGCATATCCGAGAGCAACATCTCGAGAACGAGCTTTTGACTCTTTACGGCGCGCTCACTATTGGCTTTGACGTCCATATCAGGGGTAGCGCTTCTACAGCAACTAGGGGCTAAAGTGCGTTCACCATTTATCTCTACTACGCAAGCACGGCAGTTGCCGTCTGGGCGATAACCATCTTTAAAACACAGATGCGGAATATCAATACCGTGGCGTTTGGCAGCCTTGAGGATCGTTTCTCCTTCATAAGAAACAATGGTCTTGCCGTCTAGTTTGAACTCAACGGTTTGCAATTCAAGTTCTTTAGGATTTGTGGGTGCGTTCATGTTTGTCTCGTTATTCCCGATTTTTATATGTGAGTTATTTCACTTCTTTTGGGAAATATTTATGAATACAACGAATCGGGTTTGGTGCAGCTTGGCCAAGACCACAAATAGAAGCATCAACCATTACGGTTGCTAAGTCTTCTAAAGTGTCTTGATCCCATGACTTGGCTTGCATCAACTTGGCTGCTTTTCCTGTGCCTACTCGGCAAGGCGTACATTGACCGCAGCTCTCATGCTCAAAGAAGTGCATGACGTTGAGTGCCATATCGCGCGCTTTGTCTTTATCACTGAACACCATCACTGCAGCAGAACCAATGAAGCAACCGTATGGCTGCAAAGTATCAAAGTCCAGTGGAATATCATTCATCGTTGCCGGCAAGATGCCGCCTGATGCGCCACCAGGCAGATAACCATAGAATTTATGCCCATCTTGCATGCCGCCACAGTACTCATCAATCAATTCTTGAATGGTGATGCCAGCTGGTGCCAACTTCACACCAGGCTTTTTCACACGCCCACTCACGCTAAAGCTACGTAAACCTTTGCGATCATGGCGACCATATGAACTAAACCATTCGGGTCCACGTTGCACAATGTCGCGCACCCAATACAGAGTCTCAAAGTTGTGCTCTAGAGTTGGACGCCCAAACAAGCCGACTTGAGCAATATAGGGAGGACGCATGCGTGGCTCACCGCGTTTACCTTCGATGCTCTCAATCATCGCGGACTCTTCACCGCAGATGTAGGCACCTGCGCCACGACGCAATTCAATATTCGGAATTGGAAACGGTGGGTTTGCTTTGAGTTTAGCTAATTCTGTTTCGAGCAACTCACGGCAACCGTGATACTCATCGCGTAAATAGATGTAGCAAGCATCGATCCCGACTACATTGGCCGCAATCAATAAGCCTTCCAAGAAACGATGAGGATCACGCTCTAAATAGGTTCGGTCTTTAAATGTTCCTGGTTCACCTTCGTCGATATTCACAGCCATCAACTTGGGAGCTACTTGATCTTTTACGATGCGCCATTTACGTCCCGCTGGAAATCCTGCGCCACCCAGTCCGCGTAGCCCAGAATTTTCCATCGCTTTGATGATGCTTTCGGCATCTTTCTTGCCTTCGTGGATTTCTTTAGCAAGCGCATAACCACCTTGCTTGCGATAAGACTCATAACCAACATAGTCTGGAGAAACCGCTTGCATCTCGCCTTGCGGTGAAACACCCTGCTCCGCTAAGGCAGCAGGTTCAAAGACGGCATCATCCATAGCCATTGGCTGAATGGTTAAATTATTTTTAACAGCAGCAGATACTTTATCCACTGTAGCAAACAGTACAGGGTACTGATGAACAACGGCCACAGGCGCCTGCTCGCAACGTCCAACGCAAGGGGCTGCAACTACTTTAACGTTTGGATTTCCCAAGATACTTGGCAGCTTAGCTAAAAGATTTTGTGCGCCCGCTAACTCACAAGCAATACCATCACAAACACGAATAGTGATATCAGCTACAGGATCGCTGCCGCGAACTACTTCAAAGTGGTGGTAGAAAGTAGCCACTTCGTAAACTTCTGCCATTGGCAAATTCATTTCTTTTGCTAGAGCGACCAAATGACGATCATGCAAAGCGCGATACTCATCGTTGAGTTTGTGAAGATTTTCAATAAGCAAGTCTCTACGATGTGGCGCAACTCCAATGAGCTTGCGAACTTCAGCAAGAGAAGCATCATCTGCTTGACGCCCCTTTAACTTGCTCTTGCGACGAATGTTCTCCCTTAAATCATCTGCCGTTGCAACCGCAACCGCTTTGACTTCTCCAGAAGGCTTGGGATGATTCATATTTTGTAGTCTCTAATTTTTATATTTAATGCTATTTTGCTTTGCACCACTGCAAAGTATTTTTCCGTTTTGCCCATCAAAAATCCTGCTGCGCTAAATACTTAGCCAGCTGTAGATATGCAAAATAACGCTTAATTTTGGGTTATTTATACCCCCAAGTCCTTGACGCCGCTCAAGGACTTGAATTAAGGGTTTACCCTATTAAAGAAGGGATGGGGATGGCTTGTCGCCAGGAGGGAGGGAGTAATCCAACTTGCGCTCATAAAGTCTGGCCTTGTAGCAATCCTGATAGCCTTTACTGCCAATTTGCCAGCCGATTGAAGTGCAATCGTCTTGGGCGGCAGATTCAATAGAGCCGCAGCCCACGAGACTTAAGGAAGTCATGGCTGCAATGACAGAAAGGATGCGCATTTTTGTTGAATTCATGGCCTCAAGTCTACTTGATTCTGATCTCAACATCGAGAGGAATTCCCTCTTTTCCTGCTGTTACGGTCTTGATCTCACCAATTTGAATGCGATCTTTCAAACTAGGGTTTGCTTTCACCATATATTCATAGGCTAGTTTGGCTCTATTTTTAGCAAGGTCATTAAGCTCAGCATCGGAAATTTCAATTCCAGCAATTAACTCGTCATGCAATTGCTCGTTACGCTGCTCGCTGTCCGGCAAAGTTAAAAGCCGCTGCCCTAGCTTGATACGCCCTATATATTGCGCATAGGCAGCCTTCAGACCGGACTGCACTCTAGGATCAGAAAGACTTGGGGTTGGCACTGGTTCGCCTGGTGTTAACTTAAATCCAGCATCTTTCAAAATAGCAGTATCCGCTTTAGCTCTCGCAAGCGCATTTTTATCCTGTACCGGATCATAAGTACCAATCACCTCTAGACTAGAGTTCGGACGCTTCACCAGATACTCGCCAAACTTTTCTAGGCGCTCTTGATCTGCTACGAGAAACACCGCTTCACCAGGAAGAGCATTCACCCCTTCATCGCCACCCATTCCGAGAATAGAAGCCAGTGCTCTAAATGGAGCAGTTGCTACGTTCGTTAGAACATTGCTAATGGCTTGCCAAACCAAACCGCTCGCACTAAATTCTGGAGAATCCACATTACCTGCGATCCTGACTGTTACATCAATCGTGTCATCAGCATCCTCTAGCAAAGCAATTGCTAGACTAAGCGGTAATTTTTTACCGGTAAATTCTGGCACTTCATCGCCCAGCACCACTTTCTTGATGATGATTTGATTACTACCGTTCAACTCACCATCTATGGCCTTGTAATTCAGATTGAGATTTAAGCGACCGCCTGTAATTTGATAGCCTGCGAATGTCATCACCGCAGGATTGAAGGCGGTAAGCGGAAGGTTTCTAAAACTCATCAAAATGTCATGATTGCGGCGCGGATCATCAAATGAGGTCTGCCCTTTAACTCGCATACTTCCAGAGCCTGCAACTACCCCATCCATCGCTACGCTGGCAAAGCTTCCGGGGGTGTTGCTTACCCCCAAGAGTGTGGCGTTGAACTTCTTCACATCCACTTTGAAGCTGGGACGCATTGCCAAATCGGTAAAGAACACTTCCCCGCTCTTTAGATTAATGGAGCGTATATCGACATTAAATGCTGGGGTATTTTCAGTTTTGGCTGCCGCTACAGCATCAGTCTTTGATTGTGAATCTGACTTAGAAAATAGCCTTCTGAAGTTAGAGAACCCCTCTTCGTTAATTTCAAACTGCAGAGTTGGTGCATCCACAGTCAACTCATCGATTGAAAGACCATGGCTTGCTGTCTGTTTCGATTTCACACTCTTATATTCAAACCGATGAATATCTGCCATTTTCCAAACAACTAAGGGATATTTTTGACCCTTTTCGAAGATCGATAAATTCGCTATGTGGATGTCGCCACTAACGGTATCGATATCACTGCCAAGTTTCACAGCGAGCTCTGAATTAATGACCCCACCATTGCCTACCAACTCTTTATTTGCCGGCAATAAGGGGATAATTGGCGTTGCAGCTAAATCATGGATCTCGACCTTGCCATCAATCATTTTTGAATTAGCATTGAAATCCCAATGCGAACGCACAAGACCATCATCCAATTTCACATTCAATTGCAGGCCCAATTGACCTGGCTGAGGGTTATCTAATGCACCGGTTATGGCGACATGCCGATAAGCAATTGCCTTGTTAAGGCCAGGTATCCATAGCTGCAAGGCGCCGAGATTAAAGTCATATTGACCGCGAACCCCTGTCACCACACCATGCTTGTCATAGTTAGCGACATCAAGCAATTTCATCGTAAAGGGACTAAGCCCTTCTTTGAGTCTGGCGGCATTGTCAATCACACTTAGCGATCCCGAGTTCACTTGGAATTCGTCAACCGAGATTTTGATGGGCTGCTTAGATTGATTGGGCTCTGCAGGAGGCATTGCCTTTTCAACAGCAGCGAGAAATTCTTGCCAATTCCAAGCGCCTGCATGAGTACCCTTGGTCAACCTTTTCTCAATGATTACCTTAGGCTCTTCCAGAAGAATCTCATCAAAGCCGAGCTCACCAAGAACTAACTTGGTCCATTTAAGAGTAATCGCAAGCTTTTTGAACTCCAGTAATTTAGAGCCACCCTCTTTTGCTAGTTGCAATTGGTCAAGCTCTACCCTCAAACGCAATGGAGACAGACTAAGGTCTTGATAGCTAATGTGATAACCAATCTTGGCACCAAATTCAGATGCAGACTTTTTGATTAACCCCGGAACAAAGAGGTGTGCCCCCACCCAAAAGATAGCAGTAATTACAAGCAACGCTCCCACAACACGCTGGAACCAAAGCCGTAAATGCGGGTTCTTAAGGGAAAGCATGCCGCTTTAATTATTGCATCTTTATTTCGTAACTATCGCCACATGCAACAGGTCTCAGGGCCTTGGACTCTTGAAGCATTTGCACTAAGCCGTAATGAGACATTGTTTTTAGTGTCCGAGATAGGTTCCCTTGCTTTCTTCCGGTAAGCTCGGCCAACTCAGAAATTGATACAGGCTTGGATGCTCTAATGACATGCAACAGGGCTCTGTTTTCATCACTCAATACCTGCGCCAATGAACGCATCGAGGTAAACCATATTTTTGGATCGGATGCCTTTGGCTTTAGATCGCCTCTAGCGATAGCCAAAACGCGCGCCCGAATATCTTTTTGCGATGCGATACCTATTTTGATAACCTTCATATCTCTTTATCCACCTTTAAGACTTTATCAACATCGACAAAAAAATCACTTAACAATTGGTGCGCATCCTTAAACTCATAGGTGACGCCAGGATCACTTGAGCTACGATGTCTGTGATCATATGCCAATTTTCGACCTGAATAACCTGTTCTTAGCTTTACCGCATGAGCATTGTCATAGCCCAAAATTCTCAAACCTTTGGAATTGTGCAGGGTTAATGAATAGCGTATTCCATGAGGTATTGCATCACTAACGTCCACTTGCCAAGCCTCAATCTTTACCCAATACCCATCACCTTGATCAATGACCTCTTGGTGAAGATCCAAAAGAGTGACAATTCCACGTTTTCCC
The DNA here is from genome assembly GCF_018687075.1 of Polynucleobacter sp. MWH-UH35A. Lineage (NCBI taxonomy): Bacteria > Pseudomonadati > Pseudomonadota > Betaproteobacteria > Burkholderiales > Burkholderiaceae > Polynucleobacter > Polynucleobacter sp. MWH-UH35A. Next base: position 1,063,890 of record NZ_CP061285.1, read on the forward strand.
ATTACTCATGATATATCATCAGATGATATACCAAAAGTAACAGCCACGATCAAATCATGGGCTTATTTCGCTGGCGGAAAACCTGCCTTTTGTTCCCACATATTGTTAAAGACGTTGATAATCGGCTTTTCATAAACACCAGCCTTGGTATAAGGCTCATCTTTTAACCATGCATCGACATCTGCCCTACTAGGAAAATCAATTGCAATCAAACTACCAAGAGTAGTTTTGCCATCTTCCGATGTGAGGGGCCCAGCAAAAGCCATACGGTCAGCCATTTTTGCTAAATAAGCGCGGTGCTCAGGACGAACCTGTACTCGCAAGTCTGCAGTTCCAGGACGATCCATCAATAACATTGTAAAAATCATTTTTTCTCCAATATTGAATTGTTTTGTAATGCCAACTAACTAGATACTAAGGGAAGTTGTAAAAGAAAAAACCACCCGAAGGTGGTTTTCTTGATGCTTGGCGGAAGGGGCGGGATTCGAACCCGCGGTAGGCTATTAACCTACGCACGCTTTCCAGGCGTGTGACTTAAACCGCTCATCCACCCTTCCGTACAGCTTGCAATTATACGATTGCCGGAAGGGGTGGGCTCTAAAAGCGTGTTTAGACGCTTACAAAGACTCTTTGAGTTGTTCCAAGATGTGTGGATTCTCAAGGGTTGAGGTGTCTTGAGTAACCTCTTCACCTTTAGCAATCACACGCAAGAGACGGCGCATGATCTTGCCAGAACGAGTCTTAGGCAAGTTGTCGCCGAAACGGACATCCTTAGGCTTAGCAATTGGGCCGATCTCTTTACCAACCCAGTTACGCAACTCAGTAGCAACTTTCTTCGCCTCTTCACCTGTTGGACGACCACCTTTGAGAACCACGAATACACAAATGGCTTCACCAGTGAGCTCATCTGGACGACCTACCACTGCGGCTTCAGCCACTAATGGATTGGCCACTAAGCAAGATTCGATTTCCATCGTACCCATGCGGTGACCAGAAACGTTCAACACGTCATCGATACGGCCAGTAATCGTGAAGTAACCAGTGTCCTTGTTACGGATTGCACCGTCGCCTGCAAGGTACAAGTTGCCACCCAATTCTTCTGGGAAGTAAGACTTCACGAAACGATCAGGATCATTCCAAATCGTACGAATCATTGAAGGCCATGGACGCTTCACAACCAAGATACCGCCTTGGCCATTAGGAACATCAACGCCCGCCTCATCCACAATCGCTGCCTGAATACCTGGCAATGGCAATGTGCATGAGCCTGGAATCATTGGTGTTGCGCCTGGCAATGGAGAGATCATGTGTCCGCCAGTTTCCGTTTGCCAGAAAGTATCAGCGATTGGGCAACGTGAGCCACCCACATTTTCGTAGTACCACATCCAAGCTTCTGGATTGATTGGCTCACCTACTGAACCCAAGAGACGCAGTGATGACAAATCGAAGCTCTTTGGATGCACTGCCTGATCATTACTAGATGCTTTGATCAATGAACGAATCGCCGTTGGTGCTGTGTAGAAAATACTTGCTTTGTGTTTTTGGATCATTTCCCAGAAACGGCCAGCATTTGGGTAGGTTGGCACACCTTCAAATACGATCTCAGTAGCGCCCACAGCGAGTGGACCATAAGTAATGTAGGAGTGGCCTGTTACCCAACCAATGTCAGCAGTACACCAGAACACATCGTTAGGCTTAATGTCGAAGGTCCATTTCATTGTGAGGATTGCCCACAACAAGTAACCGCCGGTTGAATGTTGAACACCTTTTGGCTTACCAGTTGAACCTGATGTGTAAAGAATAAACAATGGATGCTCAGCGCTAACCCACTCAGGCTCACAAGTTGTCGCCTCATTCGCAACAATCTCTTGCATCCAAACGTCACGGCCAGCCTGCATATTGATATCGGTACCAGTGCGTTTGCTGACGATGACATGCTTAACTTTAGGGCACTCGCCTGTTGATAGCGCTTCATCGCAAATCGCCTTCAATGGCAATGCTTTACCACCACGGTATTGACCATCAGCAGTAATCACGGCAACTGCACCAACGTCCATAATGCGGTCACGCAAAGCTTGGGCAGAGAAGCCGCCAAATACAACAGAGTGAATAGCGCCGATACGGGCACAGGCTTGCATAGCAACAATACCTTCAATGGTCATTGCCATGTAAATTATGACGCTGTCACCAGACTTGATGCCCATCTTGCGCAATGCGTTTGCCATTTTGCAAACGCGCTCAAGCATCTCTTTATAAGTTACTTTAGTAACCGTGCCGTCATCCGCTTCAAAGATGATGGCAGTCTTCTCGCCTAAGCCAGCTTCTACTTGACGATCTAAACAGTTATAAGAGGCATTCGTTGTACCATCTTCGAACCATTTATAGAAAGGTGCTTTGGACTCATCCAACACTTTAGTGAATGGCTTTTTCCAATAGATGTTTTCTTTAGCAAGACGACCCCAGAAACCGTCGTAATCTGAATTAGCTTCAGCACACAGCTTGTTATAGGCTTCCATGCCTGGAATGGCCGCACTCTTTACAAAATCTGCAGGCGGGTTAAATACGCGATTTTCTTGCTTTAATGGTTCCATGCTTACAGCCCTCTATCAAATAATCAATAATCTAAAATAATGCGAGAAAATGTCGCAAAATGACAGGTATTCACCCTCAAGACCTTAGAAGATAAGTGAAAACACTGGGGATTTGCTCTATGGCAAACCCTTAAAATAGGGGAAACCTTACTAATAATGTGGAAATAAGCCTAAAACCATGACCAATATCAAACAAAACGACCTGATTCAAAGCGTTGCAGACGCATTCCAGTTCATCTCTTATTACCACCCAAAAGACTTTATTACCGCCATGGGCAAGGCTTATGAGCTTGAGCAAGGTCATGGCGCAAAGGATGCGATTGCGCAAATTTTGACCAATAGCCGGATGTGCGCCGAGGGTCACCGACCCTTGTGCCAAGACACTGGCATTGCAGTCGTTTTCCTCAAAATTGGTATGAATGTCCAATGGCCTGATGCCACGATGAGTGTTGCTGATATGGTGAATGAGGGAGTGCGTCGCGCCTATCTCAATCCAGACAATATGTTGCGCGCTTCAGTCCTCACAGATCCAGCAGGTAAACGCAAAAATACCGGAGACAATACTCCTGCTGTAATCCATTATGAAATCGTCCCAGGCGATGACGTAGAAGTAATTTGCGCAGCCAAAGGCGGCGGCTCAGAGAACAAAGCCAAGATGGTCATGCTCAACCCTTCTGACTCGATCGTTGATTGGGTTCTCAAAACGGTTCCTACAATGGGTGCCGGTTGGTGCCCTCCTGGCATCTTGGGTATTGGCATTGGCGGCACACCAGAAAAAGCCATGCTCATGGCAAAAGAGTCATTAATGGGTCCGGTGGATATTCAGGAACTGATTGCTCGTGGCGCCAAGACTCGTGCTGAAGAACTTCGCTTGGAGCTCTACGAGAAAGTAAACAAACTCGGCATTGGTGCACAAGGCCTTGGTGGCTTAGCTACCGTGCTGGATATCAAGATCATGGAATACCCAACGCATGCAGCATCATTGCCGGTGGCGATGATTCCGAACTGCGCAGCTACACGTCACGTGCATTTCCATTTGCATGGCGACGGTCCCGCAAAGCTCGAGGCACCCTCCTTATCTGATTGGCCAGCTGTCACCTGGACACCAGATGTTCAAAAATCCAAGCGCGTCAATTTAGATACATTGACTGCTGCAGAAGTGGCTAGCTGGAAACCAGGCGAAACCTTATTGCTCAACGGCAAAATTTTGACTGGCCGTGACGCTGCACATAAGCGCATTCAGGACATGCTAGCCAAAGGTGAAGAATTGCCTGTCAGCTTTAAAGACCGCGTGATCTACTACGTTGGCCCAGTGGATCCTGTGCGTGATGAAGCGGTTGGCCCAGCAGGCCCTACTACTGCCACCCGCATGGATAAGTTCACCGAAATGATGCTTGCTAAAACCGGTTTGATCTCCATGATTGGCAAAGCCGAGCGCGGACCAGAAGCAATTGAAGCCATCAAGAAACATAAGTCAGCCTACCTCATGGCTGTTGGTGGCGCTGCTTACTTAGTATCTAAGGCTATTCAAACTTCAAAAGTGGTTGGCTTTGCTGACCTAGGCATGGAAGCCATTTATGAGTTTGATGTTAAAGATATGCCGGTCACGGTTGCTGTGAACTCTGAAGGCATTTCTATGCACAATGAAGGCCCACGTGAATGGCAAGCCAAGATTGCGGGCATTCCGGTAAAGGTCGCTTAATTACAAAGCTCCTAATTATCAAAATACATTGGCAATTCATTGGCACTAATCGGAGTATTTGATTCTGGCGTTGGAGGCTTATCCATTTTGGATGAGGCTCTGCGCCAACTTCCCGAGCATGATTACATTTATCTTGCCGACTCTGCCAATGCGCCTTATGGGGAAAAATCAAGCGACTGGATTGCGGCACGCAGCCTTGAGCTGTGCCGTCATCTAGCAAGCCAAGGGTGTGATGCCATCGTAGTTGCATGCAATACTGCAACTGCAGAAGCAATCAAACAAATTCGGGAAACGCTCTCCATTCCGATCATTGGCGTTGAGCCAGGCATTAAGCCAGCCGCAATGCAATCTCACAATAATATTGTTGGCGTTCTCGCTACTGAAGCCACGCTCAAGAGCGATAAATTTAATGCTCTGTTAAATACGCTCCCGAATAATTGCCAGTTCATTAAGCAGGCTGGCGCAGGCTTAGTTCCTTTGATTGAATCAGGAAAAGCCGATAGCGAAGAAACGTTAGAGTTACTAGCAAAACATCTTGAACCAATACAGGATGCTGGTGCAGATACACTGGTGCTTGGCTGTACCCACTATCCCTTTCTCAGAAAATCCATTCGCAAATTACTGGGTGAGTCCATCACACTGATTGACACTAGCGATGCAGTGGTAAGACAACTCAAGAGGCAGCTAGAGCCCCTTCAAAAAGAGGGTTGGCTGAAGAACTACGGTTCAGTATTGCTTCTCAGTAGCAAGGACGATGCATCCTTATTGCAAATGGCGCAAGAATTAATGTCTGCTGATCTCAGCCTGCATTCCGTAGAAGCGCACATCTTAGGCAAAACAAGATGAGCTCTTTTCTCAATAAATTAGATGACTTTCTGCCGTTCACGAAAACTGAACGCATCATTATTGCAATCGTATTGCTCTTGCACGCGCTGCCTGCTCTTGAATTTATCCACCTGAGCAAGCGCCCTCCAGTTTTGGACGATACGCGCGTCATGGCCAATCTAGTAAGCCCAGAAGCCTCCCAACAGCCGCCTGCTGCCGCTCCACCGAAGCCCAAAGAAGAGAAAAAGGCAGTAAAGGAGAAGACTAAAGAAAAGCCTTTGGAGAAACCCAGCCCAACCCAGGCACAACAGACGCCACAGCAAAACCAACCACAAAGTAAAACGGATGCTCAGTCAGCATCCCAAACGCAAAATGCAGCAGTTGCCCCTGCAACTAGTGGGGGCGCTAGTGGCACACCGATTCAGACAGACATTGGTAAACTGGTTGTGGTTTATCAGCCCGATGCAGATGCCTACTATCCTTCATTCTCTAAACGCTCTGGAGAACAAGGGGCGGTTGTAGTGCGCTTAATTATTGATGAAACAGGAAGTGTTGAAGATGTAGCATTGCTGCAGTCAAGCACCTTTCCTAGGCTTGATCGCGCCGCTACCGATATTGGCAGACGCTATCGCTTTAAACCGTTTTTAGTAAATGGATCACCCCAAAGAATTTCCACCAATCTTTTAATTAAATTTAATCTCAAGAATTAATCAATATGAATACACCATTTGGCATAGCGAATCTTTGGCTTGAAGGCGATGCAATTACTCGTTTTGTGGCAATTGCTCTGCTCACCTGCTCTATTGTGACTTGGGTAATTCTGCTAACCCGCCTTTGGGATTTACGCAATCTACGTAAACTCAAACCTGAACTCGAGCAGTTTTGGCGCGCCACTTCTTTTGAGCAAGGCTTACAAGCCTTTAGTAATCACGCTGCTAATCCCTATTATCAAATTGCTAAATCAGCAACAAAAGCATCGGCACACCACCAAAACCAATCCACCAATCATCGTGAATTGTTGCAAACACTGAACTATTCCGAGTGGATGGCCAGAAGCATCAAAAATAGCGTTGATGGTATTGCCGCTAGCTTGCAGAAGGGTTTAACTTTCCTGGGCTCCACTGGCGCCATTTCCCCGTTTATTGGCTTGTTTGGTACGGTGTGGGGCATCTACCATGCCTTAATCTCCATTAGCAGCTCTGGTAGCGCACAGATCGATCAGGTTGCCGGACCAATTGGAGAGGCGCTCATCATGACTGCACTTGGATTAGCGGTAGCGATTCCTGCAGTTCTTGCCTTTAACGCCATTAATCGCGCTAACAAATTATTTGTTGCCGATCTGAATCGCTTTGGTAATGATCTATTAGCCTACTTTGTCACTGGTGCCCGCATAAGCTCCGGAGAATAATCATGTCTTTTCATATTCAAGACGAACAAAACGACGATAGCATCATGTCGGAAATCAATATGACGCCCATGGTGGACGTCATGTTGGTACTACTGATTATCTTCATCATCACCCTGCCAGTCATTCAACAGGCAGTGAAAGTAGAGCTGCCAAAAGCCAATAGCGTCCGTAATGAAGTGAAGCCTGAATCCGTTCAACTATCAATTAATGCTAACGGTCAAATCTTCTGGAACAGCACACCGATTGATCTGAAAACCTTTGATGGCTATGCAGAAAAAGCTGCTCAAAAGGATCCCCAACCAGAAATCAATCTACGCGCTGATAAGTCAGTGAAGTATGAGTATGTCGCTCAAGTACTAGCTGCCTCACGTCGTGCTGGCCTCACTAAATTAGGATTTGTCACTGAGCCAAATTAAAGATTAGTTTGGCAGAGAAAAGCTTGGCTTATTGGATCGCCTGCTTATTTAGTTTTGTAAGGCAATTTAGAGAGCACGCATGTCTCTTCGCTGGTATGAGTACCGTTACCGATCGTGGCACCTAAGATACCACCCTGAATTTTTTCTACCTTCTTGAACTTGCCAGTAACTGGATCAAGAGTGATATTGGTAGTCACAGTACCAGCTGGGTAAGACACCCCCATCACTTCTTCTGGCGCAAACTTTGCCTCAATCAATATCAAAATATTGGGGCGTGCAAGTGTGATGCTTTTGACAACCTGCGATCCCAATGCATCCGACTGATCTAAATCCCGGCCATCCAAATACATCTTTGCCTTTTGTGCGCCTGAAGCTAGCATCAGCTTCATTTCATATTCTTCGGTATAACCTTTTTCTGAGCGCTTGCAGTTAAATTCCATAACGTCTATGCCCCATGCCGCCAGAGATGAGAAGGTCAGGCAAGAACAAATTAAAATTTTGGGTAGATTCATATGTGTGAGTGTCTTTGGTGCCCGAGGCCGGAATCGAACCGGCACGACTTTTTTGAGTCGGCAGATTTTAAATCTGCTGTGTCTACCGATTTCACCACTCGGGCCCGCACCAACAATAAAGCCGTGCTAAATAAATCAAGACAAACGAAATTTTAGCACGCAAGCCCCTGTTTACCCTCATGAAAGCCCCCAGAGTCCCTTTCGCCCCACAACCCAAGGCTGGACTTAACAAAACATCTAAAATATCTCCATGAATGCACCGGCAAGATCATCTGGAGTCAGCAAGCTTTTACGATCCCTCTTTTGGCTGGCTGGACTGAGTCTTGCGCTGGCTTTGGCGCTGAGTCTGAGCTATTTATATTTTGCACAGTCCAATATCTCCGGTAAGCGCACCATCAAGAGTCTAGGTGACTCAGTTTCAATTACATTTGATGAGGTGGACATCCCCCATATCAAGGCTAAGAGTCAGGCGGATGCTTACTTTGCCCTGGGCTATTTGCATGCAAGCGAACGCTCCTGGCAATTGGAAATGAATCGCCGTATTGCTAGCGGAAGGCTTTCAGAAATCCTCGGCAATGACACCGTAAAAATTGATCGGTTTGTGCGCACCCTTGGCGTCAAAAGAGCAGCAGAGCGCCAATTTGATCGCTACCCCGTTTCCGCAAAACGATTGCTACAAGCTTATGCTGATGGCGTGAATGCTGGCAATGCGCAGTTAGGTTGGGCTTTACCAATTGAATATTTCTTAACAGGATCAAAACCAGGCCATTGGTCACCAACAGACAGCGTTGCATGGATGCTGATGATGGCTTATGACCTTGGTGGCAATTGGCACAAAGAATTACAAAGACTTGAGCTCTCACAGTACCTCACAACCAAACAAATTTGGGAAGTTGTTCCGCCCTATGAGTCCAGCGATCCTGTGAGTAATATGGATTTTTCTAAACTCTACCGAGAACTTAAAGTCTTCCATGCCAATCCTGCTCCAATAGAAGGAAGACCACAAAACTTACCTTCTACAGAGCTCAGTCGCTGGGTCCGTCAGTGGGACCAGATGGGCGGTAGAGACGGCATTGGCTCGAATAACTGGGCTCTCAGTGGCAAGCTGAGCTCTACTGGCAAGCCACTGCTAGCCAATGATCCACATCTTGGACTATCTGCACCAGCTATCTGGTACTTTGCTCATCTAGATGCGCCGGGATTAAATGTGATTGGCGGAACTTTACCTGGCATCCCAGCAATTGTTTTAGGCAGAACGGATAAGTTTGCTTGGAGTTTTACGAACACTGGGCCAGATGTACAAGACTTATACATAGAGCAAATTGATCCAAAAAATCCTGGTATATATCGTGGTCCAGATGGTCCACTCCCCTTCAAAGTACATCAAGAAATCATTGACATCAAAGGCGCACCATCTTTGACTTTCTTGGTAAAAGAAACTCGGCATGGCCCCGTCATCTCGGATTCTTATGCTCGAGCTAAACGTGCGATTGATACTGATCGTTTTGCACTAGCATTACGTTGGACCGCTTTAGATATCGAGAATCAATCCGTTGTTGGATTATTTGAAATGAACCGCGCAGCTGATCTTGATCAATTTAAGCAAGCGCTTCGAAAAAATTACGCTCCGATGCAAAACGTAGTAATGGCAGACAGTGAAGGTAATATCGCTTATCAAGCCGCTGGCATCGCCCCCAAAAGAACTTTGCACCAAGGTTTATATGGCGTAGCTCCAGCCCCAGGCTGGGAGCGCCAATATGACTGGAGCGGCTACGTCCCTTTTGAGCAACTTCCCGCCAGCAATAATCCCGAACAAGGTTGGATTGCAACGGCCAACCAAAGAATCATTGCTGCCAATGATCCGAACCCCTTAACTAGCGACTGGGATTTACCAACACGTTATGACCGCATCGTAGATCTCATTAAGTCTAAGAATATTCACTCTGTAGATGATATGAAAACCATGCAAGGCGATACTTTATCACTTGCTGCAACACCGCTTCTCGAGCTGTTTAAATCGAGCCAAGGTTCACATCCATTAAGCGCCAAAGCAATGGAGATTGGCAACACTTTTGATGGTGATATGAAAGTCGATAGCGCAGGCGCACTTATTTTTAATGCGTGGGCGAATCAACTCACTCAAGCACTATTCTCTAGGTTGAGCTATCTTTTTTCCGAAAATTATGGAGCCCGAAATTATCGCGCTCCATTAATCAATCAGGTCAAAAATCCAACTAGCCCATGGTGCGACGACCCTAAAACAGAGTCGGTTGAAAGCTGCCAGGAGGCGTCTAATAAAGCCCTTGATAAAGCATTAGAGTATTTGAGCAAAGAGTATGGCAACGATCCAAAGTCTTGGGCCTGGGGTAAAGCACACATTGCCATCTCAGAACACCGACCCTTTAGCAAAGTGCCCATACTTGGAAGACTTTTTAATATCAAGACACCCTTCCCGGGAGATAGCTTTACCGTCAACGTAGGCAGACTAGAATTGTTGCAATCACAAAATCCCTACGAAACACTACAAGCACCTAGCTTAAGAACACTCTATGACTTATCAGATCTTGAAAAGTCTCTTTTTATATATCAGGCCGGTCAATCTGGGTGGGTACAAAGTAAGCTATATCGAAATATGAATGCCTTGTGGGCGAACAACGAATATCTTCCACTCAAAATGAAGTCGGAAAATACCCTTCGTCTGCTTGAGTTAAACAATAAGTAATCAGCAGTAAATATTCCAAAACTGACAAAATTGGCACTTTATTGATCCATGGTGGGTAAAATAAGCCCATATTTCATCCTGTAAACATAAAGGCTTTCCATGAAAAAAATTTCTTCCCTCCTCTTTTTAAGTGCCGCTTTGACTTGCTCTGGTACTGCATTTGCAGAGTGGCAAGAGATTGGTAAAACAGATGCTTTTACCCTCTACGCAGACACGGCCACGATTCAAAAGCAAGGCGACAAAGCGCAAATTATTTCTATGTTGGATTTTAAAAAGCCAGGACAGAATCCAAAAACTAAAGAGAATGCCAATTCGATTATTGGCCTCAATGAATTTGATTGCAGCGCCATCAAATATCGTCCAATCGAATTTAAAGTATTTGCCGGCAATATGGGCAAAGGCAAAGTTGTAGAAGAACAAAAAACTCCCGACAACCCATACGAAACAATTGAAAATGGCTCATGGCCAGCCGGAGTCTATAACGTTGCATGCCGCACCAATTAATAGACATTTGGTTGGTTTGAGGGGGGCTGTCTTTTTATGCTCAGCCATCTCACTTTGCTGTATTAATGGCTGCGCAGCCCCGCTTGCGGTATTGAGTAGCTCTGGGACGGCCGCTGCCAGTAGCGTAGGCACTGCAGCTGTGGCTAACCCTGGAACAGCAGTAAGTCTCGCCTCCTCTGCAACAACCGGAAAGTCGCCCTTGGAGCACGTAGCTTCTGCAGCCACCAAGAAAGAATGTAGTTTTTTTAATGTCTTAGATTCAAAACCCATCTGTATCGATGTCGTTCTGCCCAATATTACCGATAACAGCCACCCCCTATTGGGACCTGCGGACCTACCTCAGAAATCCAGTCAGTAATATTGACGTGCGATTCCTCTCCCACCCCCAATCATGGGGATATCGGTCTAAAATCAATATTCATTAGCAAACTAGCGACGAATAAATATGGCCTCAGAAAATTATTACCTCACCCTTACCTGCCCTAATAAACCTGGAATTGTTGCCGCAGTTTCTACCTATATATTTGAACTAGGCGGTGATATTGAGGAGGCTCAACAGTTTGATGACAAAGCGTCAAAACGATTTTTTATGCGGGTTAGTTTTAGCTGCCCTGCGAGCGCAGACTCTTTAAGGGCGGGTTTCCTGGAAATTGCGAAACGCTTTGAGCTGACCTGGGAATTGCGGGCAGTGAAAGATCTCAAGCGAGTATTAATCATGGCATCGAAACTAGATCACTGTTTGGTGGACTTGCTGTATCGCTGGCGGATCGGTGAACTACCCATGATTATTTGCGGCATCGTCTCCAACCATCCGCGTGATGTCTATGCCAGCATCGATTTTGCTGGTATCCCCTTCTACCATTTACCAGTCACTCCTGACACCAAACCAGCGCAAGAGGCTAAGCTCTTAGAAATCGTTGCCGAGTCTAAAGTAGATATGGTCATTTTGGCACGCTATATGCAAATCCTGTCTGATGAACTTTCTACCAAGCTCTCTGGTCGCTGCATTAACGTTCATCATTCATTCTTACCAAGCTTTAAGGGTGCTAAACCGTATCACCAGGCCCATGCCCGCGGTATTAAGCTGATTGGTGCTACCGCCCATTTTGTCACCAGCGACTTGGACGAGGGTCCCATCATTGAGCAAGACGTTACCCGCGTTACCCATGGCGACACCCCAGAGGATTTAGTACGCAAGGGGCGCGATCTGGAGCGCACCGTTCTCTCAAGAGCATTACGCTACTACCTGCATGATCGCGTTCTCATCAACGGCGCCACTTCAGTAGTCTTCTCCGACTAACTGAATCAAAAAGGATTAAGGCCTGACCCCTGGGGACTCGAGGGGCATACCTCTCGCTCGCCACATCAGAAACAACTCTAACTGAGCCATTTCTGGCGAGCCATACTCAAATTGCTGCGCCCTCACACCGCTCATACAGTTGCGCAGTCGTCTCTGTAGTGATCCCAAGGTCTGCCACTCCAAGCGATAGATGGGATAAGCATTGGGGTGCCCTTGCGGAATGAGACTACCCCCAAGCTTTAAGCCCGCCCTATCCTCATGGCATTGAGCGCAAGATAAATTGAGTTGCCCCATGCGTTCATTAAAAGTCTGCCGACCTTTTTTCATAAAAGATGCATTGGCAGCATTCTCGGTAATGGCGATTGGCATTCCTTTGGATTGAAAGGCAACAAAAGCTGTTAAGGCCAAGAGATCTTTGCTCTCATAGGCCAATGGCGGCAATGATTGCGCACCCACTCGACATTGATTAATCTGCCCCTCCAATGTTTGCAACTTGCCTTTTGTTACCTTTGGAAATTGAGTTGCAACGCCACGCATGTACTTTTTGGCATCACCGTGACATGAACTGCACGATGTATTTTGTGGTCCCATTTTTTGCTGCCACAAAGCCTCCCCATCGCCAACCCAAAACATAGCAGGATTTAACAGAGGATCATCTTGCATCGCCTTATTTTCTGGGGACATTAATTCATAGCTAGACTGCTGCATTAGCGAAGCTGAGTGCGCCGACCCTATGATGATCGGGTTGGCCAGTAGGAAGTAAATACTGGCTAGTAAGCGAGAGAAATAAGCTATACGTTTGATCACGAAACAGTAATACGCGCCTGATTAACCGCTTCATAACCATCATCTCCAACCCACTTAAATTCGAGAGTGCCAGACTCCACTGCAATAGTGGTAAAGATGATTAAGGGATTTGCGCCAATTCCAGGGTAGAAGTCTGCTTTGAATACTTCCACATTGTTATACGTGCAGGTAAAGGTGCGAATGATATCCCTTGGAATCAGTTTGCCACCCTCGGTATAGCGAAAACCTGACTCCATATCATGCTGTGCAATCGCGCGAATCTCGATGATGGAATCTTTTTTTGCCGTTGCAGGCATCGTAATAGAGGTACGGGATGTTTTGCTCATACCATCTCCGTACATGCTGAGAGTGTTACCAGTGTCTCGGCAGAGCCGGACCAAAAGCTACCATTACTCATCTGCGCAATAGCCCAAACCTTCTGACTATCAGCCAAGCGAACTCGGGTAGTGATGTTCGCTGTGCCAGATCGAGGAGTGAGATATACGGTAAAGATATTAGGTAAAGGATTGCCCTCAGCAATCACATGAATGGTCTTCACATAGTCATTTCCAGTCATCGGACTATCAACGCTGACTTTTAGAACAACCAAATTGCCATTCTCCACCAGCGGTGGAATGGTGAGGTTTACCTTACCCTCTGTAATGGCCGCGCCACCGGTAATTTTTTTAATCGCTTCATCAGCATCTTCTTTTTTAGCAAAAGCCACTAATGGTTTTACACAAAAACCAAGGGCCAATAGACCAAGGCCCTGAACTTGCTTTAGCCAATAACGACGAGCGTTGTGAGAAATTTTTTTCATCAAGATCTTGGTTAATTAGAATTATTTAAGGTCATCAAAAAAGCAACAACGTCCTCAATTTCTTGACCAGTCAATATCGTTTGGCCGGCAAACTTCGGAGCTACACGATTTAGGTGACTAGTTTGATAATAGGAGGGCATGATCGTCTGCGGATTAAAGTGAGCTGCATTGACAATGCGCGCCCTTAACTGAGGCGCATTTAAACGTGCAACACTTGTTTGAAGCTCTGGCGCCAAGTTCCCCTGAAAACGCTCCTCAGGAAATGGCCCACTGTGACACAACAAACATAAACCCGTTTGACGACTTGCCACAATTGCTCTGCCGCGCTGTGCATTCCCAGGTTCAGCAGAAAGGGGTTCGTTAATCGAATCCCCAGCAATGACTTGAGCATTTACAACACTGAAATCGAGGATGACTAGCAATAAAAACGCTAGTGCAATCCTCTTTTTCATAGGCAAGGCATCACTTTTACTGGACTCTTATACCAACTTGATGCCACTGTTTTTCAAAGGCACCGTGCGTAAGCGCTTGCCTGTTGCGCGGTAAATCGCATTGAGAACAGCGGGTGCCGCGACCGCAATCGTTGGCTCACCTACCCCACCCCAGTCCTTGCCACCACCTTGAATGATGATCGTTTCAACTTTAGGCATCTGATAGAGACGAATGGAGTTAAAGGTATCGAAGTTCTTCTGAACAACAGCACCTTGCTCAATAGTGATCTCTTCTTCAAATAGAGCGGATAGACCATAAACAAATGAGCCGGAGACCTGACGAGCAACTTGCGCAGGATTAACAACATAACCAGGATCAGTTGCAGCAACGATGCGATGAATTTTCACTTCATTACCATTGGTCACTGAGAGTTCACAAGCTGCGGCAACGTAGCTACCGAAAGAGCGCATTTGCGCCACCCCACGATAGATTCCAGGCTTGGCTGGCTTGGTCCAACCAATTCCATCTGCTACAGCGTTGAGTACTGCGACAGCACGTGGATATTTTTCCATATGTTTGCGACGGAATTCAACAGCGTCCATACCCGTGGCTTCAGCCAACTCATCCATAAATGTTTCAATAAAGATCGCATTCTGGTTAACGTTTACACCACGCCAAAATCCTGGCGGAACGTGTGTATTACGCATTGCGTGGTCAATATTTAAGTTTGGGAAGCTATAGGTGATGCCATGCTCACCAGTAGGCTCAACACCTTGGAACACCAAAGGATCCTTGCCCTTGTTTGCTTCAACCACAGCCGGACGCACAGCCGCCAAAATAGACTGGCCGGATAAGCGCATATTGACTGCTGTAACGTTTTTCTTGTCGTCAATAGCAGCAGACATTTTGCACATCATCACCGGGTGATAACGACCTTGGGTCATATCCTCAGCACGACTCCAAATAAGCTTAATCGGCGTGCCTGGCATTTGCTTAGCAATATTCACCGCCTGAGTTGTGTAATCCTGGAAAGCGCCACGACGGCCAAAGCCACCGCCAAGGTTTACCTTGTACACATTACATTTATCCGCAGGTAAGCCCGAAGCTGCAATCACGGCAGCCAATGAAGCCTCACCGTCTTGAGTGGGAACCCAGGCTTCACAAGAATCTGCAGTCCATTTTGCAGTCGCAGTTTGTGGCTCGAGGGTTGCATGATTTAAGAACGGATAGAAATAAGTAGCCTCTAACGTTTTAGAGGCGCTAGACATGGCTGCTTTTACATCACCATTCGCGTTGTGCACAAACGCATCATTTGCGTTGAGCCCCTCTTCTAACATCTTCTTAATAGATGCGCTAGACACATTTACGTTGGCTCCGCTATCCCAAATCACACTCACTTGGTCTAAAGCAACCTTAGCTTGCCAGAAAGTCTCTGCAACAACCGCTACCGCTGAATCGCCAACCTGAACTACCTTCTTGACGCCCTTCATGCTTTGGGCTTTAGTTGCATCGTAGCTCTTTACTTTGCCACCAAATACTGGAGACTCCTGAATCGTCGCCACCAACATGCCCGGCATCTTTAAGTCAATTGCATAAACTTGCTTGCCGGTGACCTTGTCAGCAACACCATCAATACGGTTTACAGACTTACCAATCAAAGACCACTCTTTCGGATCCTTCAATGGCACTTCTTTTGGCACCTCTAGCTGTGATGCAGCAATCGACACTTTGCCGAAAGTAGTTTTCTTACCAGATGGTGTATGCGTAATGACGCTATCTTTTGCCACACACTCTGATGCAGGCACATTCCATTGATTAGCAGCCGCTTGAATCAACATCATCCGTGCAGCAGCGCCGCCTTTGCGGACATACTGCTCTGAAGTACGAATGCCGCGGCTGCCACCAGTAGAGTAACTACCCCAGACTTTATTGCGCTTTAGATTTTCGCCAGGCGATGGATAGTCATATGAAACTTTTTTCCAATCACATTGCAATTCTTCCGCAACCATCTGAGCCAAACCGGTGATGGTGCCTTGACCCATTTCAGATCGAACGATACGAACAACGACAGCATCATTAGGCTTCACGACAACCCACACGCCAATCTCTGGCGTAGCTAATGGCGTCATTGCAGTTGTGCCTGTGCCCATCGCCGCATGTGCGGCAGACATGAATGAAAGATCAAAGCCAATAGCCAAGCCTGTGGCAATTGCGCTAGAGCCGATAACGAAGTGGCGACGGGAAGTATTTGTATTGTTAGTCATTTAAGTTCCCCTTAAGCCTTGCTTACTGCATGAATTGCTTCGCGCACTTGCTGGAAGGTTCCGCAACGGCAAATATTGGTCACAGCAGCATCAATCTGTGCATCAGTTGGCTTTGGATTATTGCGAAGCAGTGCTGTTGTCGCCATTACCATGCCGGACTGACAATAGCCACACTGCGGCACTTGATTGTCTAACCAAGCTTTTTGAACTTTAGAAAGCTGACCGTTCTTTTCTAAACTCTCAATAGTCTCAATCTTTTTACCTTCTACTGCTGCCACAGGAATAGAGCAGCTGCGAATTGCTTGACCATCAAATAAGACTGTACAGGCGCCACACTGACCCACTCCACAGCCGTACTTTGTTCCGGTCAAGCCGATTTGTTCACGAATTACCCAAAGCAACGGGGTATCCGGATCAACATCCACCTTGTACTTTTTACCATTGACATTTAAATCAGCCATGTGTGCTCTCCTGTAATTTCTTATAATTTTTGAGGCATTTAAATTGCCCCTACTTTTGGTATGATTATCTTAAACAAGAATTGATTT
Source organism: Polynucleobacter sp. MWH-UH35A (assembly GCF_018687075.1). NCBI lineage: Bacteria > Pseudomonadati > Pseudomonadota > Betaproteobacteria > Burkholderiales > Burkholderiaceae > Polynucleobacter > Polynucleobacter sp. MWH-UH35A. Next base: position 1,080,720 of record NZ_CP061285.1, read on the forward strand.
ATTGCTTTGCAACATAAGTGGGGGGGCAGTAAGATCCTTCAATGATCTATGGCTTCGTACAAATCCTGCTCTTTCAAAGCCTTGGGGAGCTTGTTTCCAAATTTCTATTACCCACCCTACCCGGTCCGGTGATAGGACTGGTTCTTTTAGTTCTCTGGTTGGTGCTACGCAAAGGGATCAACTCTGAGTTAACCATGGTAGCCGATGGCTTTAGCCAGTATCTTGGCCTGTTGTTTGTTCCTGCGGCAGTTGGTGTGGTGCTCTTCTTGCCACAACTCAAAGCCAATGCGATAGCCATTATTAGCGCTTTAATCGGCAGCGTCATCCTCACGATTGCCTCAAGCGCCTTCGTTGCGCGCTTTCTAAGCAAGAAAGAATCTCATGAGTGAAAAGCACTCCATTGTAGAAATTTGGGTCTATTTATCAGGCAGCCCGCTCTTTGCTTTATTTGTTACTCTGGCTGCTTATCAGATTGGATTGAGTATTTATAAAGCAACACATCAGAATCCCCTTGCCAATCCAGTAGCTATAGCCATTCTGATTGTGGCAAGCATCATTCAATTTATTGAGATGCCTTACTCCACCTATTTCGAGGGCGCCCAATTTATTCACTTTTTATTAGGCTCGGCAACAGTTTCGCTTGCCATACCAATTTATCGGGGTCTGAGCAGTCTGAAGGGTAGATCTATCCCTTTAATTGCATCGCTTTGTACGGGCGGCTTGGTCTCAATTATTAGCGCTGTCGGTATAGCAGCTCTCTTAGGCGCAGACTCCAGCATTACTGGCGCCATGTATCCCAAATCCGTCACTGCGCCAATTGCCATGGGTATTGCAGAGCGAATCGGTGTCTCGCCCACTCTCACTGCAATCTTTGCAGTGAGTACCGGAATTCTTGGTGCAATCTTGGCGCCTTTTGTTCTGAATGCATTGGGAATGAAGGCTTGGTGGCAAAGAGGCTTTGCCATTGGTATTGGTGCACATGGTATTGGCACCTCACGTGCATTTAGCATTCATCCAGAAGCTGGAACTTATGCCAGCTTAGCCATGGGAATGAACGGCGTGATCAGCGCCGTTGCTATTCCAGTGATCTATCACCTTTTTAATAAGTGATTGATTATTGCTTATTTGAGCCGCTCGAATCTACTTAGCGTCTCATTATTGAATCTTCATTGCCGCATCAATTGCATCACCTAAAACACTACACAGAAATTCCACCTCTTCAGGCTTAGAAATAAAAGGTGGCCCAACAGCAATAGATTCGCCTGCTACGCGTACAAGCGCCCCTCTTTCAATGCAGGCTTCCAGCACTTTCATTGAACGAAGGCCTGGCTTACCAGGGACGGGTTCGAGATCTACAGCGCCCGATAGACCGATGTTTCTAATATCCAAAATACCAGACTTTCCTTTTAATGCGTGCAAGCCATTTTCAAGAACAGGTTCAAGCGCTTTAGCGCGATTGACCAAATCATCTGACTCAAAAATATCTAAGACCGCATGACCAGCTGCAGTCGGTATCGGGTGACCCGAATAGGTATAGCCGTGAAAGAATTCAATAAGCTGCTCTTGTCCGCCGTTCGCAATAATGCTCTCATAAATGTCGCCACGCACAATGACACCGCCTAATGGGATCACACCATTGGTGATGGCCTTAGCAAACGTAATCATGTCAGGCACAACCCCAAATCGATCAGCGCCAAAGTTAGCACCCAATCGACCGAAGCCTGTAATCACCTCGTCAAATATCAATAAGATGCCGTGCTTAGTACAGATCTCCCGTATCTTTTGTAAGTAACCTTCAGGCGGAACAATAACGCCAGTAGAGCCTTGCACTGGCTCTAGAATGACTGCAGCAATAGTGTTGGGATCATGAAGGGCAACAATCTTTTCCAACTCTTCGGCTAAGTGCGCGCCCCACTTTGGCAGCCCTTTTGAGAAAGCCATTTGCGAGAGATTGAGCGTATGAGGCAAATGATCCACTCCAGGGATCATCATGCTGGCAAACATCTTGCGATTAGCAACCATACCGCCAACCGAGATTCCACCCATACCCACTCCGTGATAAGCACGATCTCGGCCAATCAGTCGGATGCGCGATGCATTGCCCATCACACGGTGGTACCCAATTGCAATTTTCAGGGCTGTATCCACAGCCTCTGAACCGGAGTTTGTAAAAAAGACTTTGTCTAATCCCTTTGGCGCCATTTTGGCAATTCGATTGGCTAGGCTAAAAGTAGCTTCACTGGCCATTTGAAACGCAGGGCAATAGTCCATGGTTTCAAACTGCTTCTGAATCGCTGCACCAATCCGTGGATCAGCATGCCCCAATGGGGAGCACCATAACCCTGATAAGCCGTCAAATAGCTTACGACCATGATCATCAAAGTAGTAAGCTCCTTTAGCGGATTGCATGATCTTCGGATGATGCTGAAAATAGCGATTCGGAGTAAATGGCAGCCAATAGGCCGACATATCAATGCCGCCAGAGGTCTTAGGTGATGTTGTCATGTGTCTCTCTAATTAATCTTTGTAAGCTAGATTCTGAATTTCTAATACTATAGTACTCATCTCACGTATTCGTCTAACAATCGGACCCTTAAATGAACCACCTCAAATCCCTACTTCTGAGTATTTCTGGACTTTTGACTCTTTTAGCTTTTAACAGTACTGCCTCAGCAGCTCCGGATACGGATTGGCCTAAAAAATCCATTGTTGCGATCGTCTCGTTTCCTGCTGGCGGCTCCACCGATATTTTTGCGCGTAGCGTAACCGCCCCTCTAGCTGAAGCTTTAGGTCAATCCATTGTGGTTGAGAACAAGCCTGGAGCCGGTGGCATGATTGGCTTACAAGCTGCAGCCAAGGCTGCTCCAGATGGATACACCATTCATATCAGTGCCTTGACGAATCAATCGATCTCTTCAGCCCTGTTTAAAAATCCACCGGCTGACTTGCAAAAGGACTTTGCTCCAGTGGCATTAATTGGGACGATTCCACATTTAATCGTGGTGAACCCAACCGTACCCGCAAAAAATCTCCCAGAGCTGATTGCATTCATCAAATCTAAAAAGGGTGACTTTAATTATGCATCCCAAGGTAACGGCAGCCTGTCGCATTTAGAATCCACCCTCTTCATGCAGCGCATTGGCGCCACCGGCACCCATATTCCGTATAAGGGCAGCAGTTTTGCCTTACCTGACTTGATTGCTGGCAACACCCTCATGATGTTTGATAGCGTGACCGCTTCGCTACCTCATATCCAGAGTGGCAAGCTACGTCCGATTGCGATAGCAGCTGCAGAACGCTCTCCTTTGATGCCAAATGTTCCGACATTGGGTCAAGATGGCATGAAGCAATTTGATGTAGAAAATTTCTACGCGGTATATGTACCAAAAGCTACCTCACCAGCGATCATTGCAAAACTCGAAAAAGAGATTCGGAAAATCTTGACCAATCCGGATTTCAAAGCGCGCATGGCGACCCAAGGTATTCATCCGCAGTTTGCAAACTCCGAGAAACTCACTGAAATTACTGCCGAAGAAGCAAGCAAATGGGCTAAAGTAGTACAGTCAGCGAATATTAAAGTTGATTAAGTCTCTATAAATAGATAAGCCCCTTATGTTGATATCCCCACCCTTTGGCGGCGGTCGTGCGCCTGTTCTAGCTAAAAATACTGTTGCGAGCTCTCAACCCCTAGCGACTCAAGCAGGTATCGAAGCCCTTCAAAATGCAGGCAATGCGGTTGATGCGGCGCTAGCTACCGCAATCACCCTCACCGTTGTTGAGCCCACAATGAATGGCATCGGCGGCGATGGTTTCGCAATTCTTTGGGACGGCAAAAAGATTCATGGCTTAAATGCTTCTGGTCGTGCGCCAGCGGCCTGGAAGCCAGAATATTTTGCTGGTAAATCAGCAATGGATCTGATTGGCTGGAACACCGTGACTGTTCCTGGCATGGTTGCCGGCTGGGTAGCACTCTCCAGAAAGTTTGGGAAACTCCCCTTCGCTCAATTGTTTACACGGGCAATTGACTATGCGGAAAATGGCTTTCCAGTTTCGCCTGTTATCGCCCGCCAATGGCGTGAAGCGATTCCGATTCTAAAGAATCAACCTGGGTTTGCAGAGTCCTTCTTAATTGATGGCAAGGCGCCTCAAGCGGGGCAGATATGGAAGTACCCTGCTCAAGCCAAAACTTTAAAAGAAATTGCCACCACTGAAGGAGAGTCTTTTTACAAAGGCCCTCTTGCACAAAGTATGGTGAGCTTTGCGCAAGCGACTGGTGGTTGCTTCACAATGCAAGATTTTGCTGATAACCAACCGGAATGGGTTGAACCCCTTGCCTTTGACTATGGTGATTACACCTTGTTAGAAATTCCACCGAATGGCTCAGGTATTGCAGCGCAAATTGCCTTAGGTATTTTGCAGGCCGCCAATGTGAAGCAATATCCAGCCAATTCAGCGCAGCGCATCCATCTGCAGATTGAAGCAATGCGGATGGCATTTGCCGATGTTTATGCCTATGTGTCTGATGCACGTTCAATGGAAATGCCAGTGACTTCTCTCTTAAATAGAGATTACTTAGCAAGTCGCGCAGCCATGATAGATCACAGCAAGGCAGGCAGTTACGGTGCTGGCGACCCGCATTCAGGAGGCACGGTTTACCTGTGCGCCGCAGATGCATCTGGCATGATGATTTCGTATATCCAATCTAACTTTAAAGGTTTTGGTTCTGGCGTTGTCGCGCCTGGCGGCATTGCTTTTCATAATCGCGGTATGAGTTTTAGACTTGAAGATGGTCACCCCAATCAAGTTGCTCCAGGTAAGCGCCCTTTCCACACCATTCTTCCTGCGTTCTTAACCAAGAATGGCAAGCCTGCAATGGCGTTTGGCGTCATGGGCGGCAATATGCAACCACAAGGCCATATTCAGTTCGTGATGCGGTTTGTCGATGAATATCTCAATCCGCAAGCCTGCTCTGATGCTCCGCGCTGGCGCATTGATGATTTAGGAAAGCTCACTGTTGAAGCGTCAATGCCAGCAAGTGTTGTTGAGGGATTAAAAGCCCTTGGTCATGAAGTTGCCGTGCAACCTTCTAACAGCTTAGATTTTGGCAGTGCACAAGCCATTGCCAAATTAACTGAAGATGAAAACTCTGCTTATATCGCGGGTAGTGATCATCGCAGAGATGGATTAGCGGCAGGGTTTTAGCCCACTAAAGCGCAAATGCTTCCTGCAAAATACCAAGGCTGGCAGATAAGGTTTTAGGATTGCTTCTTCCTATTTTCTTAACTAAGCGTAATTTATCAATCGATCTAATTTGATCCAAAAGAATAAGCCCCTTTTTTCCATCATGCGTAATGGGCACTCGAAATAAGGCAGGACTACCTTTGGTGGTCATTGGCGCTACGATTACTGTGCGCAAATGATCGTTTAATTCTTGGGGCGAAACCACAATACATGGTCGCGTCTTTTTAATTTCACTTCCTATTGTTGGATCCAAGTTAATGAGCCAGATTTCCCCACGAGAAACAATGCTCTTTACCAAACCCAATCTCCATCTTCTTTATTTGCAAAATCACCAAGAACCAATTTATCCTCACCAGACTTAGCCAAGCTTTGGGCATCTTTCGCCCAATGTTCTCTTGCGGCATTTTTAGGCCTACTTAATATGATTTTTTCTCCATCAATGGTCATATCCACCACCCCCTCGATTCCAGATTGCTCAAGAATAATCTTTGGAATGACCACACCTTTAGAGTTGCCAATAGCACGAACAGCTACCTGCAATGGTGCTTTTGCCTCATCATTTGATTTATGACTTTTATTCATAGTAATAACAATGTTATTACATTAAATCTGATAAGTCAATTGAGCACAAAAGCTTTATTTGGTAGGCAAGCAATTCATATAGAAGCGCTTGATTTCTTGATCACAGCTTACATCTCTGGGCTCAATTGGCCTTTGCAATGTGATTCCCTCAATTGTTTTGCAACGACTTAAAGCTACATAGACTTGTCCTGAAGCGAATGCGCCTGATGAGAGGTCCACCTTCACTTTATCGAGCGTTTTACCCTGACTCTTGTGAATGGTTACAGCCCAAGCCAACATTAACGGTATCTGAACATAAGTGCCAATAATGCTCGGGGAAATCTTTCCCGACATCATGTCGTGATCGTAGCGATAGGATTCCCACTGATGGCCCGTTACCTCTACGGTATTTGAGTAAGGGCCGTTCTGCACCATCACCTTTACCTTATCCGGTAGCATCTCTCGCACCACACCAATCGTGCCATTGACCCAACGCTTCGGAAATCCCGGATCTGTTGCGGTAAACATCACCTTAGCGCCAACCTTCAGTACCAAGTTATTCGGCGAAGGCAGGTTGCGCTCATCAATATTGAATTTCCCAGTCGACTTGCCAGCATATACTTTGCCTTCAGTCGAAATAGCGCGCAGCCCTGCCCCATTAATTTGATCAGCACGTGCATTGGTCGTTGTGAGCGTAATCGTTTGCTCATCTATCTCAGCATCTTTTTTAAAACACTGGGCATTTAAGGTATCGATAGCCTCATCGACATCGTGATTAATCCGAATGCGGTTAAGTAAGTCTGCAAAGTGCTCATCCTTTTGGCGAAAGATCTTAGACAGCTCCACCATCGTGACATCTTTACGATGTAAGGCCATCGCACAGAAGAAATATGGCCCTTCGTAACCACGATCAGCCAATACCTGCATATCAGCACTAGAGACTACAGGCGGTAATTGGAATAAATCCCCCAAAAACATCACCTGAATACCACCAAATGGCTTGCCTTTTTGAGGGCCGTTCTCGCGCAGGAATAAATCCATGGCGTCGACCACATCAGCACGCACCATCGAGATCTCATCGATGATGAGCAAACGAATATCTTTATAAAGGCGCTTATCGCGTAGTGGCTTGATATCTTCTTCGGGGAAAATCAATCGCGGCGGCAATCTAAAGAAGGAGTGGATCGTAACGCCTTTAACTTGAAGTGCCGCAACGCCAGTAGGAGCAACTACTACGACGTTACCAGGGATAGTGTCCCGCAAATAACCGATTAAGGTTGTTTTACCAGTGCCCGCTTTGCCGCTAACAAAAATATAAGGATCGTGATGCTCGATAGCCTCAATGACCGCCTGATAATCGGGGGTGATTTCAATATCGGGGGATTGGACGGATGGGGTAGACATCCCCTATTGTTTCACGGCATCAGCTACGCAACGAAATCCAATGTAAACCACAGCGATATCACCCGACTTGGATTCCACATCAGACTCCTGCTGTCTTTCTGGTCCATACCACCATGAGGCGCCACGTGTAATGTATCCACCATTGCGCTCGATTGCAGTCCATTCCCAAACATTCCCGCCCATGTCAAACAGCCCATTGACACCTGGCTTAGTAGTATTAGTAGTGACATGACCTGTACCACGATTCAATGCTCCTGCTGGCGCCAAACCTTTATAGTCGCCACAGCCACTCAAGCAGTGAGAAACTGCTGGATTACTACCACCTGGATAAGCGTAGCGTTGACCTTTTACATATCCAGTTGGAGGATTGATTCTTTGTTCCAAATACGCAGCGTTAGTCCACTCCGCATCCGTTGGCAAACGCTTGCCATAAAAACGGCAGATGGATTCTGCTTCTTGTTGATTTAAATGAACTGCTGGCTCAGCATCTTGCGCCTGAACGCCATAAGGCGTCTTCCAGGTCCAACCCGGCTTTTGCACAAAGCCTGCTTCATATGAGAGGCCGCCGCCCTTCTTTTCTGCTGCGCTAGTGAATCCAGTGGCAGCCGCATACGCCTTGACATCGGCGATATTCATCTCCTTTTGATCCCAAATGAGATTACCGATTCGTACTGTAGGGATGGTCGAATTGGGGGCGCCTTGACTTGGCGAAGATCTGAGCATGAAATACAGCGCAATAGCTGAAAGCAGCAAACCAAATAGAATTGCAGTGAAATCAAATTTTTTCATGTCAAAAACTGTAATAGAAAAAGCTCCACTTGGGAGCTTTTGAGATCTTGAGTGGGGCGAACGACGGGGCTCGAACCCGCGACAACCAGAATCACAATCTGGGACTCTACCAACTGAGCTACGTCCGCCACTGAAGACCTAGATTATAGCTTTTTGGCCAAAATACTGTCAAAAATGCCCTTTACGCCTCAACTTCAGGGGTCTCGAACTCAAAAGCGGCCCAATCCCCAAGGCATAGGCTCGCATCAATAAAAAAGTCGGTAATAGCGGCTTTGCTCTGAACCTTAGCCAAAGCATGATGATCGGAGAGCCTTTGACGCCAATAACGAGAGCCTGCCCTACCATGCGCCAATCCCAGAATATGCCTTGTGAAGGCGCCGATATAAAAAGGTCTACCTTTGGCTTGGCACTCATCAAACCAGGCATGCACTTGTTTTACCAATGCAATTTGAATGCGATGCCATTCGGTTTCACTAAAGAGATATCCAGCAGCATCCCCATTGGTATTAATCATGTCATCCCAACCTAATAGCAAAGCTGGAAAGTGATAAGCCGCTCTTCCCACCATAAAACCATCAAAGTCATTCCAGTGACCTGCGATTTGATCGTTTGTTTCTAATCCACCATTAAGCAATACTTTGAGATTCGGAAATTGTTTCTGCGCATCCAGCCTCAGTTTGGCAGCCACTTCATAACGCAATGGCGGCTTACTGCGATTTTCTTTGGGCGATAAACCTTTGAGTACTGCATTACGCGCATGAATAGTGACTTGACTCGCGCCTGCATCCGCCACTGCGAGAATAAAGTTCAAGGCAAATTGATAATCGACCTCTGAATTTGCAGCATCCATCGAGTCTAAGCCCAAGCGATGCTTAACCGAGATGGGAATATCAACTGCGCTTTTCATTGAGCGGACACACTCAGCCACTAAATTAGGCTCGGCCATAAGGCAGGCCCCAAATGCACCGCGTTGCACACGCTCCGATGGGCACCCACAATTTAGATCGATTTCATCGTAACCCCATTGCTGAGCGAACTCAGAAGACCTTGCCAAATCATTCGGCTCGGAACCCCCTAATTGCAGCACTACGGGATGTTGATCTTGTGAATAATCTAAGTGACGAGGAACATCACCATGCATCAGCGCACCAGTCGTTACCATCTCGGTATACAACACCGCTTCTTTTGATAGAGTGCGATGAAAAGAGCGGCAATGACGATCCGTCCACTCCATCATCGGAGCAACAGCTAGGCGTTTTTTATTTTCCACAGAAGCTTTTTTATTAAAAAATAATGTCAATTATTTTAGTGAGCCCAGGAAAGCTGTCGCTCTCTGCGCTGCCTCGTCATACGTTGGCCTGTAATTAAGCATATCAATTTCAGAGAACTGGGCTTTTAGCACCACCGACCTGCTAGCTATCTGACCAATAAATGTCTGAGCATTCTTTCGCAAGAACTTAGCCGCCTTTACCAAGGCTTCAGGTTCGCGCTCAATGACTAAAGATAGATCAAATAAATCACGAGCAGTAGCACTGTCGCCCCGATGCCATAATTTTTTTGCCACAATCTCTGTGGCGGTTTCTACCCGAATATGTTGCCCACCAATATTCCATGTCTCAAATGGCTCTTCAGTTAGATTTGGCGACGCCACAAAGTCAATCTCCCCCTCCGATCGAATTAACTTAACGTAAGAGCTTTGATCTTCAACATAGTCGGCACTCACAGCTGCAGCTACATCACTTAAGCGCGGAGTAACAAATCCCAGATACTGAGGATCTGGGACAAATATATCGATGTCCTTACTATGACGATGCCGATAACGAAACATCAGCACTGTTCCGCCACCAAAAGTCCAGAATAGGTCATGCGTTCCGTGATTCTTAATATCTTCAATAATTGAAAGTGCATGGAGTAACAAATCTTTCCACACGCCTTCAGGAATCTCGCGCTCAATAATGTTGCTCATGGATTAAGCCCAAGCCGATCTTGGCGAATGCATCTCATGCGCCCACCGATTGATATTTTTCCAAATGACTTTTGGTGCCACCTGATTTACCGCTGCCGCCTCTTCAACTGCAGACACAATAATTTCTAATGGCGCTTCATCCAATAGCGTTGCTATATGGGGGTAGATACTCTCGGATAACTCTCCACATGCCAACGAATAGGATAAGTCCCTGCTTTGCAGCTTAGTCTTATAACTAACACTAGCCGTCTTGCTGGCCATGTCTAACCCATGATGCTTTTTGCTATGTTCTTGCGTAATTACATCTAACCCCAGCAATGAAAGCAAGGACAGCAATTTAGCGGCGCCCAAATCTTTCAAGCTACCCTTCTCTAGATGATGGATAGTTGACCTTGATAGACCACATAGCTTTGCTAACCGCCCCTGGGATAAGCCCAGATCAGATCGACGCTGCCCTACTTTGAGACCGATTTCTCGTAAGTTCATGGATACACTATAGCATAAATTGTGTAATATATTACACATTATTCTAATACGGTTAAGTAATTGCCAAGTTGATCTCAATATGTCTCCCATTACGGATCAACAAGGACAGGTGACTCATTGGCTCTGTCTCCAGCGCGATATTAGCGATCAAAAGACTACCCTGGATGCGCTCACTGAAAAAGAATTTAGCGTAGTGAAGGCTGTAGCCGGAAATAGTGAAATTACACTTAAAGAAATTGCCGATAAGCTTCATATCAGCGAACATACACTCAGAAATCATTTAGCCTCCATTTATGAGAAGCTAGGATTGCGTAGCAGACTAGAGCTTTATATTTTCTGCAGCAAGTTTATGAATGAAATCAATGACAAATAACTTGTGTCATTGCAAATGGACTTAATCCAAGACTTTTTTGCTGATAAATGATCTGTCTTGGTTGGTGATCGGATCTTTGAAATAAATTTCTTTTGCCAAGAGCTGTAATGGGTTTGAAAAATCCAGATCATACTCTTGATACGGGGTTAGAACTGGGTAGATCTGATCGCCTTTAATAGGAATTCCTAGGCTATTGAGGTGGCAGCGCAATTGATGCTTCTTACCACTACCCGGTATTAGGCGATATCTAGCCCATGGTTTGCTGTTTTCAATCAACTCAATCTCGGTATCTGCATTAGGCTCACCCTCTACCTCTTGCATTTGCAGAAAATGCTCAGACTCCTCTAGGCGACTTTGATAAGTAATCGGAAGTCTTTTTGCTAGCGCCTCTGAATATGGCGCAATCGCTTCGTATACCTTCTTCACTGCGCGATCTCGAAAAAGGTTTTGGTATTGCGCCCTCTCATTGGGATTAACCGAGAAAATGACTAAGCCAGCGGTATCGCGATCGATGCGGTGAATAGGGCTCAGGGTTTGAATGCCAGTTTTTTTCTTGAGGCGATTGAGCAATGTCTGATGTAAATACAAGCCACTTGGGGTTACCGGCAGAAAGTGCGGTTTATCAGCAACCACAATGTGCGCATCCTGAAACAAAATTTCTTCTTCAAAAGGAATCTCTGGCTCTCTAGCTAGTCGCCTGAAATAGATCAGATGTGTATTAGGTTGATAAGCATCGCCTGATGAAACAGGTTGACCATCAACAGTCATCACCAAGCCTTCATTAAAACGGGACTGCCACTCGCCCTGCTCTATATGAGGAAATTGATTGATAAAGAAATCCAAGAGACTCGGATAGCGTTTATCAGCTGGCAGATAAACGCGTGATGAGGACACCCCCTCCGAATTAACTTTCATGAGTATGACTTAGCATTTCAATAGGGCAATTTTAAGGGAATTGGCTTAGGATTAAAAAAGGGTGGCCTAGCCACCCTTTTGCCCTCTTTTTACTTTACCCAAAAATGCTTATTTACTTCTCTTGGCTAACTTCGCTTCCAGCTCTACTGCGAGATCCAGCGCCCCCATATAGCCCGATTTCAAATGATTTGGAAGATCTGGGTCACCAACCATGGCACCTAAGGTCTCTACAAGGCTAAAAACAATCCCTTTAGCCGCACCAATGGCAATGGTCTCGCTAGCAACAGCCTCATCAATGTGATTTACGGCATCCAGGAAATAATCGTGCCCCGGCAATCCATCTGGCCCTAATATCTCTTTAGTCATCTTCTTTCCTTATTCAAGACGTAGATCGTTACTACTGATTTGCAGTTGACCATTATGACTCAAACCTTTGAGAAGCTTTCTTTCTGCTGCAGATAAAAGGATTAACCGATGCTTTGAGAAATGCTCTAAGGCATCCCCAAAAACAGAGTCGGGATCCACATCCTCCAATGCTTCATAGCTAAAGTGGCATTGCACATCCCTACCATCTACTTTAGCAATATAAATAACACCACCATCTGCAGCCAAGCTCGCGGGACCTACAAACTCAATTCTCATAACATCTGATCCACTTTGTAAAAGAATTTTCGTGCATACGCCAAGATCTCTCTATCCGTTGGGTGATCAACAGTCTCAACACCAACAATTTTCTCTGCAACCTTAGGGTCATGGTGATGTGCATGTTTAATGAGCTCTAGCTTGGCAGAGCCTGGGCCAATGACCAAAATCTCTTTGGATAGATTAACAGCTTGGATAACGGAGTGCAGATATTTAGAATCCAACTCTAACTTTCCGCTACCAACGGCACCGCCTTTATGGTGCAGATGGGCATGACTAGATTTCGTTTTGATTACTTCAGCTTCGCTAGCGTCGGCACTCAAAAACAAAACATGAGCTTCTTTATGGTCAATCCAAATAACTGCGTGATTTAAAGACATTACTTTCCTTTATTGATAACGATGTATCTTTCACCATACTCCTTATTAAGCCCCGAAGCATCTTTAGAATTGATTTAAGTCAAATTCCTGAATACTCATAAATGGTTAGTAGGCTTATGGTCATCTTTATGTTGACTCTCTTCGGGAAATAAAAAAACCGCCAGAATGTTCAGGCGGTTTTTTGTGAAACTGATTTACTGCAGATGCTTAGTCAGCATACACACCCGCATTTTTGATAATTGGGGTCCATAAATCAATCTGTGCCTTCAAGTGCTTTTTCAAGCCTTCAGGACTAGCATTAGCTTGTGATGGAATCTCAACACCCAACTCAGCCATGTGCTGCTTATAGAGTGGATCTTGGATAGCGCCTTGCAGTGCTTTGGCCAACTTATCCATCTCAGCCTTAGGTGTGCCTTTTGGAGCATATACGCCATGCCAAACCTTCACTTCAAAGTTCTTCAGACCCTGCTCATTCAGAGTTGGGATCTTATCGAAAGCTTTGATACGTTGCATGGTGGTAGTGCCATAAGGCTTAACAGCATTAGTAGTCAACTGACCTGACAAGTTAGTTGTCTGATCGCACATCAATTGCACTTGACCACCAATCAAATCAGTTAATGCAGGAGCGGTACCCTTGTATGGAACCGTTGTTAAATCCAGCTGAATACGGCTCATAAAGAGCAAGCCACATAAATGACTGGCTGAACCAACACCTGCATTAGCATAAGCAATTTTGCTAACGTTTGCCTTCATGTATGGCAGGAGCTCTTGATAGTTCTTTGGAGGCAAATCTTTATTACCAACCAAAATCATCGGTACGTCAGCAACTTGACCAACATACTCATAGTCATTCATTGGATCAAAACCCAAGTTCTTGTACAAGGCTGGTGCGGTTGACATACCAATATGGTGAATCAACAGTGTGTAGCCATCATTCTTCGAGTTGATCACACGCTTTGCAGCAATCGTGCCACCCGCACCAGGGCTGTTGTCCACAATCACCTGGCCTTTAAGTTGCTTACCCATAGCTAACGCAAGTTCACGAGCCACTTTGTCAGTTGGGCCACCAGCCGAGAATGGCACCACTAGAGTAATCGGACGATCGCCAGGAAAATCAGCGGCCTTGGCAGCAGAAATGCTGACACTAAGTGCACACAGCGAAATTGCTGCAATGCGGAAAATTGATTGAGACATTTTCACGGGAATCCCATCCTTTGGTGATTGAACAAGTAAAACACTAGTTTAGAGAATTTGTGACATAAGTGTTAAAAATTCTAAAAATATCCTACTATTTTTTAAGTTTACTAAAGGCGGCCGCCATTGCATTATTCATTGGAGGCGCCTGCCTTCTATCTTCTTGCGGCTTTCTAACTTCTGCTGTTCTTGGGCGACTTGAAGCTCTTTGCTCAGGCCTATCACTTGCTTTTGCGCCCTCCCTTGGGGCTTCATCGCTCAAGCGCATCGTTAGGGCGATACGCTTTCGCTTTTCATCCACTTCAAGCACCTTGACCTTCACTACCTGCCCTGCCTTCACTACACTGTGTGGGTCCTTCACAAAGGTATTGGAGAGGGCGGATATATGCACCAAACCATCCTGATGGACGCCAATGTCTACAAAGGCACCAAAGGCGGCGACGTTGGTCACCACCCCTTCCAAAATCATATCCGTCTTGAGGTCACCAATTTGTTCAACACCTTCTTTAAAGGTAGCAGTAGTAAATTCTGGACGCGGATCGCGACCAGGCTTTTCTAACTCTTTAATGATGTCGGTCACTGTTGGCACACCGAATTGAGCATCGGCATACTTTTCAGGAGAGAGTGATTTGAGTAAGCTAGCATCGCCAATTACTTCTTTGACACCCTTCTTAATGTCTTTCAAAATCTTTTCCACGAGAGGATAAGATTCTGGGTGTACAGCCGATGCGTCCAATGGATCATCGCCGTTCATAATGCGTAAGAAGCCTGCGGCTTGTTCATAGGTTTTATCGCCGAGACGCGGAACACTCTTGAGATCTGCTCTCGATTTAAATGCACCCTTGCTATCGCGGTAAGCAACGATACCCTCAGCCACAGTGGAGCTCAACCCCGAAACCCTTGCTAGCAATGGCGCAGAGGCAGTGTTCACATCAACGCCTACGGCATTTACGCAATCCTCTACTACTGCTACCAATGATTTAGCCAATTGAGTTTGCATCACGTCATGTTGGTACTGACCAACGCCAATCGATTTGGGATCAATCTTTACTAACTCGGCCAATGGATCCTGCAACCTTCTGGCAATAGATACAGCGCCACGCAAAGAAACATCCATACCAGGCAATTCTTTTGACGCGTATTCGGAGGCAGAGTAAACCGACGCCCCCGCTTCAGAGACAACAATCTTGGTAAGTTTAAGCTCGGGCTTAGCCTTGATTAAATCCTGAGCTAATTTATCGGTTTCTCGAGAAGCAGTGCCATTACCAATCGAGATTAAGGTGGCATTGTGTTTCTCAGCCAACTTCGCCAAGGCGTGCAAGGAGCCAGCCCAATCATTTTTAGGCTGGTGGGGATAGATCACATCGGTATCAACAACCTTACCAGTGGCATCTACTACCGCCACCTTCACGCCAGTGCGCATACCAGGATCAAGACCAATCGTTACCCTAGGGCCAGCCGGAGCAGCCAAGAGCAGGTCTTTAAGATTGCGGGCGAATACATTGATGGCTTCTGTTTCAGAGCGCTCACGCAGCGCAGTCATCAGCTCGGACTCCAAATGGAGTGAGCACTTGATACGCCATGTCCAGCGCACCGTATCGGCCAGCCATGCATCAGCTGGTCGACCTTCGTTTTTAATCTTGAAATGATTAGCAATTCGGTTTTCACAAGGATTGTGCGGCGCATCCCACTTTGGTTTCTCTTCTTCAGAATCCAGGCGCAAGCTCACCATGAGCATTTGTTCGCGGCGACCTCTGAACAAGGCTAAGGCGCGATGGGATGGGATGGCTTTAATGGGCTCCGAGTAATCAAAATAGTCTGCAAACTTCTCGCCCTCCTGCTCTTTACCGGCAATGACTTTGGATTCCACCACACCATGATCTTGCAAAAACTCTCTAAGGGACTGGACTAGTGTGGCGTCTTCAGCAAAACGTTCCATCAGAATCTGTCGAGCACCCTCGAGAGCTGCCTTGGTATCTGGTACCCCGGGGTTGCTGGTTCCATCCACTTCAAATGCTTCTTTAATGTATTTAATGGCCTCTGCTTCAGGATCTAGATTAGGATTAGCGAGCAAATCATTTGCCAGTAGCTCCAAACCCGCCTCCAATGCAATCTGCGCCTTTGTTCTGCGTTTAGGCTTATAAGGCAAATAAAGATCTTCTAGACGAGTCTTATCCTCTGCCAGCATGATGGCTTTCAGCAATTCAGGTGTCATCTTGCCCTGCTCTTCAATGGAAGCAACGATGGTTTTGCGACGATCTTCCAACTCTCGCAAATATGTCAAACGCTCTTCCAATAAACGTAACTGAGCATCATCCAAGCCTCCAGTAGCCTCTTTGCGGTAGCGGGCAATAAAGGGTACTGTAGCCCCCTCATCCATCAAAGCGATAGCAGCAGCTACTTGCGCTGGTTTGGCGGATAACTCTTGGGCAAGACGTTGTTCAATAGATGGCAGCATTAATGTACTTTTCTGACTCTGAAATACTATTTTTGAAATATTGGTATTGAATGAAGAACAAAAGCCACCCGCAGGTGACTTTTGTTGTGCAGCCTAGGCCAGCTTACTCACGCGAGGCTTTTTTACGCTCATGCTCCTTGAGATAGCGCTTACGAATACGAATACTCTTCGGCGTTACTTCAACCAACTCATCATCATCAATAAACTCCACTGCGTACTCTAAGTTCATTGCGATCGGAGTTACCAAGCGCACTGCTTCATCAGTTCCAGAGGCACGGACGTTGGTTAATTGCTTACCTTTAATTGGGTTTACAACCAAGTCATTATCGCGGCTGTGAATACCGATCACCATGCCTTCATACAAAGGATCGCCAGGGCTGACAAACATACGGCCACGGTCTTGTAACTTCCACAATGCGTAGGCTACTGCTTCGCCATCGTCTTGGCTAATCAATACACCGTTATGGCGCTCACCCAAGATACCGTCTTTTGCTGGTGCATAAGAATCAAATGTATGACTCATCAAACCGTTACCACGGGTCATAGTCATGAAATCGCCCTGGAAGCCGATCAAACCACGCGCTGGGATGCGGTACTCAAGACGAGTACGACCTTTACCGTCGCTCACCATGTCGAGTAATTCACCTTTACGCTTACCCAAGTCCTCCATAACGGCGCCTTGAGTTGTATCTTCAACGTCAACCGTTAAGTTCTCATACGGCTCCATCTTTACGCCGTTTTCTTCATGAAATACAACGCGTGGACGAGAAACCGCCAGCTCATAGCCTTCACGACGCATTGTTTCTACCAAGATAGTGAGATGCAATTCACCACGACCTGATACTTCAAAGACGGTGTCATCATCAGTATCTTTTACGCGCAAAGCCATATTGGACTTTAATTCACGATCCAAACGCTCACGAATCTGACGACTCGTTACAAACTTACCTTCACGACCAGCCAATGGGCTAGTGTTCACCATGAAGTTCATGGTTAATGTCGGCTCATCAATTTTGAGCATTGGCAAGGCTTCTGGAGTATCAGGCGCACAAATTGTTGTACCAATTGCCAAATCTTCAATACCATTTACCAACACGATATCGCCTGCTTGAGCTTCATCTACCAACTCTCGCTCTAAGCCGCGGAATTTCAATACTTGGTTAATACGGCCTTTGCGCTGCACACCTTCAGGGCCATCCATAAACACCACATCCATACCTGGCTTTACCGTACCGCGGTTTACACGGCCAACACCGATCTTACCAACGTAGGTGCTGTATTCGATTGAGGTAATTTGTAACTGCAATGGACCTTCTGGATTGTCATCACGCACTGGAACATGCTTAAGCACGGTATCAAATAATGGACGCATATCCCCCTCGCGCACATCATCAGTCATGCCAGCATAGCCATTCAGACCTGAAGCATAAACAACCGGGAAATCCAACTGCTCTTCAGTGGCACCCAATTTGTCAAACAATTCAAAGGTTGCATTGATTACATAATCAGTTCGTGCGCCTGGGCGGTCAACCTTGTTAATCACTACGATAGGTTTCAAACCTAATGCCAAAGCTTTCTTAGTCACGAAACGAGTTTGTGGCATTGGGCCTTCAACCGCGTCAACCAAAAGCAATACGCCATCCACCATGGAGAGAACACGCTCTACTTCACCACCGAAGTCCGCATGTCCTGGGGTATCAACGATGTTGATATGGGTGCCGTCATATTCCACTGCACAGTTCTTGGACAAAATAGTAATGCCACGCTCTTTTTCCAAATCATTTGAGTCCATGACGCGTTCGGTCATTTTTTCATTAGAGCGGAATGTGCCAGATTGGCGCAAGAGTTGGTCAACCAAGGTAGTTTTACCGTGGTCAACGTGGGCGATGATGGCGATATTACGAAGTGCGCGTTTAGTCATGTGAAGCTTCTAAAGTTAAAGATAAGTAAAAGGGTTATAAAGAATGTTTAATTAATGTGTCTGGGAAATTAAACGCTTGGGATGTAAAACTCCAGAGCGCCAATCAGCAGTACCAATAAAGTTATGGGGAGCAGCGGTCGCACGATAAATACGTACCAATGCCTCTATCGATGGCAAATTCAGCGGCACACGCTGCCCCATCTCAAGACGCTTCGCTTGTTGCTCATCCACGGTTAAATGCGGCAAAGTCTGCAACAAGGCATCAACAGGCAATATGTAGTTAGCGCTATTTTGCAAGCCACTTTGGATGGATTCAATCGTAAAGGACTGTTCGAGATTAAGGTGACCTACTTCGGTACGGCGCAAGCCAACCAAATGGGCACCACAACCCAGGGCATTGCCAATGTCCTCAGCTAAAACACGAATATAAGTACCCTTACTGCAACTGACCTCTAAAGTTGCTTCAGGCCATTGAACATCTGTCCAGCGAATCGAATGAATCGTAATATCTCTTGGGGTGCGCTCTAATTCAACACCGGCACGAGCATATTCATATAGAGGTTTGCCATCACGCTTGAGCGCTGAATACATTGGCGGCACTTGTGAAATAGCACCAGTAAATTTAGGTAACAGCGCATCCAAGGCGATTTTTATCTCTGCGTCACTTGCGAATGCTGGCAAAGGTAATTCTTCAATAGTGAGCCCTTCAGCATCACCGGTATCGGTACGGGAACCAAACTTCACACGAGCAATATAGGTTTTATCTGCTTCGAGCAAATCTTGCGAATACTTAGTCGCCTCACCCAAGCAGATTGGCAATAAACCAGTAGCCATTGGATCCAAGGTACCAGTATGACCCGCTTTGTCAGCATTAAAAGCGCGCTTCACAGCGGTGACAGCACCCTGTGAACTCATTCCAGCAGGTTTATCTAGCAAAACAACGCCGTCGATTCTGGTGGACATGAATTACTTTGTCTCGTCTTTATGATCGCTCTCTACTGCTTGATCGATCAATCGAGACATTTCTATGCCATGCTCGACTGAGCTGTCATAGTGAAAATGCAATGTAGGAACAGTATGAATATGCAAGCGCTTGAATAAAAGTGAATGCAAATACCCTGCTTTTTCTTGAAGTGCTTTTTGTGCATGTTCAGACTCAGCACCTAAAACCGTAAAAAACACTTTAGCGTGTGCCAAATCAGGTGTGAGCTCAATACTTTGCAAAGTAATTAAACCCAAGCTCGGGCTACGTAATTCACGCGGAATGAGCTCGGCCAGGTCTCGCTGAATTTGATCGGCGAGACGCTGGTTACGATGCGGGCTTGTCTTATGCATATTACTGAGAAAGCTTAAAGTGAACGAGCCACTTCAGTTACTTCAAAGACCTCAAGTTGGTCACCTTCTTTAATGTCGTTGTAGCCTTTTAATGACAGGCCACACTCAACACCGGCACGAACTTCTTTAGCATCATCTTTAAAGCGCTTGAGAGAGTCCAACTCGCCCGTCCAAACAACCACGTTGTCACGCAAGAGGCGAACACTTGAAGTGCGTTTAACGATACCGTCAACCACCAAGCAACCGGCAATTGCGCCAACTTTCGATACCAAGAAGACTTGGCGGATCTCAACGAGACCGGTGATTTCTTCTTTCTTATCTGGAGTCAACATGCCGCTCAAGGCCAATTTCACCTCATCAACTGCGTCATAAATGATGTTGTGATAACGAATATCAACACCATTGTTCTCAGCCAGCTTACGAGCTGCTGCATCCGCACGAGAGTTAAAGCCAATAATGACTGCTTTAGAAGCAACCGCCAAGTTCACATCAGTTTCAGAAATACCACCTACCGCAGCGTGAACGATCTGGACTTTCACTTCTGGAGTGGAGAGTTTCATCAATGACTGAGATAAAGCTTCTTGAGAGCCCTGTACGTCCGCTTTGATGATGAGTGGCAATAATTTCGCTTCAATCGCACCTTCGCCCATGTTTTCCATCATAGTCTCTAGTTTGACTGCTTGCTGCTTAGCTAACTTCACGTCACGGAACTTACCTTGACGGAATAATGCAATCTCACGAGCCTTACGCTCATCAGGAACTACTTGCACCGCTTCGCCTGCTGCAGGAACCTCAGACAAACCTTGGATCTCAACTGGTATTGATGGACCAGCTTCGCTACATGGCTTACCGTTCTCATCCATCATGGCGCGAACACGGCCAAATGTAGAGCCAGCTAATAACATGTCGCCACGCTTAAGGGTGCCGGATTGAACCAATACAGTTGCAACTGGGCCCTTACCCTTGTCCAAACGTGCTTCAATGACCAAGCCTTGAGCTGGAGCTTCTTTTGGCGCTTTTAATTCCAAGATCTCAGCTTGCAAGAGTACGTTCTCTAGCAAAGCATCAATACCTTCACCTGTTTTAGCGGATACCGGAATAAATGGCACATCGCCACCATATTCTTCCGGAACCACTTGCTCTGCAACCAATTCGGTTTTAACGCGCTCAGAATTAGCTTCTGGTTTGTCAATCTTATTGATCGCCACTACCAAAGGTACGCCACCAGCTATCGCATGGTGAATCGCTTCTTTAGTTTGCGGCATCACGCCGTCATCTGCTGCCACAACCAAGATCACGATGTCAGTTGCCTTAGCACCACGAGCGCGCATTGCCGTAAAGGCTTCGTGACCCGGGGTATCTAAAAACGTAATCATGCCGCGTGGTGTTTCCACATGGTAAGCGCCAATATGCTGCGTAATGCCACCAGCTTCGCCGGTCGCTACTTTTGCAGCGCGAATCTTGTCAAGCAAAGAGGTTTTACCGTGGTCAACGTGACCCATTACCGTTACGACTGGTGGACGAGGCAACAATTCTGCATCGTGTCCATCGGTACCGAGATCTAAATCGGGATCATCTAATTTTGCAGCATGAGCCTTATGGCCCATCTCTTCAACAATGATCATGGCAGTATCTTGATCAAGCACTTGATTGATAGTGACCATTTGGCCCATACCCATCAGCAACTTAATGACTTCTGCACTCTTCACCGCCATTGCATGAGCCAACTCAGCAACAGTAATGGTTTCTGGTACGTGAACATCGCGCACGACCGGCTCGGTAGGAACCTGGAAGTTTGTATCCACGTTCGCTTCTGCGATTTGACGCTGCTTCTTACGACCACCGCCTGAACGCCAACCGCCAACACCTCCAGAGGTATCTCCACGAGTCTTTAAGCCACCAGGCTTCTTGGCGCCTTCTTCTTGCCAAGTGGAGGATGTCTCAGAAGACTTAATGGTTTTACCGCCAACTTTAGCGACAGCCTTCTTCTTGTCATCAGCACCTTCAGCTTTTGCAGGCTTATGTAGAGTTCCCTTTTTCGCTTCTTCAGCAGCAATTTCGCTTGGTGCCTTTAGAACACGAGCAGGGGCACTCATCATGTCGCGAATCGCTAAAGCTTCAGCTTCAGCAGCTGCACGACGCGCACGAATGTCTGCTAATTCTTTTTCTTTAGATGCAGCCAGCTCTTTTGCAGCTTTATCTGCGCTTGCTTTTTTCTCTGCAGCAGCAGCCGCAACAGCGGGAGCCTCATCAACTGGAGCCACTTCTTTCGCTACTGGAGCAACTTCTTTCTGGCGGGCTTCTTCAGCCGCCTTCATTTCCGCCTCTTGACGAGCAAGCAATTCTGCTTGGCGTGTTGCTTCAGCTGCGCGTTTTTCTAATTCTTCCTCAGAAATAACGGGCTTAGCTGGTGCAGCTTTTGTTTCTGCTTTTGCTGGAGAAGCTTCTGGCGTTACTTCAGGCGCTTTATCGCCTGCCTTAACAAGCACTCGCTTTTTACGAACCTCAACCTGCACAGTGCGAGTGCGCCCAGCAGAATCTGCCTGACGAATTTCAGAACTTTCGCGCTTGATCAAAGTAATCTTTTTGCGCGCGCCAGTATCTGCGCTGCCGTGTGCTTTTTGCAGATGCTCGAGCAGGACAGTTTTGTCCTTTTCGGTAATGCTGTCGTCCTCAGAACCTTTTTCAATACCGGCCGCCTTCAACTGCTCCAAGAGGTCTGGCGCGGTACGTTTTAATTCTTTAGCGAGTACTTTTACTGTTGTTGCCATGCACTACTTCCTCTCATGAAGTAAACCAATGTTCGCGCGCTTTCATGATGAGCGTTTTCGCAGTTTCTTCGTCAATTTGTGTCGCCTCAACTAGCTCATCAACAGCTAGTTCAGCAAGGTCGTCACGGGTATGAACTTGATTGTCAGCAAGCTTCGCAATCAGTTCTGTTGTCATTCCCTCTAAGGAGCGCAGGTCTTGTGATACTTCACCAATACGCTCTTCTTTTGCCAACTCCATAGTCAACAAGGAGTCACGAGCGCGAGTACGCAACTCATTCACTGTGTCTTCATCAAATGAATCGATTTCTAACATCTCAGACAATGGCACGTAAGCCACTTCCTCCAATGTATTGAAGCCTTCTTCAATCAAGATATCAGCCACTTCTTGGTCTACGTCCAATTTGTCCATAAACAACTGACGTACAGATGAAGCTTCTTTTTCAGTTTTCTCAGCAGACTCTTCAGGAGTCATGATATTGATCTGCCATCCAGTCAAATCACTTGCCAAACGCACGTTTTGTCCGCTTCGGCCAATCGCAATTGCCAAATTCTCTTCATCAACCACCACGTCCATAGCGTGACGCTCTTCGTCAACCACGATAGAAGACACTTGGGCTGGAGCCAAAGCGCCAATCACAAACTGGGCAGGATCTTCAGACCACAACACGATATCCACCGCTTCGCCTGCTACTTCATTGCGTACCGCGGTAACGCGTGTACCACGTACACCAACGCAAGTACCGATTGGGTCGATACGCTTGTCATAAGTAATTACGGCAATCTTTGCGCGGATACCAGGATCGCGAGCAGCACCTTTGATCTCAAGCAGGCCCTGCTCCATCTCAGGAACTTCGTTCTCAAATAATTTGATTAAAAACTCTGGGCAAGTACGTGAGAGTTCAATTTGTGGGCCGCGCGCTTCGCGATCCACTTTCAAAATGTATGCGCGTACACGATCGCCAGAGCGCAAGTTCTCTTTTGGAATCATTTGATCGCGACGCAGCAATGCTTCTACGCGACCGGATTCAATAATGAGGCCATTTTTGTCAGCACGTTTAACGGTACCGGTCATGACTTTTTCGCCACGCTCAAGGTAGTCGTTCAAAATTTGCTCACGCTCCGCATCACGAATGCGTTGCAAGATCACTTGCTTGGCAGCTTGCGCACCAATACGACCAAAGGCTAAAGATTCGATTTGCTCTTCGATGTAGTCGCCAACTTCCATATCAGCAAGCTGTTCTTGAGCTTCAAATTGCAGAATTTCTTTATCAGGCTCTTGCAAACCGGCTTCGTTAGGCACTACCAACCAACGGCGGAAGGTTTCGTATTCACCAGTCTCGCGATCAATTGAAACGCGGATATCTACATCTTCTGTAGCATAGCGTTTCTTGGTCGCAGAGGCCAAAGCCATCTCCAACGCTTCGAATACGATCGCTTGATCAACGTTCTTTTCACGCGCTAACGCGTCTGCCAACATGAGAACTTCTCGGCTCATGACTTTCTTCCTTTGAAATCAATAACAGGGACCAACCGAGTCTTATCGACCTCGGCTAAAGAGAACTCCAATTGAGAAGGCTGACCATCAGCACCCTCAAATACCAAACCAAACTTTGCGTCTGGTGAATTCAACTCACCACTCAGCAAACCTTGCAACTCACCACGAAAATTCTTGCGATTGCCAACAGCAACACGCAACTTCAAATCTACTTCCATGCCAGCGAAGCGCTCAAAATCAGCAGCAGTTTTCACTGGTCGATCCAATCCTGGGGATGAGATCTCCAAACGCTCATAAGGGATGTTTTCAACTGGCAAGGTATAGCTCAACTGATGACTTACCTTTTCGCAATCCAACACCGTAATCAAACGCTCGTAGTCTGGGTTTTCAATCGTGACGCGCAACAAACCTCCGGCTTCACGCTCGATATCGACTAGCGTGTAACCTAAGTTTTCCAGCTCTGCAGAAATAACCTGCTGATCCTTCACGACACCCCTTCATACCAAAATGGCAAAAAAAAATGGGCTTCAAAGCCCATATTCTCGAAATTCAGAACAGGCCGACTTACGTTGATCGCAACATCAGTCGGTAACAACCAAAACAGCAGAATCCTGCTGTAAGACCAAAATTATAGCCTATTTAGCAGAAAACCGATACAAATCAGAAGCTTTCGCCTGGATTTCGCGGTTTTCTGGGCCCTTTATGGAAGGGTTTTCGCCCTTTTGGTGCACCTCTTTTAGGCCCATTTCCAGGGCTTTGCGGGTTACCTGTAACAAAAGCTGACTGTCCATGGTGAACTTTGGCCCCTTTATTCCGATTTTGGCCCTGGCCACCTTGACCGCCTTGACTTGGTCTACCGCCTTGAGAACGGCCTCGGAATGGCCCACGTCCTTCGCCAGAACTGCCTCCACCACCAGGTTTGCCGCCTCTACCCTGGTGCGTTAGGCCGTTATGGCCACTAGCGAGAGTTAAAGCATCGCGCGAGCCCCAGTAAGAAACTGAGGTTTGCATTGGATCCGGCTGAAAGTCTTCCCCCATAGGACGACGATCGCGATTATTGGCATTGGGGTTGCGACCCTTATCTTGTGGTTGCGGCATTTTTAAGCCAGCAGACTTCATTAAGTTATAGATGCCGCCCGCTTCAATTTCTTCCCATTTACCACGTCGTAAGCGTGGAGGTAGTAAGAAAATGCCATAACGAGTTCGAATTAAGCGGGATACAGTATGACCAACCGCTTCAAACATACGACGCACTTCGCGATTACGCCCCTCAGTTAATGCTACGTGATACCAACGGTTAGCACCATCACCACCACCCATTGCTAGACGTAGAAATTTTGCTTGACCATCATCGAGCGTAATTCCGCTTTTTAATAGTGAGGTATTTTCTTGGCTCAACTCACCCAAAATGCGGACAGCATACTCACGCTCCACTCCGTAACGTGGATGCATTAAACGATTTGCCAACTCACCAGAGGTAGTGAATAACAACAGACCTTCGGTATTAAAGTCCAGACGGCCTACCGCAATCCAACGCCCCTGACGCGGCTTTGGCAGGCGATCAAATACTGTTGGACGACCCTCAGGGTCTGACTGGCTCACGATCTCGCCTGCAGGCTTGTGATACATGATCACGCGTGGCGGCTTAGTCTGAATCTTGCGATGAACTGGCTTGCCATTAATACGCACTTGATCCGCTGGACCAATGCGTTGGCCAATGTGAGCAGGCAAACCATTTACTGATACGCGCCCTTGAATAATCAAGTCTTCCATATCACGACGGGAGCCCATACCAGCGTCGGCCAATACTTTATGCAACTTCACTGTATCTTCGTCGTCAGCATCATCATCTAAACCATCGAGATCTGACCAGACTTCATCACGCAAACTAAGAGGTAATTCATCAACGTTTGCAAACTGCAAACTGCTCACTTCATCTTCAGTTGGCGCATCCGGATCTTCATCTTCACGCGCACGTTGAGCGCGTTGTGCGCGACGCTCTGCACCAGTTTGATGGGAGATCTCACTCTCATTTACACCATCCGGATTTTTAATCTCTTGAACTTCTGGTGCATCTAAGGCTGCATCAAATTCACCAGATACCACCGAAGCAAACAAGGCCTCACTCTCTGCAGGATTGGGGGCTAATTTTGCATTCCCTTGGTTACCGCCTTCACGCGAACCATTGGCATCACCACCCTGGCGACGCGGCCTATCCTTATTAAAGGGGCGCTTCTTGTTAAATGGATGCTTACCACCACCGGCACCTTGGCGACGGGGGCGACGCTCACCACGCTCCCCACCCTCAGAATTTTGACCATCAGTATTTAATGGCGCGTCTGAATTAGAAGGGGTTGGCGATGGATTTACTACCGGGGATGAATCGTTTTCGTTAGAGCTTGTCATTAATTATTTTTTGTTTCGCCTGGATTGTCTTCAGACTCAGGGGTAATTTCTTCTTCAGCAACTTCAGAGCTTGTTTCATCAACAACCATTTCTACTACTTCAATTTCAGTCTCGCTTATCTCGCTTATCTCTTGTGCGTCACCATCAATAATCACCGTCTCAACTGTTGCAGTAGGGTCAAACTCCATTACAGCTTGACCTAATTGTTCGGCAGCCGCCATAGGCGCAGCATCTTCCAAAATTGGCAGGCTCTGTAGGTTGGTAAGGCTGAGATCATCTAAGAATTGCTTGGTGGTGGCATATAAACCTGGACGGCCAACGGTTTCTTTGTGGCCAATCACTTCTACCCAACCACGATCTTCTAATTGCTTCATCACATTACTGCTCACCGCCACGCCACGAATTTCTTCTATCTCGCCACGTGTTACCGGCTGACGATAAGCAATGATGGCCAAGGTTTCCATCACAGCGCGGGAATACTTCGGTGGTTTCTCTGGTGTTAGGCGATCAAGATACTCACGCATCGAGAGACGACTCTGGAAGCGCCACCCAGTTGCGATGTGCACTAACTCCATGCCTTTTTCATCCCATGCACGTTGTAGCTCGATTAAAGCCTCATCAATGTCTGCGATGGTGACATCCTCAACAAATAAGCGAGATAAATCAGCAACGGTGAGTGGCTCCTGTGCGCAAAGGAGTGCAGTTTCAATTACGCGCTTATTGTGATCATCCATAAAATTCGGGCTACCAGGAGCAATCCTGATTAGGCTTTAAAAATGTATTCAGTAATGGGTTTTGGTGCTCTCTAGCGACTACGGACAATCCATCTCATCAGTTCTTATTGGAATATGTCCGCGCTGAAACGAAGTCCTTTTCGTTCACCTTGCGCCCATTATAAGGTAGGCTCAATACAATAGCCACATGCATAAGAATTCCACCAAACCCCCTTTATCCACCCCCAATACCCCGGATTCCATCGAGCGCCGCCAGTTTCTGAGTCTCGGGGGGCTTGGGACCCTTAGTCTTGGTATGGGTAGCTTGGGCCTGAGCGCCTGTAGTCTGATCGGCAGCAAGAGGCCTGTGCTTGGCTTGGTGCTAGGTGCGGGTGCAGCTCGTGGCTTTGCGCATGTAGGCGTCATTAAAGCTCTGGAGGCCCAAGGCATCCGGCCCGATATTGTGGTTGGTAGCAGCGCAGGCAGTGTTATTGCCGCCCTACTGGCATCCGGCGCAACCGGCAATGACCTCAATCGCTTAGCCTTGAACTTGGATGAAGCCACGATTGCCGACTGGGGACTCCCATTTGCAGGGCGTTTTGGCGGTCTCATTAAGGGTGATGCGCTACAGAATATGGTTAACCGAGAGGTGCAAAACAAATCGATTGAACAAATGCGCATCCCCTTGGGAATTGTCGCCACTGAATTACAGTCAGGCAAAGGGGTTTTATTTAGAACTGGCAATACTGGTTTGGCAGTACGCGCATCCTGCAGCGTTCCAGGAGTATTTCAGCCAGCCGTCATTAGCGGCAAAGAATATGTTGATGGCGGATTGGTAGCACCCGTGCCCGTAAGTTACGCAAGACAAATGGGGGCGACACTAGTGATTGCCGTCAACATTTCTTCTGAGCCAGTGCATCAAGATGCTAGTGGAACCTTAGGCGTTCTTCAGCAGACCATCTCGATCATGCAGCGAAGTATTAATCAATATGAATTAAAAAGTGCCGATATTGTGATTCAACCACAACTAAAGCAAATGAGTGGTGGTGATTTCAAATCTAGAAATGCAGCCATACTCGCCGGTGAAGTAGCGGCCCAAGAACAAATAGGATTGATTAAAGAGAAACTGAAGGGCTAGCAACCATGAGGCTGCAGAGCAATTACTTAAAGGCTGCGTGACTTACGTTTAAGATTTTTGACTTCATTCAGAAGTTCTTGACGCTCTGCATCATCGAGATTATCGCTACCATCTAAGCGACGTGCGCCATCGAAACGCTTATCCCAATAAAGGCTTCCAAGATCATCCACTCGAACATTAGCACCCTTTGATGGCGAGTGAATAAATTTGTTGTCACCAACATAAATACCAACATGAGAAAAAGTGAGGCGCATCGTATTAAAAAATACGAGGTCACCTGGTTGCAGTTCTTCGCGGGTAATCGGTTTTCCAACGCGACTCATTTGGGTAGATTTGCGTGGCAATAAAAATCCAAGCTTGTCTTTAAAAACATAACCAACAAAACTACTGCCATCCAATCCTGATTGTGGCAATTCAGTATCCCAGCGATAACGCACGCCAATCACTTCCATAGCGCGGTTAATAAGCTCTTCTGATTTCCCGGTTACAGTGTCGGCCAAGCGATCAGAAACGCGGGCAATATAAGATCGTCCAGCCTGGAACATGCTCTCCTTGGGAACCGCAGCATCGGACGACGCTTCAGCAACCGGATCTGCCGCATAGGCTGACACAGCGATGAATGCGCCAAAACTGAGGCCCAGTACTTTTGTAAGCAGTGCTTTTTTCAATGACATCTGACCAGTTTAGCAAAGAACCCTTAATTAACCAAGTCTTCAATATAAACATAAGTCATTGTTTATAAAGATAATTTTGCATTAAATCCGGGCAGATGCACCAATTTAGACCATTTGAGCGAGGTTTTCACCCCTCTCTTGCGACCTCTTAGGTCAGCTCGGCGGCCGCAAAAAGCTCTTTGGTATAAGTCTGGCGAGGATGCTTGATCAAGGCTTCGGTATCACCAAATTCGATCACTTTGCCACCCTTCAGCACCATGACCTCATGCGACATCGCCCGAATCACGGCTAAGTCATGGCTAATCATAAGGTAGGCCAAGTTGTACTTCTTCTGCAACTCCGTGAGGAGTGCAAGCACCTGTTTTTGAATTGAGACATCCAATGCGGAGGTGGGCTCATCCAAGACCAAAATTTGCGGACGCAAAATGAGTGCGCGAGCAATTGCAATCCGCTGACGCTGACCTCCAGAAAACTCGTGCGGATAACGCAATAGTGCGGAGCGATCCAAGCCAACTTCTTTAAGCATGTCTACTACGCGTGTTTCACGCTCTGCAGCAGAAAGTTTAGGAAAGTGAACATCCAAACCCTCAGAAACAATTTGCAGGACATTCATGCGCGGCGATAGGGAACCAAATGGATCTTGAAAGATCACCTGCAAACTGGAGCGCATTGCTCGCCTCTCAGCTGGCTTGAGTTTTTGCCAGTCACTTCCAAGTACATCAACGTAACCCGACACTTGCGCTGCAGAATCCCCTAGTAAACCGAGTACGGCCATGCCCAAGGTTGTCTTACCGGAGCCTGACTCACCAATTACACCAATGGTCTGCCCTTGCTTCAGTTCAAAGCTGACTTTTTTCAAAACTTTGTGGGCTGGCGCTTTTTTAAACCACGAAACAGATTCTGAACTTGGATAGGCCACTGAAAGCTCTTCTGTTTGTAATAAGACAGGCGCAAGAGGCATGAGCGGTGCCAAGTCGCGCACTGGTTCGCTGTTCACTAAAGCACGAGTGTATGGATCTGCGGGGTGCTCAAAGACCTGTTTCGTAGAGCCCGACTCCATTAGATTGCCTTGGTTTAACACTGCCACACGCTGTGCGAAATGTTTTACCAAATTAAGATCATGCGTAATGAGGAGTATCCCCATCCCACCATGATCCTTGGATTCCTCTTGCAACTCTTTAAGTAAATCCAAGATTTGCAAACGCAGACTTACATCTAGAGCGGTTGTCGGCTCATCGGCGATCAACAGCCGAGGTTTACAAGCTAAAGCCATAGCAATCATCGCGCGCTGTCTTTGCCCGCCAGAGAGTTGGTGGGGGTAAGAATAAAAACGACGCTCAGGTTCAGGGATGCCGGTCTTTCTTAGCAAGTCAATTGCAGCTTGAATTGAGTCCGCCTTAGAAATCAAGGGTTGATAGATTTGAACTGCCTCAATGATTTGATTGCCGACAGTAAACAATGGATTTAACGCCGTCATCGGCTCCTGAAACACCATCGCTATTTCACGACCACGAATTTCCCGAATCTCTTGCATCGACATGGAAAGCAAATCGACGGCACCCTTCCCGTCTTTCTTATTCCACAGAATCTTTCCAGAAACTTTGGCACCTTCAGGCTCTAAACGCAATGGGGCTAGCGCAGTAAGCGTTTTACCGGAGCCGGATTCACCTACTAACGCAACACGTTCACCGACACCAATTTCTAAATCCAGATTTCTGACGGCGAATTTTTCACGGCGACCTGCTCCAAATGAAATCGATAACGCTTCATAACGCAATAAGGCCTGCTTTTGGTTTGAGGCTTCGCTCATGAGCGCCCTCCACTCATTAAGCCAGCCTTGCGAGAATCAAAAGCGTTGCGCAATGCTTCGCCCATAAACGTTAATAGCAATAAGGTTGCAACCAAGACCACGAAAGTGGATAAGGAAATCCACCATGCGTCCAGATTGCTTTTCCCTTGTGAGAGCAGCTCGCCAAGGCTTGGTGTTCCCGGAGGAACACCTAAGCCCAAAAAGTCTAAGCTGGTGAGAGACAAAATAGCTGCACTCATTCGAAACGGCAAAAAGGTAATCACCGGAGTCAAGCTATTGGGCAAAATGTGACGCCACATGATTTGAGCATTGGTCAAACCCAATGCTCTTGCAGCACGCACATATTCCAAGGCACGGTTGCGGAAAAATTCTGCGCGGACGTAATCTGATAAACCCATCCAACCAAAAGCGGCCAACAGAATAATCAATAAAGAAACGCTGGGATTAAAGATCGAAGCAAAAATGATTAGTAAGTAGAGCTCAGGCATTGCTGACCAGATCTCTATGAGGCGCTGTGAGATTAAGTCAAACTTGCCGCCAAAAAATCCCATTAAGGATCCGGTGATGATGCCCACACTCACCCCAACAATCGTGAGTGCTAAACCAAAGAGAATGGATAAGCGAAAACCATAAATGAGACGCGCCAATACATCGCGCCCACGATCATCCGTCCCCAGCCAGTTCTCCCAGGATGGGGGTGCAGGATTTGGCACCTTGGAAAAATAGTTCAGCGTCTCATAGCTATAGTGAATTGGCGGGTAAATTGCCCAATTGCCATTGCTAGTGATATTACGGCGAATATCGGGATCCAAGAAATCCGTTGGGGTAGCAAAGTCACCACCAAAAACTGTCTCAGGCTGACTCTTCACGATGGGAAAATAAAAATGGCCCTCATAGCGAACTACTAAAGGTTTGTCATTCGCAATCAGCTCGGCGCACATCGATAAGCCAAATAGGGTCAAGAAAATCCATAGGCTTGCATAACCCATGCGGCTATTTTTAAAACGCTGCCAACGACTCATGAGCCGCCTCCAGCACCAAACTGAATGCGTGGATCTACATAGACGTAGCAAAGATCTGAAATGAGCTTAGTGAACAAGCCTATCAATGTAAATAAATACAAAGTGCCAAAAACCACTGGGTAATCGCGACGCATAACGGATTCATAGGAAAGTAAGCCCAGCCCATCTAACGAGAACAGCGTCTCAATCAACAAGGAACCAGTAAAGAATGCGCCAATAAATGCCGCCGGAAAACCAGTTACTAAGGGTAGCAAGGCATTGCGGAAAACATGCTTCCATAGCACTTGTTTTTCAGTAAGCCCCTTTGCTCGCGCAGTCAGCACATATTGCTTGCGAATCTCTTCTAAAAACGAGTTCTTGGTCAACATAGTGACCACAGCAAAACTTCCCAAAACCGACGCGGTGATTGGCAAGACTAAATGCCACAAGTAATCCATGACTTTGCCAATCAAACTCAATTCACTCCAGTTATCGGAAGTTAGTCCTCGTAATGGAAATAGCTGTAGGAAGCTACCGCCACCAAAAAGAACCAGCAATAAAACTCCCAATACAAAACCTGGGATCGCATACCCCACCAAAATCATGCTACTGGTAACTGCATCGAAACGCGAACCATCCCGCACCGCTTTGGCGATGCCCAATGGAATCGATACTAAATAAGTAATAAAGAAGGTCCACAGACCAATACTGATAGAGACTGGTAGTTTGGAAACCACCAATGTCCAAACGCTCTCATGCTGATAATAACTCTGCCCCAAATCAAATCGCGCAAAGCGGCCCAACATCATGAAATAACGCTCTAGAGGTGGCTTGTCGAAGCCGTATAAGGCCTTCACCTCCTCTAAACGTTGCGCATCAACACCTTGACGACCACGATAGGTCGCACCAGAACCCGAAGACTCTGAACCACCTGTAGCCGCACTACCTTTACCCTTGAGTTCAAGCACCATTTGCTCAACGGGCCCACCGGGAACAAATTGCACTACCGCAAAGGTCAAAGTTAAAACCCCCAAGATGGTGGGAATCATTAAGAGCAAACGTTTAAAGATGTAGGTGCGCATTTGACCTCGCATTATTTCACTTCCTCTTTCCACCAATTTTGCATGATCCACAGTTCAGCCGAATAGTACAAAGGAGGTTCTGGATAGCGCATCTCGTGGCGAAAAGCGACCCGATGGGTTGGGTTGTACCACTGAGGAACTACGTAATAACTATTCCATAAGACACGGTCAAGCGCCCTAGTAGCCGTTCTTAATTGCTCACGATTTTGCGCTTTAGTTATTTCATCAATTAAGGCATCAACCACCGGAGACTGAATACCAATGACGTTATCGGAGCCCTTTTCTTTGGCGGCCTGACTACCAAAGCGGTCCCAGAGCTCATTACCTGGATTTTGAGAATCCTGAAAACGGACAGTGGTCATATCAAAGTCATACTCGTTCATCCGCTTTTGATGTAAAGCAAAATCACTCGTGCGGATATCCACCTGGACCCCCAACTTTTCCAAGTTGCGAACGTATGAAGAAATGACCCTCAAGAAGAAGCCGCCATCTTCCACAATTTCAAAACGAAATGGCTCGCCCTTTTCATTGCGCAATGCGCCATCACGATATTGCCAACCAGCATGCATCAGAAGCTCGCGAGCTTTTTTCAAGTTTTGACGCAAACTTCCAAGCGGATTAGTTGATGGTGCCGCAGGCATTGGGCCAAAGACGGCATCTGGAACCCATTGCGGATATTTAGCTTTCAAGGGCTTCAGTAATTTCAATTCACCTTCGGTCGGCTTACGTGGACCATCAAAATTTGCGCTTAAGTCGCTATTAGTAAAGTAACTATTAATACGACTGTATTGATCAAAAAATATTTGCCGATTGAGCCACTCGAAATCTAAGGCATAGCCTAGAGCCTCACGTACTCGCGCATCCTTAAAAATGGGGCGACGCACATTCATGGCAAAACCTTGCATCCCGGCACCATTGTGATTAAGAAATGCCTTCTTCAACAAAATGCCTTGATCAAATTTTGAACCAACATATCCTTTGGCCCAAATCTTGGCGCGATACTCTACAAGAGCATCAAACTCACCTGCTTTGAAGGCCTCCAGCCTCACAGCATCATCGCTATATAGCTTGTACAAAACTCGCTCAAAGTTATAAAAACCAACGCGCACGTTAAGCGGCTTGCTGAGTTGATCAGCCCAATAATTTGGATTTTTTTTATAAATAATCGACTTGCCGGCCTTAAAAGATTCAATCAAATAAGGACCGCTTGCAAGCGGCGCCTCAAAGGCAAGCTTCTCAAATGGGATCATGGAGCCATCTGGCTGCTTGCCCCAGTTGCGAGAAAAAACGGGAAAGGTCCCGGCCAAGATAGGTAACTCTGCATTGTCATTCTTGAAATCAAAGCGAATCGTGCGCTCTGATATAACTACCGCCTCTTTAATGTCCGCAAAAGTGGTCTTATAGCGAGGATGGGCTTTGCCACTCATGAGGGTGTCAAAACTATGTTTAACGTCAGCCGCCAACACAGAACTGCCATCAGAAAATTTGGCCTCTGGACGAATATGAAATGTCACTGACTTACGATCCTTGGCTACTTCAATGTTGTCTGCCAATAATCCGTAAATGCTAGAGACTTCATCCGCACTTCCCTCAGCCAAGGATTCAAACATCAAATCAATACCCGGTGCAGTCACGCCGCGCAAGGTAAACGGATTGAACTTATCAAAGCTGGTTCGTTGGCCTGGGTTTGGTAAGACCAAGGTTCCGCCGCGGGGGGCATTGGGGTTCACATAGTCGAAATGGGCAAAACCATCCGGATACTTAGGCTTTCCGTATTGCGCAATTCCCTGCCCAGCCTGAACTGCATTGGCTCCAAGCCCTGCCAGCAGGGCTAACAGCAATACATAGGCAATTTGGCGAATAGGTTTTAGGGTAGGCATATATGCAACAATTGTAGATAGCTAATCATATTTGAAGCAAAGGACACAACATGGGCTTTCTTGCCGGCAAAAAAATCCTGATCACAGGCCTCCTCTCCAACCGCTCCATCGCCTATGGCATTGCCAAGGCCTGCCACCGTGAAGGCGCTGAGCTTGCCTTTACCTATGTAGGCGAGCGCTTTAAGGACCGTATCGTAGATTTTGCAAAAGAATTTAATACCGAGCTGATTTTTGACTGCGATGTCGGCAGCGATGAACAAATCAGCGCCCTTTTCAAGGATTTGGCTAAATCATGGCCTCAGTTCGATGGTTTTGTGCATGCAATTGGTTTTGCGCCGCGCGAAGCGATTGCTGGCGACTTTTTAGAGGGTCTGTCTCGTGAAGGCTTCAAGATTGCCCATGACATCTCCGCATATAGTTTCCCAGCGATGGCCAAGGAAGCTTTGCCAATGTTGCGCGACAAATCTTCACTACTCACTCTGACTTATTTGGGCTCCATGAAGAATGTTCCCAACTACAACACCATGGGTTTAGCAAAAGCTTCTCTTGAAGCATCCGTACGCTACCTTGCAGGCTCGGTAGGCCCTAAAGGTATTCGTGCAAATGGTATTTCTGCTGGTCCCATCAAAACATTAGCTGCATCTGGCATCAAAGGCTTTGGCAAGATTTTGGAAGCAGTAGAACAAACTGCACCACTACGTCGCAATGTCACAATTGATGATGTGGGCAATACTGCTGCATTCTTGTTGTCTGATCTTGCCAATGGCATTACCGCCGAAATCATTTACGTAGATAACGGCTTTAGCCAAGTAGTTGGCGGAATGGATGAGGTTTGAGCATTTCACTACGCGAAGCCCTAAAGTTTTGGGCCAAGCTAGGCTTCATTAGTTTTGGTGGGCCCGCAGGACAGATTGCCGTCCTGCATCAAGAGGTAGTTGAGAAGCGCCGCTGGATTTCAGAGCGGCGCTTTTTACATGCGCTCAACTATTGCATGCTCTTACCGGGACCCGAAGCTCAACAGCTAGTTACTTACATTGGTTGGCTGATGCACCGCACCTGGGGCGGTATTCTGGCAGGCACACTCTTTGTGCTGCCCTCCTTATTTATCTTAATAGGCTTATCTTGGGTATATCTCACCTTCGGACAGGTTTCTTGGATCGCCGCCATCTTTTTTGGCATTAAACCTGCAGTCACGGCAATCGTGTTGCATGCTGCCGTGCGTATAGGCAAACGCACGATTCGCAATCAAGCGCTCCAATGGATTGCACTTGGATCTTTTCTTGCCATCTTCATTCTCAATCTTGCTTTTCCTATCATCGTATTGATCGCCGCCGCCATTGGCTATTTGGGAGGCAAACGATATCCGGAATATTTTCAACAAGGAAGTGCGCACAGTAAAAATGAATCGATGCAGCATGAGAGCGCCATCATCGATGATCACACCCCTACGCCTGAGCATGCCAAATTTTCTTATACAAAAACAATCCGCCATAGCCTGGTGGCTTTCTCTTGCTGGCTCATTCCGATTGGTGCCTTAGTAGCAATCTTTGGCTGGAAGACCTTGTATTTCAATATCGCCTGGTTCTTTACCAAGGCCGCCTTTCTGACCTTTGGTGGCGCATATGCAGTGTTGCCATACGTGTATCAAGGGGCTGTAGAACACTTTCATTGGCTTAGTGCCAGCCAAATGATTGATGGCTTAGCGCTCGGTGAAACTACACCAGGCCCACTGATTATGGTGGTTGCCTTTGTAGGCTACCTTGCCGGCCATATTCAACATGCAATTGGAGCAAGTAATCCTTTTTGGTTTGGTGTGATTGGCGCCTGTGTTGCCACGTGGTTTACTTTTTTACCCTCCTTCTTTTTTATCTTGGTTGGTGGCCCACTCATCGAATCAACGCATGGCAAACTTGCATTCACTGCACCCCTAACAGCAATCACTGCTGCAGTCGTTGGCGTCATTGCTAATCTAGGCCTATTTTTTGCCTATCACGTCTTTTTACCAAGTGGTTTTGGTGGCCCCATTTCTTGGGTTTCTATTCTCATTTGTGCCTTCGCTGGATTGGCCTTGTTTAAGTTTCAAAAGGGTGTTTTGACAGTATTGGGTGGCTCCGCATTAGCTGGATTGCTATTTCATTACATCTCCCTTTTGCTTGGGTAAGTTTTGGGGTGAATTTTTTTCAAGATTGGCATAATGGAACTTATGCGAGTCGAACCACAAACCATCACCCACTTACATGAATGGCTTGGTAAAACCGAGTCCCTTCAAGACACAGTCACAGCGGCGCCCGTTCGCGCACTCTCAGCCACCTTAGATCGCGAAGATCCAGCGCCTAGTCAAGGCACTTTCTTGCCTGAGCTATGGCACTGGCTGTATTTCTTGCCCCATGCGCGCGAATCCGAAATTGGTCCCGATGGCCATCCAAAGCGTGGTGGCTTTCTACCGCCAGTTCCATTGCCTCGTCGTATGTGGGCAGGTAGCCGTATTGAATGGCTAAATCCGCTTGCCGTTGGCGATGAAATTGAGCGAGTCTCTACGATTAAATCAGTAACTCACAAAGCGGGTCGTACTGGTGATTTGATTTTCGTGTTGGTTAATCACAAGATCTCCAATCAAAAAGGACTTGCCATTATCGAAGAGCATGACATCGTGTATCGCGACGCACCCGGACCCGATGACAAACCAGTTGCCCCCACACCTGCACCCACTGATGCTCAGTGGAGCAAAACAATTACACCTGATGATGTACTTTTATTTCGTTACTCCGCACTAACGTTTAATGGTCATCGTATTCACTACGATCGTAAATATGTGACAGAGGTTGAGGGTTATCCAGGTCTCATCGTGCACGGTCCTTTGATTGCAACTCTATTGGTAGACTTAGTGCGCCAAAGTATTCCTGGATGCAAGCTCAAGAGTTTTGAATTCCGCGCGATTCGCCCAACTTTCGATATCAATATCTTTAAGGTGAGCGCCAAGCCCGATTTAGCAAAAGATCCTAGCGGCAATACGATTGCAATTTGGGCGCAAGATCACGAAGGTTGGCTTACGATGCAAGCTAGCGCTGTTCTAGCTTAGCCTCTATTTAGTTAAGGTAATGAACACCCTACATCCCTCTCGCGAACTCGCTAAGTTTGCAGCCAATCTGCAAGTGAGCGATATACCCGCAGATGTTCTGAATCGCGCCGAAGACCTATTAGTCGATTGGTTTGGTTCGGTTATTGCAGGTAAAGGCTCGCGCCCAGTCGAACTCATTACGCAGTTTGCGCAAAATATGGGCGGCTTTGATGCAACACACTCTGGCCCTGCGGAGGTTTTAGTTTCTCGCAAAACCTCTAGTCCTTTTTTAGCGGCAATGGCTAATGCTGCAGCATCACATGTTGCTGAGCAAGACGACGTACACAATGGCTCCGTCTTTCATCCAGCCACTGTCGTATTTCCACCAGCGCTTGCTTGTGCTCAAGCGATAGGCGCCTGTGGTGAAGAGTTGTTAGTGGCTGCAGTAGCAGGCTATGAAGTAGGTATTCGGGTTGGTGAATTTTTAGGCCGTTCCCATTACAAGGTATTTCATACTACTGGCACTGCTGGTACATTAGCCGCCGCTGCTGCAGTTGGACGCCTTCTCAAGCTTTCCCCCGAACAGATGCTTAACGCCTTTGGCTCTGCAGGCACGCAGTCCGCCGGCCTTTGGGAGTTCTTACGTGACGCAGCCGACTCTAAGCAACTACATACAGCACATGCCGCTTCAACCGGATTAATGTCTGCCTATATTGCACAAGCAGGTTTTACAGGTGCTCAACATATTCTGGAGGGCAAGCAAGGTTTAGCAGCGGGCATCTCCAGTGATAGCGACCCTAGCAAACTCATTGATCGACTCGGTAGTCGCTGGGCACTAGCAGAGACAAGCTTTAAGTATTACGCTTCATGCCGTCACACACACCCAGCAGCCGATGCATTACTGCAAGTGATGTTGGCACACAAACTGGCGCCGAGCGAAATTGCTAAAGTAGAAACCTTGGTTCATCAAGGTGCAATTGATGTCTTGGGTCCAGTGACTGACCCAGCAACTGTGCACCAATCGAAATTCTCCATGGGCACTGTACTTGCGCTGGTAGCCCACTATCAATTTGCTGGATTACAAGAATTCGATCAACACTTTCATGATGCTGAGATCTGCGCATTCCGTGAGCGCGTTTCTATGACACTGGATCCTGAGGTGGATGGAGCTTACCCACAACGTTGGATTGGCAAAGTTAAAGTTCATCTCAATAATGGACAAATCCTAGAGGGTCGCGTGGATGAACCCAAGGGCGACCCTGGAAATACCTTGTCTCGCACAGAAATCGCCGACAAAGCAATGCGCTTAGCCGCTTACAGTGGCGGCGCAAGCCAAACAGAGATGAGTAAAGCAATCGATCTCTTGTGGAATATTCGCAAACAAGCCAAGATAGGCTTTCTTCTTCCGTCGAACTAGTTACAACCTTATTTATGAATCCACTTGATACGCCCCTAGGCTTTTGCACTAACTTTCTATTTGTGCCAGGCACTCGCCCAGATCGTTTTACAAAGGCCCTCGACAGCGGTGCTAGTGGTGTGGTCCTAGATTTAGAGGATGCGGTTGCGGAGGAAGACAAAGTTTCTGCACGCGATGCCATTCGTTCCGCGTGGCCTACCTTCAGCCCTGAGCAGAAGAAGCGCTTAGTCATTCGCACAAACTCACCAGGTAGCAAGTTTTATGCTGCCGACTTAATCCTCGCTCAAGAACTTCAAGTCACCTGTCTATTAATCCCTAAAAGTGAATCGGTCGATCAAATCAATGGTGCCGCCCTCATTCTTCCGAATACCGCAATCATTCCGATGATTGAAACTGCAATTGGCCTGGATCACTTAAAAGCCATCGCAAACTCCAATCAAGTGATCCGCCTTGCTTTAGGTAATTTAGATTTACAAGCAGATCTTGGCATGGTGTGTGACCGCCAAGAAACCGAATTGCAAACTGCTCGCTATCAAATTGTCTTGGCATCGCGTCTTGCACAAATTGCCCCGCCTATTGATGGGGTTACGCCATCGACCGATGACCTAGAGCGCATTACTGATGATGCCGAGCGCGCAAAGCGCATGGGCTTTGGTGGAAAGCTCTGCATTCACCCAAAACAAGTGGCCATTGTCATTAAAGCGTTTACCCCAACAGAAGAGGAGCTTGCTTGGGCTAAGAGGGTCATTGAGGCCGATAAAGCATCCAAAGGTGGCGCCGTCAAACTGGATGGCCGAATGATCGATCGACCCGTCGTTTTATTGGCCCAAAGAACACTAGCAATTACTGGTAAACACTAAGGTCTTTAGTTGCGAAAATAGTTCTAAAACTGGCAAAATTGGTCAACATAAAAACAAGATGGAGACCATGATGAAACTCAAAAAGTTCGTATTTTCAGGAATTGCCGCTGCATTAACTGCAGGCGCATTTCTGAGCACTAGCGCCCTAGCCCAAAAAGATTGGCCTACTAAGTCAATTACCCTTGTCGTTCCATTTGCTGCTGGCGGCCCAACCGATTCTGTTGCACGCTTAATTGCCGTCCCGATGGGTCAAGCATTAGGCCAAACAGTCGTAGTGGAAAACGTAAATGGTGCCGGCGGAACAATTGCCAGCACTAAAGTTGCGCGAGCAGCGCCTGATGGCTACACCATCTATCTCCATCACATGGGAATGGCAACTGCCAATGCTTTGTACGACAAGCTGCCATATGACCCAATGAGCAACTTTGAATACATTGGTCAAGTTGCTGATGTGCCAATGGTGCTCCTAGGCAAAAAAGATCTCCCAGCAAATAACTTTAAAGAGCTCGAGGCCTACATCAAAGCCAACGGCTCGAAAGTCACCATGGCAAACGCAGGACCTGGTGCCGTCTCCCAACTTTGCGGACTCTTGTTTCAGAGTCGCATGGGCGTCAAACTCACCAACATACCTTACAAAGGAACTGGCCCTGCCTTGACCGACTTACTAGGCGGTCAGGTTGACTTGTTATGCGATCAAACTACCCAAACCATTCCTTACATTAAAGATGGTCGTGTAAAAGCATTTGGCACAACAACACTCAAGCGCTTGCCAGCAATCCCAAATGTACCCACCTTGGACGAACAGGGCTTGAAAGGCTTTGAGGTCAAAGTTTGGCACGGCATGTACACACCAAAAGGTGTTCCTAAGCCTATCTTGGATAAGTTGAATGCCGCCTTGAAAACAGCACTCAATACTCCTGACGTGAAAAAACGTTTAGAAGATGCCAATATCGATATTGTTTCTCCGGACAAGATAACTCCAAATGGTCTCAAGTCACATCTTGAGGCAGAAATTAATAAATGGGGTCCAATCATTCGTAAGTCAAACATTCCAGACTAAGCACTAACTGTGATCAATAAAAAAGCCAGCTTTTGCTGGCTTTTTTGCTGGCCTTTTTACTGACTTTTTAATTATCCTGGTCTAAACAAATATCCAGAACGGGCTTTGTCACGACGCTTTCTGTAAAGCATTCCAATAAAAGCAAACAGAGCCCAAATAGCCAAGAATGGATCGAGCAGATAATCCCAAAGATTAGCGGATTCGTGCCAATGGGCAGCCCAAGCAATGATGGCGATAGCAATAATCCAAACGCCCTTACTCCAATTCGCCAAGCCACAGACTAAGGCTATTAATAGCACCGCCCCAAGGAATGCAATCGATCCGTACCCCCAAGCATAAGGATCGATCATTCCCAATCCCAAAGCAAATGGATAAAAACACAAGGCAATGATTGCCAGCATCAATTTAAAAGCAAGTGGTATAGGCTTACTCGATGGCAATAATGAGCTCCATAACAATAAAGTCAGCACAACACTCAAATCACCGGTGATGCCTCGTACATAGGCAATCAAAGGTAGATTCATGCCCAAAGGCCAAAATACGATATTGCCAATCAAAAGAGCCAGGAATACTTTTGTGGCAAATGGAAAAGGATTTGGGAAGAATTTTTGCAAAGCCCAAATACATACAACCGCACTGGTAATAGACAGCTCCATTAAAGCGAAGGTTTGCATTAATGAGTTCATTGTTGCACCTCCTGATGCAAAGCCTCTACATCCAAAGATGGTAGCTTGCTTAAAGCATGTTTCAACCAGCCCCCCGAGAAATACCGATGCCGAATTTTCTTGCGATCCCAGGTGTATACCAAATGCGCATCATCACCATTTGCTGTGATTAAGTAAGGGTATGAGAATTCTTTTCTTTGTGCATCAGGCAGGGATTCATCATCCTCTAAAACTTCAACGATTTGCCAACGATCCGATTTCACATCACTCATTAATAGGGCCAGGCGATAACGGCCATTTTCAATATTATTTAATACCAGAATACGAGCGCCGTTATTGAGTGTTAGTCCCGCAACTGCAGAGTTTGGATTGGCAATCGCCAAGTCATCTGATTGCTGCCAGCTTTGGCCTGCATTTTGGGTTTGACTAACCGGAATTTGTTTTGGCAAACTCGAACTCCGCGTCTGCCGAAAATAAGCACTGGCATCTTGCGCATTATTCACAAACACCAGCGGCTGAATCGCACTGCGACCTGAGCTCATACGGCGCTTATCAATCACTTGACCTGCGTCGATTCTGAGAAACTCTC
This sequence comes from Polynucleobacter sp. MWH-UH35A, assembly GCF_018687075.1. Lineage (NCBI taxonomy): Bacteria > Pseudomonadati > Pseudomonadota > Betaproteobacteria > Burkholderiales > Burkholderiaceae > Polynucleobacter > Polynucleobacter sp. MWH-UH35A. The sequence goes on from NZ_CP061285.1 coordinate 1,123,004, forward strand.
CAAAGCGCCCTATCCACTCGTGATAAGCAGGCAATCCTAAGAGACCATCAGCAAATATCACACTTGGAGATTTAACGAGGGTGCTTAAGTTCAGCAAAGGCGAACTCACCAGACGCTGTGGATTGCTCCACGTCAAACCTTCATCATCAGAGCTGATTGCTGAAATAGAACTCCCGGCCCAACCACCAATAGAAACCGTTACAAAGAATAATTGCAGTCGTCCATCAGCCAACCTTGCGGGAACAGGGTTGCCCAACTTAGCAATATACCGAGCAAGACCCTTCTCTGCGCTAATGCGATCTATGACAACTGTTGGAGCACTCCAGTTGGCTGATTTTGCATCGTATACAGAGCTATAGATTGATACATCTGCAGCACCCTCACGACTTCCAGCAAACCAAAATGCTCTCACTGCACCGTCTTTTAAGGCAATCAAGGATGCCGCATGAACTGAGGCAGCCCCCGTATCTGGCAACCAATTCGATAAAGGTGCAGAAATGCTCAATTTGGTTGAGTCTTTTGATTTGGTAGCAACGACTTCCTCTGCGACCTCATCTAATTGGGGGGCAGATACCATAAATGGTGCCCACACTGGACGACTATCAATATGCAGAAAACCAATCACAGCGGCAAGCAATAAAAAACAAAGGGCAATCACGCGACTCATCTACAAACATCCTTAATATTGGATACATCTGGAATAGCAGCAGGAGTAGAAACGAGGTATTCGGTAACAAATAAATGCTTACCAACTTGACCCATAAGCATCTCCTGAATTTCTTGATTGGAGTGTCGGGCTCGCATTTCCATTCTTTGCCCAACAATCTGGCAAGACTCGCAGAGTTCTGGCGCAACACCGAGAGGTACATGAACCGCTACCAAAGGATAGGCGATCGTTAATGCATTCACATCAGCAGCATCTTTGGCTAAATATCCATGGAGTTTTGCGCCTGGCATTAGCAGTCGATACTCTTCATCCTTAGCGCGGTAGTCACATGGAATCCACACGTCTTTGCCTTGTAGCTGGGCAATAGTTTCTGCGGAGTAACGCCCTAAACGTCCCTCTAAGGGAGAGAGGCTGCTAGTCAAAGCGCAATAAACGAGGAAACAAGCAGCTAAGGCCAAGGTTTTAGTTTGGCTACGTTTCAATAAACCAATCAAAACGATTAGCAAGCTCGCCGCCATCAAGACCCAATGACAATAGGAGTAAGTCCATGCTCCAGCATCACCCATCAAACCGGAGAGCTGAAGATTGATGCCAATCCACAGCAATAGCGACAACACTAACAATTGCAAAAGCAAAGCAATACGAAAACCCCATAGAGGTAATCTATCCCAATACAAGGCAATCAATGCTGCAAATGCTGGCATGACCGGCAAAAGATAACGGCCAGATCGCTGACTAGGCAAACTAAATACAATAAAGAATGCAGCAATCAATAACAGCAGTAGAACCTCTTCCAAACTGAGAAATCGACGCTTACGCCAGGACTGCACCAAACTCGAAATCAGTACAAAGCTAAATAAACCAGCATTAGCAATCGTGGTGATCATTAAAAGCCATATGCTGTCACCGCCGCGCAGTAAATCCATGAGATAACTAGACTGGCGCGCAGCAAATTTGCCAGCATTCTCTCCCAATACAAACTCATTCCAAACGGCCTCTGGGTTGGGGTCCAAAGCAAACCACAAGGTAAATATTCCTAAAGCAAGTGCAACAATCATGACTAGCTTATATAAATCTAGAATGAGCACCTTGGGGATACTCCACTGCTGCCAACGCCAGTAATACAGGCCTAAAGCAAATGAGGCGGGGACAATGTAGGCAAACGATTTTGCAAATAAGGCAAAACCAAAACAAATGCCTGCCATGAGTGGGAAAAAGAATTTAGACTCAAACGCACTCTTCCCCCAATACAGAACAGCAAAAAATGGTAGTGATATCCAAAATACTTCTGGGGGATCAGCCAAGAATGGCCGGCCATATCGATAGGTTGCAAAAAAGGAGAGCCAGACTGCTGCGGCCAATATTCCAGTTTGGGCATTGCCGCTAAAACGTCGTACAGCTAAAAATAAGAAAAATGCTGTGAGTCCGGTATACAAAACACTGGGCCAACGCAAATCTGCCAGAGTCCATTCGCTTGCCCAATGGGTGCTAGCAATACCCTGCCAAAAAATGAGTGGGGGTTTTGTATTTTTGATCCCCTCCATCTCCGATTGGAGTGGTAACCAGTGACCCGCATCCGCCGTCATCCGCACAATATGCATATAGGGATATTCATCCCCATTTTTTGGGGCAAAGCGACTATCCAAACCATAAAGGTAGGTAAATACACCTAAAAGGACTACCAATATGGCAGAACGGTAAGAAAATGAAGCTCGCATTCCTATAGTTTATAGGGCTTACTCAAAAATCGAATAAAAAACGGTGGCAAGCAGATTTTCGAATGAGCTTATGAAAATTGTGTCTGAAATGAATCCCCTATTTCAGCACCTTCTTGATTAAGATGCTAGCAATGCAATATGCATTTCATTACCCTGAATGGAGACAGACTTTATGCGAGCAACGTTTTTCAAACCCGCAGTCTTATTGTCAATTGTTTTTGGCATCAGTTATTGGAGCGGCAGTGCTCTTGCTCAAAATGCCGATGCCAGCAATTTATATAAACGCGGCTTAGCGGCTACCTGCGCTAACTGCCATGGAACCGACGGCAAAGGCGTAGTGGATGGTGGCATGCCATTAATTAATACCCTCACCAGCGAGCAAATGCTAGCTCAGTTGAAAGCATTCAAATCGGGCGCACGCGAAGGCACCATCATGCCGCAATTAGCCAAAGGTTATACAGACGAGCAACTCGAAATCATCTCCAATCAACTTGGCAAGAAACAATAAGGAAGCACATCATGGATCGTCGACACTTCATAGGCAACAGCGCAGCTGCCCTCGGTTTACTTGCAGGCTTCTCAAGTCAAGCTAAAGCCAGCTTACAAAAAGCAGAAATTCTGGTTATTGGCGGAGGCTATGGTGGTGCTACTGCTGCCAAATATTTACGCCTGTTTTCTAACAACACGGCTAATGTGACGCTGATCGAGCCTAATACCTCTTTCATTTCTTGCCCACTATCTAACCTTGTTGTAGGTGGCTCGCGCACTTTAGCTGAAATCACTTCTACATACGATACTCTTAGCAAACGGCATGGCATTAAGATCCTTCAGGATAGTGTCAGCAGTATTGATGCAGATAAGAAAACCGTAAAGCTTGCCTCAGGCAAAACTCTGCGTTACGACAAGGCAATTGTGTCACCAGGCGTATCGCTCAACTTTAAGAGCATTGAAGGTCTTGCGCAAGCCAATAAAGAGGGTGTAACTCTGCAAGCCTGGAAGGCTGGAGCAGAAACCGTGGCGCTGCATAAGCAAATTGCTGCTATGCGTGAAGGTGGCACGTTTGCAATCAGCATTCCAGAAGCTCCCTATCGCTGCCCTCCCGGACCTTACGAGCGTGCTTGCCAGGTAGCCAACTACCTCAAGCAACACAACCCTAGAGGGAAGGTAGTGATCTTGGATGCCAACCAAGATGTCACATCCAAAGGCGCTTTGTTTAAGAAGGTGTGGGCTGAACAATACGCTGGAATTATTGAGTATCGACCAAAGAGCAATGTTGTAGGGGTTGATGCCAAAACCAAAACCCTTAAACTCGAAGTGGAAGATGATGTCAAAGCGGATGTACTGAATGTCTTGCCACAAATGTCTGCTGGTGAGATTGCTATCAAAACTGGTTTAGCAAACTCTAATGGTCGCTGGGCAAACGTGAACTTCCTCAATTTTGAATCTACCGCACAAAAAGATATTCACGTACTAGGTGATGCAATTCAGATTGCACCAGCGATGCCCAAGTCTGGACATATGGCCAATCAACATGCAAAAGTTGCTGCGGCGGCGATCGTTGCTGAACTGAGCGGTTGGGAAATGAATCCTGCTCCAGTCTTAACAAATACTTGCTACAGCTTTGTTAACTCCAAGGATGTGGTTCACGTCGCTAGCGTTCATCAATACAGCGCAGCCGAGAAGACCTTCAAACCGGTTCCAGGGGCAGGAGGATTATCACCGACCCCTTCCACTCTTGAAGGTGTTTACGCCTGGGGATGGGCTCACAATATTTGGGCTGATAGCTTAGGCTAAAACCTTTGCGGCGAATAAAAAAGAGACCCTAGGGTCTCTTTTTTGTCTCTTCTCTATTTACGAATCCATTTAAGCATTTTGCTTACGCCGTCTACGTCGACTAATCACCAAGAACGTGATTGCAATAATGGGGGCGGCGATAGCGGCAATAATCTCAGGGTGAATGGCTAGCCCAGCCTCCTTGCCACCCTTCACAATATAAGCCAGCAATCCAACGGCGTAATAAGTTAATACAAGCACCGATAAACTTTCTACCGTCTCTTGAAGTCTGAGTTGAAGCCTAGCGCGCTGATCCATACTGGCGAGTAATTTTTGGGTCTGCTCCTCATTCACATATTCAATGCGTGTTCTTAAAGTTTGAGTTGTTCTGGAGATACGGTCAGATAACTCTCGCAAGCGTCGCTGGGTCCAGTTACAGGTTCCCATCGCCGGCTGAAAACGTCGATCCATAAACTCAGATAATGTTTGTACCCCTGGAATGGATGACTCATTTAAGCCAATTAAGTTTTTTGACAGTAACTGACTATAGGCCTCAGACGCAGTAAATCGAAGCCCATAACCAGAGATCCATTGTTCAATACGGGAGGCTAGGCGAGAAAGCTCTTCTAGAAAAATCCCATCTTTTTCAGTATTTACGCCAGACTCACCCTGTAATTGCGATATCTTTTCAGACAAAGCAGCTAATTCTGACTCCGCTTCTCTTAGGGGCAAGGAAAGGCTTTTTGCCACTGGAAAAGAAATCATGGCAACCATACGGTAAGTTTCCGCCTCTGCTAGCGCTCTAGCAATTCGACCAAGCTGCCTTGAACCCAATACATCATGTGGAATGAAAAAGGAAATGAATCCATCTTCATCCAACTGCAAATCAGTCCATAACTGCGCTTTTTTGCTAGAAAAAATATAACTTCCTAAAACAGTATTGCCATTAAAAATTTCAGATACTTCTTGGGCTTCTACAAATAGCGGGCGATGCTCAAAAACCAAATCTAGAGCTGATATTCTTTGGCCGCCAGCTTCTGAAATGATTGGACAACCTAAGCCCTGAAGAAGCGCATCCAGATCACGTTCTATTTCCAATCTTGACTTCAGCAAAGGCTCGCTAACCTTTGTCTTGTTGTGAATAATGGCTGCTATCGTTGCGAACTCGCCATGAAGCTCCCACTTCACCACTACTCTCTCTGGCTCTGGCGCCAATTGCAGCGTCGTAAAAGAGTGATCATCACGGCTGGGAGTGCACCCCAAGGCGTTACTCAACTTTTGAACCCAAGCTATTTGCTGTTGGCGAGAGGCAGCATCCAATAAGAATGACTGCGAAATGACCCTCTCATTGGGCCATAAAGGAATTGGGGGGCGAGCATGAACCTCTTCATGCAAAATCGCTCTGGAAGGATGGTCGTAAGATCTCATAGGCTCAATATATTTAATTACCTTAGATCATATACCCAAGCTATATCGAAACATAACCATCGACTTAAAGAACTGCGATCTGCCCATCCAGATCTTCGTAGCCATAAGGGTGCTCACCCCTATTTAAACAATTACGGACGTAATCAATGCTAGTTCGCAAGGTGTAGTAATCGCTAGACATCCGTTTTGAGATCTTAATTTTTATTGCCTGGTACTCCAGTAGATTAAGTCTCTTGAGGTACTCATCACGCTGCTCATTATTAAAACCATTGAGCAGTTCTTGTTCTAAAGATTTCAGAGATCCGTACAGGCGATTGATCTTGTTTTGCATCCGTTTCGCACGGAACCCTGGTAAAGATTGCAATATTGGATACGCCAAAACACAGAATGGCAGCAATACAAAAATAAGGCGATTAATCAACTCAGCCACCCAAAACGGGAAGTAAGCTGATAACAAAGGGTAATTGTTTTTCTCGTAGTGAATGGCTACAGGACTTTCAATTAATGCCGAATCTTTGAAAGATGGAAACTCCCCGCGCTGGGCAAAGAAAGACTCTTTGCCGTTGATCTCTCTTGCAGCCTCAAGAAATAAAAACTGAATGGCTGGGTGCATACGATCATCAATCAATAAATTAGTCGTTGTAGCGAGCAACTTCATATCCAGTGGCGGAAAGTTCCGCGGCAAACTGAAAGCGCCCTGAGGAACATCCAAGATATGGAGATAGGGAATTAATTTAGCAAAAGCCTCCGCCCTTTTAAAGGTCACTAGATGCAAGCTTGGATCGTTCAGCAATGCCTGTATATTTGGCGCCTCATAGGCATCTACGATAAAACTTCCGTCGATCTCACCTGCTTTGAGCGCTTTGACCGAATCGTGGCCAGTAAGCTGAACGACTTTGACCCCTTTCTCGTAGCCCGCTGCTTTGAGTATCCTAATAGCCTGTGCATAAGTGCCGCTACCGTCGATACCAATGGATATTTTTTTATTCAGAAAATATCTCAGGCCGCCATCAACCGCTTGAAAATCAGTCGCCTTTAATTCTGGGCCGCGATAAAAGAACCAAATCGGGTCGTAATCAACCGCACCCAAGGATTGAATACCTTTAGCATCCTTGGCGTGGCTAACACCAGCCTGAACAAAGGCCGCTTGCAAGGGGTCATTACGATCAGAGAGTCGATTAATATTTTCTTGAGCCCCCATGGTGGGAACTAACTCTAAAGTAATCCCTTTTCTTTTAAAAAATTCTACATATTTTTTACCAAGAGCCTCATATGAGCTCCCAGGCGATCCGGTTGCCAACATCACATGTCTTGGCGGGGGCGGATCCGCATACCACCATACCCCCATCAAAATAATCAATAGAAGAATCAGTAGCGGCCAAACTTCTTGCAAAAATTGCGTAAAGTCATTCCAGTGCTCCTGAGCGCTCTCAGAAAGCCCTAAGAATGTATCTTGAATATCTTGTTTAAAACTTCCCATGCGCTACCGATCAGCAAATTTCACTAAAGCTAATGATAATGTGCTTAGTCACATTCTTTCAATTTACATTCAAACACCCTTAAAACATGATAATTCTTAGAAAATCACAGGATCGAGGCTATGCCGATCATGGTTGGCTTAAAAGCTTTCACTCATTTTCATTTGCCGGTTATCACGACCCACGTTTTATGGGCTGGGGCAACTTACGTGTCATTAATGAGGATCGCGTTGCTGCGGGGATGGGCTTTGGCAAACATAGTCATCGCAACATGGAAATTATTAGCTACGTCCTCGCAGGTGAGTTAGCGCACGAAGACAGCATGGGGAATATCAAAAGCATTCCGCCAGGAGATGTTCAACGCATGAGTGCCGGTAGTGGAGTCACTCATAGTGAGTTCAATCACGCACAGGACCAAACCACGCATTTCTTGCAAATCTGGATTGAGCCCAATGTTTTAGAGATTGAACCAAGCTACGAACAAAAAGCAGTGCCTGAGATTGAAAAACACGGGCAACTACGTATCATCGCCTCCCCTACTGGCAAGGATGGTGCCGTCAAAATTCATGCTGATGCTTGGGTTTATGTTGGTCTATTTAATGGCTCTCAATCAGCAACAGTGCAGTTAGATCCAAAGAGAAAGGCTTATGCCCACCTCATACGCGGATCTCTCATTATTAATGGCCATGCCATTACTGGTGGGGATGCACTCTTGATCGAGAATGAATCCAAGCTCGAAATCAGCAATGGAGTCGATGCAGAAGTATTGATTTTTGACTTGAGTCATTAATAATTGACTCGTATCAGCATACGATCAGATATCGCTCTAAATGCTTCTACATCATGATTGAAACTTCTGGTAAGAAACTGGCTGGCCCCATCATTCGGCTGCATCCCAATGACAATATTGTGGTTGCTCGAGTTGATATTGGCATTGGGACTGAAGTCCCTAGCGAGAATTTCACTAGCCGTAGCCAAGTGCCTGCTGGCTACAAGGTCGCCTCTCAGAGAATTCTCAAGGGTGAGCCCATCCTCAAATACAACGTCACAGTAGGTTTTGCCAATACCGATATTGAAGCCGGCACTCTGGTTCACAGTCACAATACAGAGTTTCGTGAATTTGATCGTGACTATGCTTATGCGAGCGAATATCAGCCAACTGAACTCTTACCTGAATCACAACGAGCAACTTTTCAAGGTTATGTCCGACCAAACGGCAAAGTAGGCACACGCAATTTCATTGGGATCTTATCCACTGTCAACTGTTCTGCAACGGTTGTTCATAAAATCGCCGATTGGTTCACGCCCGAAAGACTGAAAGAATTTCCCAATATAGATGGCGTCGTTGCCTTTAGTCATGACATCGGTTGCGGTATGGAAATGAGTGGTGAACCCATGGAACTGCTGCGTCGCACGATGGCCGGCTATGCCCGTCACCCCAACCTGGCTGCCGCCCTCATTGTTGGGCTTGGCTGCGAGCGCAATCAACTTAAAGGTTTGATGGAGCAAGAAGATCTGCATGCTGGGACAAATCTTCATACCTTCATCATGCAAGAGTCTGGCGGCACCCGCAAGACTATTGAAGCCGGAATTGAAGCCGTTAAGGCATTACTACCTGAGGCAAATAAAGCAAAGCGTGAAACTGTTTCTGCCAGCCACTTATGTGTTGGTTTGCAATGCGGCGGCTCGGATGGCTTTTCTTCTATCACAGCCAACCCTGCATTAGGTGCGGCAATCGATATTTTGTCTCAGCATGGTGGCACCGGAATTCTCTCGGAGACACCAGAGATCTATGGCGTTGAACATACGCTCACGCGCCGCGCAGTGAATCGCTCCGTTGGCGAAAAACTAATTGAACGAATTCGCTGGTGGAAAGATGAATACTCCGTTGGAAGGGATGTTCAAATTAATGGGCAAGTAAGCCCTGGCAATCAGATTGGTGGCCTAGCCAATATTTTTGAAAAATCACTTGGCTCCTCCATGAAAGGCGGTACCGGTCCGCTCATGGAAGTCTATAAATACGCAGAACCTGTTAACACCAAAGGTTTTGTATTTATGGATACGCCTGGATTTGATCCAGTCTCTGCAACCGGCCAAATTGCGGGGGGAGCCAATCTCATCGCCTTTACTACCGGTCGAGGCTCCATGTTTGGCTCTAAGCCAGCCCCCTGCATCAAACTCGCTACCAATACGCCAATGTATCGGCGCCTGACCGAGGATATGGACATTAACTGCGGAGAGATTTTGGATGGCACCGTCTCCGTACAAGAAATGGGGCAGCGGATCTTTGAGTTATTTATCCGCACAGCCTCTGGAGAACCCACCAAAAGCGAGTTATTAGGCTTGGGTGACTATGAATTTGTACCCTGGCAAATTGGGGTTATGAGCTAATAGAACTGTAGAATTAATCCTATTAGCTCAACCCAGATAGAAACAAACTGAAGAAACTGAAACAGGCTTATGAAATTTAGGGATTACTACGAAACACTCGGCGTTGCTCGTGGCGCCACTGAAGCTGAAATTAAATCAGCCTATCGCAAACTGGCTCGCAAATACCATCCAGACGTCAATAAGGAAGTTGGCGCTGAAGAGCAATTCAAACAAATCGGCGAGGCTTATGCAGTTTTAAAAGACACTGAAAAGCGTGCTGCTTACGATCGTTTTGGTGAGAACTGGAAAAACGGTCAAGACTTTACCCCTCCTCCCAACTGGAATGAAGGCTTCGAATATTCTGATGGCGGTTATGGTGGCGGTCATCCAGGTTATGGTGGTGGTTTTGAGGGTGATCAAAGCGAATTCTTTGAATCACTCTTTGGTAGAGGCAAACATCGCCAAGGCGGTCGCGGTAGCCATACTCGTCAAGGTATGAACTTCAAAGGTCAGGATCATCACGCCAAAATTTTGATTGATCTTGCTGATGCTTATAACGGTGCCAAACGTACGATTGCGCTACATATGCCCGTCCAAGATGCAAACGGCCATGTCAGCACCCAAGAACGTAAGTTAGATGTCAGCATCCCTAAAGGTATTAAGGCTGGGCAAAATTTACGATTGTCTGGACAAGGCGGACCAGGTGTTGGTGAAGGCCCTGCTGGCGACCTCTATTTGGAAATCGATTTTCATCCAAATCCCATCTACCGGGTTGAAGGCAAGGATGTATTCATCGACATTCCTTTGGCGCCATGGGAAGCCGCCTTAGGTACAACAGTAAACGTCCCGACCCCGGCAGGGAGCACCCTGGAATTAAAGATCCCCGCTGGAACAGTAGCGGGCCGGAAGATGCGACTCAAAGGCAAAGGCATTCCCAGTGCGGAAGCCGGCGATCTCTACGTCGTACCATCTATTGCCCTGCCACCAGCAGACACAGATGCACACAAAGAGGCCTATCAATCATTTGAAAAGGCTTTTGATTTCAACCCCAGAACACACTTGAAGGGATGATTGATATGACACAAACCAATATCACCTGGATTGAAGGATCGGTTGTGGAGAATGAAGTCCACATGACGATTGTTGAACTCTCGCATGCTTCACGCACTCCTGAAGAACTCATCATGACTTGGGTTTCTGAAGGCGTCTTAAGTCCAACAGGATCATCTCCTCAAGATTGGCGCTTTAGCGGCGATTCATTGAGAAGAGCCAAAACTGCTGCGCACCTGACACACGATTTAGAGTTAAATGTGCCAGGCGTTGCCCTGGCCCTCGATCTACTCGATGAAATTGCCCAGCTACGCGCACGTCTACCGCGCATCTAAGCTATAGCACTAGGACTCTGAGCGACTCAACAACTGCTCCCAGCGTTGCAGCTTTTGATCTAAGTCTGTCGTGATTTCGCTAAGACGGGCTTGCATGCTTGCTGCTAACTCAGGCTCATTCTTATAGAGATCTGGGTTACTCATTGCAATCCCGATATCAGCCTGCTCGGTTTCTAATGCCTCGATTTGCGATGGCAACCCCTCTAACTCTGAGCGCTCTTTACCGTTGAGCTTCTGCACTCCTGTTTTAACAGCCGGCTTAGACTCAACTTTAGTCTCGGTTTTAGGCACCGCTTTAGCGTCAACTTTCTCCGCTATTTTTGAGTTTCCATTAGCAGAGCGAATCTTGTCTGAGCGCGCTTTCTGAATCTTCCAATCCTCGTAACCGCCCTCATACTCGCGCCAAAAACCATCCCCTTCATTTGCAATGATGCTGGTAACAACGTTATCTAAGAAGTATCGGTCATGACTTACCAAGAAAACCGTACCCTTATAGTCTTGTAAGAGTTGCTCAAGTAGATCTAAGGTATCAATATCTAAGTCATTGGTTGGCTCATCTAAAACCAACACATTGGCTGGCCTTGCAAATAAGCGTGCCAGCAATAAACGATTGCGCTCACCACCAGATAAGGTGCTAACTGGAGAATTGGTTCTCTCGGGTGCAAACAAGAAGTCACTCAAATAACTCTTGACGTGCTTTTTATTACCATTGATCTCAATCCACTCACTACCAGGACTGATGTAATCCTCAAGCGATGCGTTGAGATCCAAGCCTTCGCGCATTTGATCAAAGTAAGCCACTTCAATGCGCGTACCCATAGTTGCAGTACCGGAATCTGGTGCAATGGTTCCCAGAATCAATTTGAGTAATGTTGTCTTACCCGCTCCATTGGGACCCAGTAGGCCAACCTTGTCGCCGCGCAATATCGTTGCCGTGAAATCTTTTACGATGGGACGATCGTACGTTTTGCTGACATTTTGTAAATCAGCCACGATCTTACCGCTCCGATCGCCAGCAGAGACAGCCATCTTCACCTGCCCCATCGCATCTCTGCGCTCCGCACGGCTACTGCGTAACTTTTCTAAGCGCGCTATTCTGGCAACGCTTCGGGTACGGCGTGCCTCAACCCCTTTGCGTATCCACACCTCTTCCTGAGCCAATAATTTATCGGCACGAGCATTAGCCAGAGACTCAGAGCTCAACTCTTGCTCTTTAAGAACTTCATACTGCGTGAAGTTCCCAGGATAGCTACGCAAAATACCGCGATCCAACTCCACGATCTGTGTGCAGACGTTATCCAAGAAGGCGCGATCATGGGTAATTAAGATTACAGATCCCTGATACTCCTTAAGTAATTCCTCCAGCCATGCAATGGAATCTAAATCCAAATGGTTGGTCGGCTCATCCAGCAATAGAACATCCGGCATTTCTACTAAAGCACGCGCAAGCGCAACCCGTTTTTTTGTACCTCCAGAGAGCGTATTAATCTTGAGATCAGCCTCTAGATGCAAGCGATCTAATGTTTCATGCACACGCTGCTCCCAGTTCCAACCACTGAGCGCCTCTAATTGGGATTGCACTTCGTCCAGTCGATGATGAGAGGCATCATCCCACTCACCCACACTAAGAGCTTCATATTCTTCTCGCAACGCCTTGGCTTGTGCCACACCTTTTGAAACGGCGTCAAAAACCGTTTCTTCAGCCTCGAAGATAGGCTCTTGAGGAACGTATGCAATTCTCAGGCCTTGCTGATATTGCAAAAGGCCATCATCCATTTTTTCTATACCAGCCAGGATCTTCAATAAAGAAGATTTGCCGGTGCCATTTCGGCCAATTAAGCCAACCCGCTCCCCTGATTCCAGAGAAAATGCGGTGCTTGCAAGGAGATCAACGTGGCCAAAAGCCAGTTTTGCATCAGTAAGTACGATTAAAGCCATGGCGACATTATCGTCACTTCGCCAAAAGACGAGATATTTCTGCTGATTTCTGCGAGACTAACTACCTATGATTTGCAAATTAACCCCCTCCGCTCCTCGCCTCATCCTCTTCTCGGGACACGCTGGGACAGGAAAATCGACTCTCGCTAAGAAGGCTCTGCCTTTAATTATTGAAAAGACGGGTGAGGATTTTTTCTTTCTCGATAAAGACACCGCCTACGGCGCTTTTAGCGCCCATGTCATGAAACTGACCACCCAGAATCCCAATGATCGTGACAGTCCATACTATCTTGAGAATCTACGCGATTGGGAATACCAGGGCCTAATTGATATTGCTAGAGAAAATTTACTCTTAGGGGTAAATGTGATTCTGGTTGGGCCATTCTCTAAAGAGATTCAGAGCGGTAAGATGTTTGATGCAGTAGCTCTTGGTGTTCCTGCTCAGACTACCATTCAAATTGCCTGGATTGATTTAGACGAAATAGAAGCAAAACAACGGATGGCTAAACGTGCTGACCCCAGAGATGAGTGGAAACTGGCGCATTGGGACCAGTACGCCAAGCGCAGGACTGAGCCTCCAGTTCACACAACATTGCACCGTTTCAATAACCACACATTTGATGAGCTCAAATTTAATCAGCTGATTGATGAATTAGTGCAATAAACAGAATTTGAGAAGACAAAAAAATAGGGCTCCTTAGGAGCCCTATCTCAAGATCTAGGAACTGAATTCTTAGAACTTGTAAGTCACACCAACAGCTGGCATCCATGGATTCAATGTCAACTTGCCGATATTTGCACCATTGCTAACTGTTTGAACGTTTGTTGCGATAGTTGCGTACTTTACGTCAACGTTAAGACCCCAGTTTTTATCAAACATGTAGTCTGCACCGATTTGGCCAACAACGCCAAAACTGGATGGCTCAACTTGTAAACCAGCAGCACCAGGGAAGTTTTGACGATTACCAAAGATGGTGTAGTTCACACCTGCTCCAACATAGGGCTTAAACGCACCTAAGTCAGTAAAGTGGTACTGAGCTAACAAGGACGGTGGCAAAGCAGTAACTTTGCCAACGTTTGCACCGCCAGCAGTAATGTTAACTTGCTGTGGCCAAGTCAATACCAATTCAGCAGCAATATTTTTTGTGAAGAAATAAGAAACGTCAAACTCAGGAATCCACTGCTCTTTTGCTTTAATGTTCGATGTTTGAACAGTGCCAGTCTGACCGTTTTGCCAAAGCAAATCTACAGCGCGCACACGCACCATCCAAGGATTTTCTTGTGCTTGAGCCTGGGCGGCGATTGGAGCTAAAGATGCTACTGCAGCCATTGCTGCTACGAGTGACTTAATACGCATGATGGTTTCCCTTTTTGTTATCAATTTCGATGGAATCATTTTCGAATTGATACCCGCACGAGAATTTGATGCAGATCAAATGGAAAGCGCTTGGAAAATTTTTGTTTGCTAAAAAGCAACAGCTTTTCTGAGTGTATTTGATCTAGATCAAATGACTCATGGTTTACGCTTATAAAACCTTGGAGTAGGTGCCTTTTGCCTGAGACTCTCTGAGGTGTCGATCGAAGGTCATAGCCACCCTTCTCGCCAACAGGCGCCCTTTGGTGGGAACTAAAATACTATCCCCCTCCCAGTTAAGAAGCCCAGCTTCCTCGAGATGCTTTAACTCTTCAACTTCAGATTTAAAGTAGCTTGAGAAATCAATCTGATGTGAATTTGCAAAAGACTTCGTATCTAATTCAAATTGGCACATCAATTCACCGATAAGCTCACGGCGCAGCAAATCATCTTTATCTAACTGTAATCCTCTTAACACCGGCAAATGCCCGCTATCCAGTGATTCGTAATACTCATCTAGTGTGCGGACATTTTGAGAGTAGCAGTCATCCACCTTGCCAATAGAAGAGATACCAAAAGCCAATAGATCACACTCTGCCTGTGTAGAGTAGCCCTGGAAATTCCGATGGAGCTTACCTTCTTTTTGGGCAATCGCTAATTCATCATCAGGCTTAGCAAAATGATCCATGCCAATAAAAACATAACCAGCTTCACCAAGACGCTCAATCGTGTTGGAAAGAATATCTAACTTATCGGCAGCCGGCGGTAGATCCGCTTCAGCAATCCGACGTTGTGGCTTAAAGATATGAGGCAGATGTGCATAGTTATAGACTGATAAGCGATCAGGGTTCATCGCTAATACAGCATCTACAGTTTCTTTGAAGGTCGCAGGTGTTTGCTTTGGTAGACCATAGATTAAATCAACACTACGAGATTTAAAGCCATATTTTCTAGACCAATCCATCACCGCTTGGGTTTCTTCAATGGTTTGCACGCGATGTACAGCCTCTTGCACTGCCAGATTAAAATCTTGCACACCTAAACTAATACGGTTAAAGCCCAATTCAGCTAAGAGCGCAATATCCTTTTCTGCAACCCGTCTTGGGTCAATTTCAATGGAATACTCACCACCAGGTAATAACTCAAAATGCTCACGAGTATGATGCATGAGCTCAATCATCTCTTCATGAGATAAAAAGGTAGGCGTACCACCACCCCAATGTAATTGGGTTACCGGAATTTTTTTCTGAGCACCCATTGCCTTCGTCACCATCGCCATCTCTTTAGCCAGATACTTGATGTATTTAGCGCTGCGCCCATGATCTTTTGTGATGATCTTATTGCAGCCGCAGTAATAACAAATATTGGGACAAAATGGTAAATGGAAATACAGCGAAAGAGGCTCATTTGCTTTAGCAACTCGCTTGAGCGCACCTAAATAATCGGCCTCAGAAAAATCGCCATGAAATCGGTCTGCACTTGGATAGGATGTGTAGCGTGGCCCATTGATATCAAACTTCTTCAACAACTCTGGATGAAAAAGCACTTCCTTTTCATCAGTAATGGAGTTGCTTGAGGCTGTGTTCATGGGGATTGATTGGGGATTTACTTTAAATAGTCCAACGCTACTGCTTCCGCTACTTTAATCCCATCGACACCCGCAGACAAGATTCCCCCTGCATAGCCAGCCCCCTCACCCGCTGGGTATAGACCTTTGACATTCAGACTCTGGTAATCGGCGCCCCGTGTAATCCGCAATGGGGATGAGGTGCGTGTCTCAACACCAGTCAATACCGCATCTTTCATGGAAAAGCCTTTGATTTGCTTCTCAAATGCGGGGATCGCCTCTCGAATCGCTTCAATGGCATAAGCAGGCAAACTATCCGCAAGATCCGTGAGATGAACTCCAGGTTTATAGGATGGCAAGACAGTTCCAAATGCTGTTGAAGGCTTCCCCTCTAAGAAATCGCCTATTAATTGGCCTGGTGCTTCATAAGTTCTGCCACCTAGCTCAAAAGCTTTTGACTCAATTGCTCTCTGAAACTCGATACCAGCAAGCGGACCACCCGGATAATCCTCTGGCGTAATGCCAACTACGATGCCAGCATTAGCATTGCGTTCATTGCGAGAATATTGACTCATGCCATTCGTTACAACACGATTAGGCTCTGAAGTAGCCGCAACAACCGTTCCACCAGGACACATACAAAAGCTATAAACCGAGCGTCCATTTTTAGCGTGATGAACCAACTTATAGTCTGCTGCGCCAATCAACTCATTACCAGCATGCGGTCCAAGGCGCGCTTTATCAATCAACGATTGGGGATGCTCGATGCGAAAGCCAACAGAAAACGGCTTGGCTTCCATATAGACACCAGCATGATGCAAGGCTTCAAATGTATCGCGCGCACTGTGGCCAAGTGCCAAGATCACATGGCTAGCAGCTAAATCAGGCTGACCTTCTATTTTGACTCCAGCAATTTTCCCATCCTGGATATCGAAACCAACCACTTTTTGTGTGAACCGAATCTCTCCACCAAGATCAATAATTTCTTGGCGCATTTTTTCAACAACACCCACCAAGCGGAAAGTACCAATATGGGGTTTAGCAACATAAGTGATTTCTTCTGGTGCGCCTGCTTTTACAAACTCATGAATGACTTTACGCCCGTAGAACTTGGGGTCTTTAATTTGGCTATACAACTTGCCATCTGAAAACGTACCAGCTCCACCCTCGCCAAATTGCACATTGGATTCTGGATTGAGTTTATTTTTTCGCCATAAACCCCAAGTATCTTGAGTACGTTCACGCACCCTTTTGCCGCGCTCAAGAACAATTGGCTTAAAACCCATTTGCGCCAATACCAGGGCAGCAAAAATACCGCATGGCCCAAATCCAATGACCACTGGGCGCAAGGCATTACCGGCTGCAATTGACTCAGGGGCTTTTGCGACAAAGTGATAGCTTGTATCTGGTGACACCCTTACATGAATATCGCCTTCAAACCTCTGCAAAAGCTCTTCTTCGTTCTTAACGGATAAATCAATCGTATAGATAAATGCGAGCGCAACGTTTTTACGAGCGTCGTAGCTGCGCTTAAAGACCTCAAACTGGATTAAGTCTTTAGCGCTCAAATTGAGGCGCTTCAGAATTGCCTTCTCCAGAGCTTCTGGAGGATGGTCAATCGGTAGACGTAATTCGGTAATACGGATCATGGGTTTTACGGCACTCAGTCATCACAGTCATTTAATGCATTTACGGGGCCCTTTGGAGCCATAAGCCAAATAATACTGGTTATAGACTCCCTAAGGCCAGGAGTCGACTCATAAAGGCGATAATGCGTCATGGCTCTACGCGCAACCATCCACAAAGCCGACCTCCATGTCGCAGACTCTGACCGTCATTACTATGGCAGTCACTCCCTAACCATCGCCAAGCACCCCTCAGAGACAGACCAGAGGATGATGATTCGCATCATCGCCTTTGCATTGCAGGCTCACGAAGATTTGGTATTTACAAAAGGTTTAAGCGATACCGATGAGCCTGACCTTTGGATCAAAGACCTCACTGACGCAATCAAATTGTGGATCGAGGTTGGTCAACCAGATGAGCGCCGCATTCTCAAAGCCTGTGGTCGCGCCGATCAAGTAATTGTCTACTGTTATGGCGGACAAACCAGCAAAATATGGTGGGATGGTATCGCCAACAAACTGAACCGCGCACGTAACTTGCAAGTGATTTCGATTCCGGCCGAACAAGCAGAAGATCTTAATAAGCTGGTTGAACGCAGCATGGTTATTCATGTCAATATTCAAGATGGTGAAGCTTATGTCTCTTCAGATCTCGGTCAAGTCACCATTACCCCCGAGATTTGGCGCAACAATCAATAAATTCAGAAATGAATGCCGTTGTTTTCGATACCAATGTCTTATTGGACCTATTTGTCTTTAATGACTTTAGAGCGCTGCATTTAAAGCAAGCACTTAGCGAAGGCAAGATCAACGCCCTAGCAACCCCAAAAACATTTGAAGAATTTGCTGATGTGATTTCTAGGCCTTTATTCTCACTGGACGAAGCACAGCAGGAGCAAATTTATCTGCAATGGCAAACTTTAGCAACGGTGATGGATGACCAAAGTTTAACCAAGGCACCCTGGATATGTGGCGACCCAGACGATCAGGTCTTCTTGGATCTTGCTTACACAGCAAGACCCTGTACATTAATCAGCAAAGACAATGAAGTGCTTCGATTTGCACATAAGGCAGCAATTGAACATATTTTGATAACCGCTGATTACACTGCATTTGATCTATAGACTTTGCGCAGCTTGTACGGCAATATCCAAGAATCTGAACTGAGCTTGATGATCATGAATTTACCGAGGAATTTATCCTCAATAGGCCATACTGAGAAAGCGCATTGTTGACATGAGTAAACCCAAAATGGCCAATCCAGATGATGGCCTCTTTAAACCGGGTAGCAAACTTAGACATATAAAGACCGGTGGATTTTATAAAGTGGTTTTGCTTGCCAATATAGAAGCCACACTTGAACCCGCCTACGTTTATGAATCCATGCAATCCCATGATTTTTGGATTAGACCTCAATCGGAAATGGAAGATGGGCGTTTTGAACTCATCTCGGAATGAAAGCAAACACAAATGTCTGAAGAACGAATCACCAACCTTGAAATCAAGCTGAGCTTTGCTGAAGATCTCATCGAAAAACTCAACGAGACGGTATACAAACAACAGCAACAAATTGAGTTTCTATATCGCGAACTGAAGGCCATTAAAGAACAGGCTGGTAGCGGTGGAGGCGGAGGCAGCAGCCTCAAAGATGAAATTCCACCCCATTATTAATACACATAAACAGAGAATAGCCCTTGATTTTTTAAGTCTGTAGTAATATCATTTTTGATATATATCAATATTGATATAATTCATGGATGACGAAATGGATAGTTGAGACACTAAATAATGCTGTAGATAATGAATTAGAGGCATTACCAGAAGATATACGGAGTCGCTTTGTAAGAGTTTGCGACTTGCTTGAAAAATTTGGGCCCACACAGGTAGGAATGCCCCATATCAAGAGTCTAGGAGCAAAGTTGTGGGAAATTAGAGCTTCAGGAAGAGATGGAATAGCAAGAGGTATTTATGTATGCACAGAAGGAAGAAGGATTGTCGTCTTGCATGCCTTTATTAAGAAAACACAAAAAACCCCTTCGCAAGCAATTCTTACAGCAACATTAAGAGCAAAAAACGCCAAACTATTATGACTAAGATATCAACCCTCCACAAACGCTGGCTAAAAGAGCCGACTTATAAAAAGGCATACGAAGAAAGCCAGATTGAATTTGAGATCGCCAAGGAGATTATTGAGGCGAGAACGAAAAGTGGTCTCTCACAAGAGGAGCTAGCAGCACTCATGGATACATCTCAATCCGCTATCGCTCGACTAGAAAGTGGCGCCTGCTTACCCTCCATGCGCACTTTGGCTAAGTTTGCAAAAGCTACGAATTCTCAGATTCAAATTCACTTTAAACAAATTAAACCTATAAAACATAAGGCTGCAGCCTGAGTTGCTGATAATATGTGCCCATTGAACGACACAACAAACAAAGGATGTATCCATGAGTAACTTAACGCTATTTCTGATCCAGTGGGGCTTAACCTCTTTATCCCTTTGGGTTGCCAGCTACATCTTTAGCGGTTTACGCTTTGCTGATGGTGGCTCGCTGTTGATTGCCGCCCTACTCTTGGGCTTTGCCAATGCCATCGTTAAGCCACTACTTATTCTTTTTACGCTGCCATTGACAGTCGTGACTATGGGCCTATTCTTGCTCGTAATCAACGCATTGGTATTGATGTTGGTTTCTGCAGTAGTCAGTGGTTTTACGATCTCTAGCTTCTGGACCGCATTCTTTGCCAGCATTTTTATTTCTTTGTTCAGCCTCTTTGTCAGTGGCTTAGTTTTCTAAGTCACTACTTGGCATCCTCCTGCTTCTACTTACTTGCAGGATAGATATTAGACCAAGGATGCAACGCAGTTTTGCATGGCTGCGACTTGGTCGCCAATGATTTAGCATTCTCGGCGGCGATACTGATGCCGCCAGTCAAAAAGCCTAGCCCAATAGAGACGGCACTATTTACAACCCCAGCCTTATTAACTCCAGTTTGTGGATTTTGTAAAGTGCCCTCGATCTTAACTAGGCCCGCAAGATCCAAACCTGTTGTGAGCCCTGATTTCTCTCTTGGGTTAATGGTGATATTCAGAGCCTCATTCGCAAGATTGATAGTGCCTGCAAGGGTAATATCAAGACGATCAGTTTCCACCCCAACAGAATTCTGAATATTCACGATGCCATTATTCATCGGCAGATAAGCAACCGCACAATCCAAAATAGTTTGATTCGATTTTGTATACATGGGGTTAATTGCATCTATTACAGTAATTACAAAGTCTCCGCCCTTGTTAATAAACTTGGAATCCAGTTTACTTGGGCCTACTGAAATCTGAACAACTCCATTAGCGCGACTGGCAATCTGATGTGGACTTATGCCACTCCCTCGCAAGTTCCATGCAACTTGTGTGTTGCCACCAGAAACCCTCGCTCCGGAATCGGCATTGGTAACAATCTGATCCAAGGCAAATCCTTTAGCCAAACCCGTGAAAGCAATTTTTGGGGTGGCGCCATCAAACTCAGCAATAGAAATTTGCGCTTGTGCGCTTCCTTTGCCAATATTAAAACTGACATCATTGGCATCAATCACGTTTTTCTTGAAATGCAAACTTGTCTTAAAGTTAGTAAACGGAGCTTGATCTGGTACCCCTAGTTCTGCAATATTAATATTGATCAAACCGTCAGCCAATGGCAAAAGATCGAAAGGCAATGCATCGTCTGAGAAAAAATACCTTCCCTGAGCTTGCCGGGGTTTTGCCTGGATAGTTTTTCCGCTTGAGCCAGCAATAGCAGCTGATCCCAGTAAAGGAGCAATATCAAACGATTTAGAGTCGAGATTGATACTGAATTGCGGCAAAGTCTGAGGCTTCTTATCAATTTCACCGGCTATTGATAGAGACTTGCCATTTAATGTCAGCACTAAATCAAGATCCATTTTGACTGGGGATTGATTCCAAGCTGAATATGCATTTCGTAATGAACCTATTTTTCCTTTTAGATTCAGGGTGTTGCTGTCATAGCGAAGGTCCATCAAAACCATCGCCTTTCCACCACTGCCATCAAGCGTAAATTTGGGCACCCTGATTGACTTGACGGCCTGGTTACCATCTTGGTAATGAATCTGCGCATCGACAATATTCATCGCTTCAAACGAGACGAACGTAGTGTCAGATGAGCTGCTAGCCGCTGTTTGCATTGTCGTTGTTTGGCTTGATGTTGTATTGGCAGCCAAGACTGGTGCAGCAAAGTTCCAATTGCCATCGCCCGATTTATTGGTTTGTAAATTGGCCTCTAAACCCAATACACCAATTCTGCTGATCTCAACATTCCCCCTGAGTAAAGGCCATATCCGAATATCTAATTCCACCTTTTTAAAAGTCAGCATATTCGGATCGCTTGCCCACGATGCATTACTTAAAGATAGTTGTTCAGCTTTGACGCTGATATTTGGAAAAAGACTTAGGCTGACTGGTCCAGTAATTTTTAATTCACGCCCAGTAGCCTCTTTTACAGAGGAACTCAGGAGTTGCGTTAATTGAGCGGGATTAACAAAGGATGATGCATACCAGACAGCCAAAACTGCCAAGGTAAGAAAGCCCGCAATGGCAATCAGCGTAATCTTTAGGGTTTTATTCACCCAACCATTCTAAATCGGCTAATCGAGAGATTGCTAAGCTCAATGCCCCCTAGACTAAAATGGGTCAATGAGCACAGATAACCTACCAAAATGCCCTGCTTGCCAGGAAGATATGACCTACCCCGATGGGGATAATTACGTTTGCGCTCAATGCGGCCATGAATGGCCTATCGCAGGTGTCGCCGAGGAGGCTGAGACTGGATTAATCGTTAAAGACGCTAATGGCAATTTACTGGCTGATGGCGATACCGTCACCCTCATTAAAGATCTTAAGGTTAAGGGCTCTTCCACCACCCTAAAAGTTGGCACCAAGATCAAGGGAATTCGCTTGGTATCTGGCGATCATGAGGTTGATTGCAAAACAGAAGCAGGCAATATGTTGCTCAAAGCCTGCTTTCTGAAAAAAGCCTAGATCTATACCAGCCTAGGCTTTTCCAAACTGTCGAGACTTAGGCGCTCGCCTTTTTCAGGACCGCATAAAGCTGATCCTTAAGAAGAAGCTTTTCTTTCTTCAAAGTCTCAATTTCTTCTGGGGTACTTGGTTCAGAGTGCGCCTCCATTCTCTGAATCTTTTGGTCTAAGTTATTGTGTTTATCAAACAAATGCGAGAAATGACGATCAGACGTTTTCAACTTGGTAATGAGTTCGCGATATTCAGGAAACATAGATCCTCTTGATATTTAGGTTGTACAAAATATTACGCTTTTAGTGTAGCAACCCTGCATTACAAGAACAATAGCTTGCTACATCTATTTATTTCGTTTCTCCTCTTGCAATCTGCAGGACAAACCCCATATAGGAATAGCAAATTACTGCTGAAATTTGCAGTAATATCCGTAGGTGTATTCGGCACAACAACTACCAAAAGAAGGGTAATAAACCATGGCTACAAAGAAGTCTCCAGCAAAAAAGAAAGTAGCTACCAAGGTGGTAAAAAAAGCCCCTGCAAAAAAAGCTGTCAAAAAAGTTGCCACTAAGAAAGTAGCAAGTAAGAAGATAGTGAAAAAGGTAGTGAAAAAACCAGTCGCCAAAAAAGTGGCAACGAAGAAGCCTGCTACAAAAAAAGTATCGGCTAAAAAAATACCAGCAAAGAAAGTTGCCAAAAAGACCGTTAAATCAGCCTCATCTAAAGCGCCCAAAGTAGATCAATATGGTCTGGAGCAAGATGATGAGTTTTACGGCTTGTATTTTGCAAAATCCACAACCAAGGGCTTGGTTGAAGTAAAACCATGCACCTTCTCCCTCATGTATTGGTGGAAAGGCTTACTTGGCTATCCCGACATGATCGAGATCTCCAAGGGAAGCAATACTGCAATGCTGCAGTTTGAATCTACTTTTGGCGGTGGTGATTCCGGCGAAACAGAGTTGACTGAAAAAGATGTACTCGATATCGATCACATCATTGAAGTTGACGAACAAGAGATGATGATTTCCCTCTACTCTTACGTACCTATTCCAGTACCAGAAAAGTTAGTTGGGGCTCTGAGCCTTGCGGTTCTCAACATTAACCCAGAAACTCGCTATGGCAGCCTTGAAATCTGCCCAACAGAGAATGAAGAAGGTGAAACTGAGCATTTCTTGCGCTATCGTGCGGCAACCTATTTGCGTGGCATCAAATCTGGCAAGGTAGAAGCTATTGAGAGCATGGTTACCAATGGCTCTGAATTCTTTGGTCTTGCTTTAGATGCAATGTGCGTCAATAAATCGATTAAAAAATGGTTGCTTAGCTAATTTAGCCTAGTAAATGGCAGATTAACTATCCGCCACTATCTGCAAAGGTAGATGTAAGTTATGGGAAAACGGTCATTGACCGTTTTTCTGCTTTCGAGAATCGTCACCGTTCTTTTGCCCTGCTTCTTGCATTCTGCAAGAGCAGCATCCTGCGCCTCACTCTCTTTTGCTGACTTAGGTGCATGCACACCAATCGTGCCATCAGACTGTTGATAGACGCCAAAATCACTCTGAGGTGTGGAACAAGCTGCTAAAGAAAAAAACGCCAGAAGAAATAAATAGCGACTATACATGTTGAATGCTGCCTAACAGATAAGAGATAAATGAATTCTATCTTAACCCCACCGTTTAAAAGCAGGATTTCTAGCCAAATTAGGAGACTCGGAAAAACCGATCTTTCAGCATTAGCGCAACCGATACAAGGCCGACCATGATAGGCACTTCCACTAAGGGGCCAATCACTGCAGCAAACGCAGCCCCTGAATTAATCCCAAATACAGCAATTGCAACAGCGATAGCTAGCTCAAAGTTATTACTAGAGGCTGTAAACGATAATGTACAGCAGCGCTTGTAATCAATGCCCATCTTAGTAGTGATAATGAATGTCAACAGAAACATCAGTACGAAAAAAACAAGCAATGGAATGGCAATGGTTACCACATCCATGGGCAATTGAAGGATCAGCTTACCCTTCATGCTAAACATCACCACAATCGTAAACAGCAAAGCAAGCAATGTGAGTTTGCCAATGCGCGGAACAAATACGTTCTGATACCACTCTTTAGACACAAAATGAAGCATGACATAGCGGGTTAAGAATCCAGCAACACAGGGCACACCCAAATAGATTGCAACTGTACGGGCGATCTCTGCAATAGTGACATTAACAACTGATCCAGCAAAACCAAAGTATGGCGGCAATACTGTTAAGAAGAAATAGGCGTACAAGCTAAAGAATAGAACCTGAAACACGGCATTAAAGGCCACCAAGCCAGCCGCATATTCGGTAGAACCTTTAGCAATATCATTCCAAACAATTACCATGGCAATGCAAGGCGCAATACCAATTAAAATCAATCCAGCCATGTACTCAGGCTGGTTAGGCACAAATAGAATAGCTAGGAAGAACATTAAAGTAGGCGCAACAATCCAGTTCAGCAGGAATGCCAAACCAAAAATCCGTTTATCTCTAAAGACGTCCGGTAGGTCTTCGTATTTCACCTTGGCAAACGGTGGATACATCATCAATATCAATCCAATCGCAATCGGGATATTCGTAGTGCCTGATTGAAAGGAGTTAATTAAATCCTCCGCCCCTGGAAAAAAATATCCCAAACCAATGCCCGCTGCCATAGCAGCAAAAATCCAAACCGTGAGGTATCGATCCAAAAACGAGAGTTTGCTGGTAACTGTATTCATGATGTGCGATGGATATCCTGAAGACTCATCGAATCTAATTTTTCCAACGGCATTGCAGCAAGAATATCAATACGTTTCTTGAGTCCATTCATGACCTCAACAAATGCAGTTTTCTGCTCTATATCGGTACCCTTTACTTTAGATGGGTCAGGAAAGCCCCAATGCGCTGTTGTTGGACTACCAGGCCAATATGGACATTGCTCTCCAGCTGCATCATCACAAACCGTAATAATGAAATCCATCTTTGGAGCATCAGACTTACCAAACACATCCCAGCTCTTGGAGTACAGCTTTACAGGGTCTAGACCCATCTCCACCGCCATTTCTCTTGCAATTGGATTAACGCTGGTGCCCGGAGTAGACCCAGCCGAATAGCCGACAAACTTCCCACTAGGATGAGTAGACGCGAGCGCTTCACCCAAGATGGAGCGGGCAGAATTGTGAGTACACAAAAATAAAATGTTGTATTGCTTCATTTAGTCTTCACTTTCTTGATTAACGATACCGGAATGCATGCTTTGCCACCGCAGCAGTTTTCAAGCAAGAACTCGCTTAAATCCTTCACCAAGACAGCATTTGGCCGATATATCAAGTTGCGACTTTGACGCTCCACCGACAATAAATCCGCCCCTACCAACTCTTTTAAATGAAAGCTGAGAGTGGCATTGGCAATCCCAAGTTTTTCAATAATTTCACTGGGAGTTAAACCTGTGTCACCACACTGCACTACTAAGCGAAAAATATTTAAACGAGTCTCTTGACCCAGCGCTAGAAACGCTTTGATGGCATCTGTGTTTTTCATATTTCCAATTATATAGAAATATATATTTCAGCAATATGACACTCTGAGCTTGAAACCAAGAGCTCTCAACCGTCAGACAACTGTCATATAAGTGTCATATACGCTTGAAAATAGCAAGAATAGAACGTAGGATTCACAAAGAAACGTTTCATATTCAACAACATTCGAGCCACGCATCCATAAAGGGAAAATCATGAGTCAAAAGAAATTGGTAAAGCAACTCTTTAAAAAGCTCGATAAGCTAGAGTCAGACAGAGAAAAGTTAATCGATAAGCTAGCGAAAGCCTTAGAGAAGCTAGATAAAAAAGAAGCTGCTAAAAAGGCTCCGGCAAAGAAAGCGGCAGCGAAGAAGGTGCCGACCAAGAAAACGTCGGCCAAAAAGGTTGCAGCCAAAAAGGCGCCATCTAAAAAGACCGCTTCTAAGAAAGTACCTGCCAAAAAAGTCGCTAACCCAAGCGAAGCTAGCTAATGGGTCACAAAGACAAAAATAAGTCAGAGCAATCTGGCTATGATGAACAACTTCGCCTTCTACAAATTGAGTTAGTCAAATTACAAAATAGTTTGATTAGCAAGGGGGATCAAATATTGGTCATCCTTGAAGGCCGCGATACAGCTGGTAAGGATGGCACCATCAAAGTTATTACTCAGCACCTGAGCCCAAGAGAAACGCGAGTGGTTGCCCTCGGAAAACCATCCGATAGCGAATCTGCAGAGTGGTACTTTCAAAGATACGTTGCCGAACTCCCCAAAAAGGGAGAATTTGTTCTGTTTAACCGGAGTTGGTACAACCGTGCTGGCGTTGAAGTAGTGATGAACTTTTGCACAAAGTCTGAGCACGCTAATTTTATGGGTACAGTGAATGAGTTTGAGTCTATCCTGGCTAGCTCAGGTATCACTATCCTCAAATACTATTTAGATATCTCCAAAAAAGAACAAGCTCTTCGCCTTGAAGATAGGGCAAAGGATCCGCTCAAACAATGGAAGATTAGTCCTATTGATCAGCAAGCACAGAAAAACTGGAATGCCTATAGCAAGTGTAGAAATGAGATGCTAGAAAAAACTAGTACAGTCGAAGCGCCTTGGATTGTTGTCAAGGCGAATGATAAAAAAGTAGCCCACATCAATATGATTCAAGATCTTCTCTCGAGGGTTTCTTACCCAGGTAAAGATAAAAACCTATTGAAGGCAAATAAAGACATTGCCTTCAAATCGGATGGGCAATTTTCTAAGCTAGAAAAGTAACTTCTCTAGAAAACTTCAGGGACATACATCTCTGGAGGTACTGGTCCTCGCAGATAATCGGGATTATGTACGCGCTTAGGCAATGTAATAACCGGGTGATCAATCTCTTTATACGGGATTTGACTCAACAAGTGCGTTATGCAATTTAGACGCGCTTTCTTCTTGTCATTTGCGGCGACCACCCACCAAGGCGCCTCAGGAATATGCGTGCGCTCCAGCATAGTCTCTTTGGCTTTTGTATAAGCCTCCCAGAGCCTTCTTGCCTCTAGATCCATTGGACTAAGCTTCCATTGCTTCAATGGGTCATGAATACGCATCATGAAACGGTTGTACTGTTCATCATCAGAGATTGAGAACCAATACTTAATCAGAATGATTCCAGAGCTAATCATCATGCGCTCAAGATCCGGAACTGTTCTCAAGAACTCTTCGTACTCGTCATCGGCACAAAAACCCATCACCTTCTCAACGCCAGCACGGTTGTACCAACTACGGTCAAACAATACGATCTCGCCACCAGCAGGTAACTGAGAAATGTATCTCTGAAAGTACCATTGGGTTTTCTCACGCTCATTAGGTGCAGGCAAAGCAACCACCTTACAGACGCGAGGGTTGAGTCGCTGAGTAATCCGCTTAATAGCACCACCCTTACCTGCGGAATCCCTTCCCTCAAATAAGACTGCGACTTTAAGCTTGTTCTCCACGACCCAGTCTTGGAGCTTGACTAACTCCCCTTGAAGTCTAAAGAGTTCACGAAAGTAAACGTTGCGTGGAATTTGGGAGGCTTCCTCACCATCAGGAGACAAGCGATCATCATCAAGCTCCATTTCAAGCTCTTCATCCATGCTATCAAGAATTTCCTCTTGAGCACGGCGATACCACTCAGCCATTTCTTTATGCTTTGATGTCATTTTCCTCACCTCTTAATAATACTTATAGCGAGTAAAGATGACAATTTTGTTACATCAAGGGTTGATTGCCTTTTAATTGATTGGAAATGGCCTCTTGGCTATGTAAAGCGAGCCATTTGCGATCTCTAGAGGCGCCTGGGGTAGCACCCACTGGCGGTATAAAGCACAACTCGACAATGAGTTGGCGATGACTCAGAATCTTTGCCATAGACTCCAGCAGACCCATATCCCCCACAAAGGCTGGCGCCTCACTTCTAGCTCCAGTTACGGAAGAACAATATGTAATCGCAAGGGAATACACCGGAACTTGAGCAATGACGGCAGATTCAAATAAATTGGGCTTAAACGGCAAAACACCCTCACCCTCTGTGGAAGTTCCCTCCGGAAAGATGCAAACCGAGTGACTCCCAAGAACATCACTCACCTCGCTAGCCACCTGTCTTCCATGGCGAGCGTTATCACGCTTAATAAATACCGTACCCAATTGCTTGGCCATCCATCCAAATACAGGCCATTTCTCCACATCCGATTTGGCCACAAATCGAATAGGCTTAAAGGCATTGATAGCATGAATGTCCATCCAAGAAATATGGTTTGACGCCAAAAGGAATGGTGTTGCAGGAAGGATTTCTGGGTGAATGAGCCTCAGATCAATTCCAAAAATATCTAATAATCTAATCGACCATGTCTGGATCAGTTTATTTTTGAGGTTCTGGTTAGCCAATGGAAATCGGCAAGATAGCGTAACTAAACCAGCAATGACATGGGACCATACCCTCAGCCAGGACCAAGCGATCCATATTCTAGGAAGCTGTTTTGAGGATTGATTTTGATCCATATAGAGCTGAAATATAAATCAAATTTCGAAATTATTTTCATCGTCATAAAACTGACTTAGAACTGTCATCCCAGTTTCATACTCGGTAGGCTTAATACTGTTTCATGATGCATTACAAAGCCATCTGGATTTCGGACGTACACCTGGGAACATCAGGGTGTCAAGCAAACTACCTCCTCGATTTCTTGAAGCATAACGAAGCTGAGAAATTTTATCTTGTTGGCGACATTATTGATGGCTGGAGACTCAAAAAGTCCTTCTACTGGCCACAAACTCACAACGACGTGGTGCAAAAATTGTTACGCAAGGCGCGTAAGGGCAGCGAGGTTATCTATGTTCCAGGTAATCACGATGAAAGCGCTAGACAGTTCTTCGGTCTTTCCTTCGGAGATGTCAAAGTCGTAGAAGAAGTGATTCATACGACAGTAGATGGTAGAAAGCTGTGGGTAACTCACGGCGACCAGTTTGATGGCGTGATGCAGTACGCCAAGTGGCTCGCCTACGTAGGCGATAACTTGTATTCGTTCATCTTATACGTCAACCGCTACTTCAATATGATCCGCGCCAAGATGGGTCTTCAGTATTGGTCTCTATCTCAATACCTTAAACACCAAGTAAAGAACGCAGTCAGCTACATCGCAGACTTCGAACACATTATGGCGAGAGAGGCTCGTTTAAGAGGTTGTGATGGGGTTGTGTGCGGACACATTCACAAGGCAGAAATTCGTGAGATTGATGGTCTTTTGTATTGCAACGATGGCGATTGGGTTGAAAGCCTTTCCGCCCTGGTTGAAACACAAACCGGCGAACTCAAAATTATTTACTGGACTCATATCAAGGGTGAGCCAGTTGAAACCCCTCAAATTTCCCTTTCACCTGCTATCGAATCACTTATCAAAGAGGCTGCGCTATGAAAATTATGATCATCACTGATGCATGGGATCCACA
This sequence comes from Polynucleobacter sp. MWH-UH35A, assembly GCF_018687075.1. Classification (NCBI taxonomy): domain Bacteria; kingdom Pseudomonadati; phylum Pseudomonadota; class Betaproteobacteria; order Burkholderiales; family Burkholderiaceae; genus Polynucleobacter; species Polynucleobacter sp. MWH-UH35A. The sequence continues at coordinate 1,152,830 of NZ_CP061285.1, forward strand.
GGTAAATGGTGTAGTTCGAACACTGAAACAGACTCGTGCAGAGCTCACCGCTATGGGTCATGAAGTAGAAATGATTACTCCGATCGGTTTCAAATCAATTCCGTGCCCAACCTATCCCGATATCGCACTCTCCCTCTTTCCAGGCAAGGAAGTAGCACGTCGCATTAAAGAATTTGCCCCTGATGCCATGCACATTGCTACAGAAGGCCCCCTAGGATTATCTGCTCGTGCCTATGCAGTGAAAAATCAACTCCCCTTCTCCACTGCTTACCACACCCGCTTCCCTGAATACGTCAAAGCGCGCACTGGCATTCCATTGGCGATAACGTATGCATTTATTCGTTGGTTCCACAGCCCATCAATGGCTGTAATGGCTCCAACCATTGTCGTCAAAGATGATCTAGAAAAATATGGCCTAAAAAATGTAGTTCTATGGTCAAGAGGTGTCGATCTCGATATCTTCAAAATGCAAGAATCGAAAGCGCTAAACACAGCCCACCCAATCTTTTTGTATGTAGGCCGCGTTGCTGTTGAGAAAAACATTAATGCATTCTTAGAAATTGATTTACCGGGTTCAAAGTGGGTGGTAGGAGACGGACCAGCGATGGCTGGCATCAAAGAAAAATATCCAGAAGTGAACTATTTAGGTGTATTACAACAGCATGAGCTAGCAAAAGTGTATGCGGCGGCCGATGTATTTGTCTTCCCAAGCAAGACCGACACATTTGGTCTAGTTTTACTTGAGGCAATGGCTTGTGGCACACCGGTTGCAGCCTACCCAGTAACTGGCCCGATTGATGTCTTGGGCAACTCTAATTCAGGCGCTATGCATGAAGACTTGCGCGAGGCCTGCATGCAGGCACTTAAGATTCCACGTGAAGTGGCGCGGGCACATGCAGAAAAATTCTCTTGGCGCGCTGCCTCTGAGCAATTTGTCAATCACCTTAAGCCAGTGCCCACTCCTGAAGTTCATGTCACTGCGTTGGCCTAAAGAAAGTAAATGTTGAACGCTCCATATCATATCGACCAGAACCCTCACAAGGGCAATCGTGGTCTTGTAAGAGCATGGCATGCCGCTAAAAACTCGTGGTGCGGATTGGTCTATGCATTCATGGAGGAAAGCGCTTTTAGGCAAGAGCTGACCTTATTTGCCTTGTTAACACCTATCGCTAGCTTGCTACCGATTTCACTTCTCGAAAAAGCATTGCTGATTTCTGCATTAGTAATGGTTCTCGTGATTGAACTACTCAACTCCAGCGTTGAAGCGGCAATCGATCGCATCTCCTTTGAACATCACGACCTTTCTAAGCGAGCAAAAGATTTTGGCAGCGCTGCCGTCATGCTCGCTCTATTTGTTGCTGCGCTTCTATGGGCAGCGGTATGTATCCCCCTCATCATTAATGCTCACTAAGGCTAACTATGTCTGAAATTCCAAACCCAATCGGCTCATTTGAAATTTTTGCACCCAAGAAGGTCAAGGCCTTAAGAAGAAATAAGCCAAATGCCTTCCAAAAACTCTCGAAAAAGCTGGCCAAGAAACTATTTGGCAAGAAGTTTGCCTTAAAAACCAGAGCCGAGCTCAGGTCAGCCGACGTCATCCCGGTTACTCAGGTAGAGAAACCTAAAAAACCTGCCTTTCAGATTATTTGGGCAAGCACTCCAGGCGAAATCAAAGAAGCGCAACGTCTGCGTTACAAAGTTTTTGCTGAAGAAATGGGTGCAAACCTACCCAGTAATGCAGAGGGTTTAGATATTGATGAATTCGATGCTTATTGCGATCATCTATTAATTCGAGATCAAGATAGTCTTAAGGTAGTTGGTACTTATCGTGTATTGCCACCACACAAAGCATTAGAAATTGGCCGTCTTTATTCGGATTCTGAGTTTGATCTATCGCGCATTAACCACCTTCGCCCTAAATTGGTTGAACTGGGTAGATCCTGCGTTCATCAAGACTATCGCTCAGGAGCAGTCATCATGGCCCTCTGGAGTGGATTGGCTCAATATATGCAGAAGAATGGCTATGAAATCATGTTGGGTTGCGCCAGCATCCCCATGGCTGATGGCGGCCACTTCGCAGCAAGTCTTTACAACTCTTTAGGCAATGATCAAATGGCGCCAACAGAGTTTCACGCCTTCCCTCGCCTACCATTGCCCTTAGATAAACTTAATGGTGGATTAGATGTACAGCCCCCACCATTGATTAAGGGATACCTAAAGCTAGGGGCTAAAATTTGCAGCGCTCCAGCGTGGGATCCGGATTTTAATACCGCTGACTTATTAACCATGCTGCGTCTATCTGAAATTAACCCGCGTTACGCAAAGCATTTTTTAGGTATGTAATTAATAGGTTTGTTGCTTTACAAGAAAAGACCTACTTCAAATCAAGTGGGTCTTTTTATTTGTAGGTTAGCTTTATTTAAAACTAACTTGATAGGAGCGTCCGATTCTTTCCCATTCGGCAGCTTCCTTTAGGAGACTGAATTCTGTTAGGGGATGCTCAGCAGCCCAGCCTTTAGCAAGACTAACCAAGTAAGAACCATCGTGTTCAGAAACTTTTACTTTAGGAAGGCTAGAGTCATTACGGCCGCGGCACAGCACCTGGGCTAGCCGCAAACAAAAAAGCATGCGCCAATCTTCAAAACCATGATTATTTGCTAACTTACCCAATTTTCCAGTATGCCCAATCAATAATGCCGCAAGTCGAGCTTGGTCATTCTTAGAAAATCCTGGCATATCTGCGTTGCCGGCGATATAAGCGGAGTGCTTATGGTACCCATTATGGGAAATGGATAAACCAATTTCGTGTAAGTTAGCCGCCCATTGCAGCAGGGCCACGTTATCCGCTCTACTCTCAGATTCAGGTTTTGGTAGTTGCTGCAAAAAATCTGCTGCCAATTTTCCAACTCTATCTGCTTGCTCGCGATCAACCGAATAACGCTGCATAAATTGCTCAACGGTGACATAACGCATGTCATGATGCTGTGACCGACCCAGCAGATCATATAAAACCCCACTGCGTAAGGCGGCATCAGTGACTTCCATTTCTTCAATGCCCAACTCATCAAAGGCTGCCAACATAATAGCCAAGCCGCCAGGCCATACCGCTCTTCTATCATCCTTAAGACCTTCGAGCTCCACCTGATTGACATGCTCGTACTTCAAAAGATGTTTTTTGAGATTCTTCAAACCATCACGGGTAATGAGGCCACTGGCACCATTAACGCGACCCATTGTTAAGCTATCACCAAGCCCATTGAAATTATTATTGGCAATCAGATCAGCCAATGCTCTAGCAGTTCCAGAGGAACCAATCACCTGCTTCCAACCACTCTTTAAATAAGCCCCTGAAATAACCTGGATTTCTCGGCGTGCAGCGAGTTCTGCTTCTTTGAAGGCATGCGCATCAATATTACCTTTTGGAAAAAAACGCAGACTATGCGAGACGCAGCCAATATAAAGACTTTCCATGAGCTTTGGCTCATAACCCTTACCAATAATAAATTCAGTAGAGCCGCCACCAATATCCACCACCAATCTATTGCCTTGTACTGCTGGCACTTCATGGGCTGCGCCTATGTATATCAAACGCGCTTCTTCGACGCCGGCAATCACTTCAATAGGGAAGCCTAAGGCCTCTTGTGCATCTTCAACAAACTGCTGGGCATTCTTAGCAACTCGTAAGGTGTTGGTGGCAACAGCACGGACATTGGCTGGATCAAACCCACGAATTCGCTCACCAAAGCGTTTAATCGCGATCAATCCCCGTTGATAGGCATCGTTACCAAGTAATTTATTTTCAGTAAGGCCTGCAGCCAAGCGCACTGTCTCGCGCAGTGTGTCGATAGGACGTAGTTGCGTTCCCGAGGGTGTATTTACAGCCTGAGCCACTAACATCCGAAAACTGTTAGACCCCAAATCAACCGCAGCAACAAGGTCTGCTGAGACTGCTAATGGTTCTACGGGATTACTGGCCAATATCTTCCCCAAAATGGAATGCTGTTTTAATTATGTCTATTTTATGTAAAAACCATGACATATTAATGAAAACTACAGCAGGCCGACCTAGCTAGGGGCAAAGGGGTTCCTAGGCTGCTAAGTTTTGTTCTGAGCTTGAGCAATCTCGATTGCCAAAACTACATAAAATGCAGCAATCTCCGGACTTGGGCTTCAAAATTGCACTGCATGAACGGCAGCGGTATAAATGCTGGGCACCCTCTTCAGAGCTCATGATTTCAGAAGCTTGGCAGTAGGGGCAGGTAACAATAGATTGCGGATGATTGATGACTTGGTTCACAACGTAATAGTGAACGACGATTGTTTCAGCAATGTGTCAATCGCGATCTAATGCCTAATCAGTGGTACTAGGACTCCAGAATGCCTGCGTAACAAATTCTTGATCTGCAATCTTGGCAATCAATTGATCCATCTCTTCACCATCAACGGCAGATGCCGTGAGCACCACCTGAATCTCGACATCCTCACTACCAAATTGATGCACTTCAATATCTTGAGTTTGATAGCCCGCCTCTTCTAAGGTTCTAATAAACTGCTTTAGAGCATGCTTTTGGGCATGTTTTGGGGTGATGATATAAACAGAATTAGTTACTTCAACCGCTTCAGTATCCAGAGGTTGTTTATTAATCAAGCTAACTACCGGACGCAATAAGGTATTTGCCGCAAGTACAAATATCGTGGCTAGACTAGCCTCCAGAATTAAATCAGCACCAGCGCAGGCACCAACCGCTCCAGATGCCCACAAGGTAGCTGCAGTATTAATCCCTCTGACATTACCCTCCTCGCGCATGATGACGCCAGCACCGAGGAATCCAATCCCAGAAACCACGTATGCCATGACATGGACTGCGCCCTCATGTCCCGTCAGGCGATTAGCAGCGTCAACAAATATGGCTGCACCCAGTGCCACTAAGATATTCGTTCTTAACCCTGCAGTACGCTGACGATACTGACGCTCTAAACCAATTAAGCCGCCAAGAGAAAAAGCTGCGCAAAGACTAATTGCAGTGTCAGTTAATGACGCAAAATTAATATTATTAATGAACTCCATAGAGGATTTATTCAACTCCAGTTTTTGTGCAGGAGTCTGAAGAAGTATTTTTCAGGCGACATTTATCCCGATTCTGGATAATAGATTGCTCCAATACGGGATCAACCGATGAACTCTCCTTTGCGCCCATCCTGAGTGCAAGAGGAATGTATTGTGCTAGATTCTCAGTCATAAACTTAAAAGTTGGGTTACAGAAAGACTTAAAACATCTTAATCCAAATTTATGGCAGTTTTCTTACCAGAAATTGGAGCAAATGCCCAAATGCAAAACCTCAACCCTCTTGAGTTTGGGCCTGTACCATTGAAGTTAGTAAAAATGTGGATTTGTCATATTTGTTTGCTAGGATTGGGCATAACTTAATCCATCGGTTGAATGAACATGAGCAAATATCAATATGAAGATGCGGTCAAGCAGCTACAAGAGTCCGGCAGCATCGGGCTTGTAGACCTCAAAAATCTTCCTCACGAGGATCTCGTAGAGCTATTCGAAGAAATTAAGGTGTGGTGCCTCTATGCCAACGGCAAGACAGAGAAGCTGCCCAAAGAGTCTAAGAAGAAGAAAAAGAAAAAGAAAGACTAAGTATTTAGCACCAAAGCAGCACTTAGGCCACTACCCGCTCTTTAGGGAAGCGCAGCATGAACTTACTGCCTCTTCCGGGGGTACTTTCAATTAGCAATTGAGCTTGATGTCGATTAGCAATATGCTTAACAATAGCTAAACCTAAACCAGTGCCTCCGGTATCTCTTGAGCGGCTTCTATCCACCCGATAAAAGCGCTCTGTTAATCGAGATAAGTGCTCGGATGCAATTCCTGGGCCAGTATCTGTAACCGAAAATTCGCCCTGCCCCTGATCATTCACACTCCATTGAACATCGATTGACCCGACATCTGGTGTATAACGAATAGCATTAGAAACTAAATTACTAAATGCGGAGAGAATCTCTCTTTCATCACCCAGCAAATCTCTCCTTGAGTTGACATCAAATCTCAATGAATGCTTTCCTTGCGAGAGCGCTTCCGCATCGTTCTTTAGCAAGGCCATTAATGTTTCAACCTTTACTACAGTATTAGTAGCTGGCAATGCATTGGACTCTAAATTAGCCAGCGTCAATAAATCCTCAACCAAACTCTTCATTCTCTGTGCTTGCGACATCATCATGTCGAAGTACTGATCCTGTTGTTCTTTCTTTAAATCTAGTGACTGAACGGTTTCCAGAAAGCCCATTAATACAGTAATTGGTGTACGCATCTCATGTGAAACGTTAGCCACGAAATCACGACGCATTGCATCTGCTTTTTGTAAATCCGTAACATCCTGAACTAAAAGAAGATGACGCTTTTGACCGAAGGGAAAGGCCTGCAACATCAAACTTAAGCTGCCATCAGACCCCATGCGCTCCATTAATAGAGGCTCTTCGAAATTACGCTTATTGAGATACTGTATAAATTCAGGGCGACGAATTAAAAAATTGATGCGTTGCATTACATCACGCTTAAAGATCAGTCCAAAAAATCTCTCCGCAATACTATTGCACCATTCAATTTGATCACCCTCATCTAGCATGACTATTCCATTTGGCGACGCCTGGAACGCCTCAATAAAATGATCATGTTGTTGTTCAATGCTGCGAATGCGTTGCTTTAGATTTCTAACCAAACGTTGCAACCTAAAAAACACCTCTTCCCAAAAACCGCTGGGTAATGGCATATTTTCAACGGCATCCGCAAGAACATACTTCCTAAGCCGCGCTAAATTAATGTATGCATAGACGAGGGGTATTGAAAGCACTGAAATTCCAGAAGCAATAGCCCACTCTGCACCCCAAAATGACAGGGCAATAAAAGCCGCAATAAATGCGACACAAATGATGACAAAAAAGCGGGTGAGCACTGAGAGCATGCTGCAATATTAGAGCATCTCCAAAATCAACTGGAGATTTCTAGAAAATACCTAAATAGAGGCTTATGCCTCGGTTGGCGTCTTGGTTATTCGGTAACCACTACCCCGAACAGTCTCTACATAGCGCTCACAATCATAAGGCGCCAATGCGGCCCTTAAGCGCTTAATATGAACGTCAACCGTTCTTTCTTCTATATAAACCTCGCTACCCCAAACCTTATCCAACAGACTAGCGCGGGAGTGAACACGTTCTGGATTGGCCATAAAAAATTGCAGCAAGCGAAACTCTGTTGGACCCAAAGCAACTGACTTTGCCTCCTGATTAGGCCAAACTGCTAGCACGCGATGAGAGCTTGGGTCTAGCTTTAATGGACCAATCGTCAATGGGCCCGTATCTTCAATGGGTGATTGTCTCCGCAGTATTGCCCTAACCCTAGCGATAAGCTCTTTGGGGGAGAATGGCTTAGTGACGTAATCATCCGCACCAGAATCAAGCCCAAGAACCTTGTCGGCCTCTTCGCTTTTTGCGGTAAGCATGAGAATCGGCAAACCCTTGGTCCGCTCGTTGGCTCGTAGCTCTTTGGCAAATTGCACGCCAGACTTACCAGGCATCATCCAATCTAAGATAATAAGGCTGGGCAACTGGTCTTTCATCATTGCCAATGCAAGATCTGTCTGCATTGCCTTCTCCACTTCATAACCAGCATGAGACAGATTTATCGCAATCAATTCTGCAATTGATGGCTCATCCTCAACTATGAGTATGCGGTGAGTCATTATGAGAGATCCTGGTTATTGTCTATTTGCTTCGCGGACCAAATCTTCATGCGGAATATGGCGAACATCAGAACCCTTAGCAATATAGATTACAAACTCTGCAATGTTTTTTGCATGGTCACCAATTCGTTCAATCGCTTTAGCAATGGTCAGCATATCCAAGCCCGTACTAATCATATGTGGATCCTCGGACATATAGGTAATAAGCTTGCGAACAAAACCTCTGAACTCTTCATCAATCTGACGATCTTCCTGGACCACTTCAGCTGCCGCAATGGTGTCTAAACGCGCAAACGCATCGAGACTGCGACGTAATAATGAAATGGCCATTTGCCCTGATAATCGAATCTCAGCAACGTTAATGTTGTGCGGTAAACCAGATTCAATTAAGCGCTTTGTACGCTTAGCAACACGCTCAGCTTCATCACCTGCGCGTTCAAGATTTGTAATCGCTTTTGATACTGCCATGACGAGACGTAAATCTCGTGCTGTAGGCTGTCTGCGGGCGATCAATTCAGTACAAGCCAAATCAATCTGAATCTCTAAGTCATTTACTAATTTTTCATTTTCGATCACTACATTGCATGTATCGATATCCATTTGTGTAAATGCGCGCATTGCTGTGGCAATTTGCGACTCTACAAGACCACCCATCTCAAGCAATCGACTTGAGAGTGAGTTAAGGTCGGCATCAAACTGTGATGATAGGTGTTTATCTGGCATGTGTGTCTCCAATTAACCGAAGCGACCAGTAATATAGTCTTCGGTTTCTTTGCGCTTAGGCTTAATAAATATCTCGTCTGTTTTGCCGTACTCAATCAGACTGCCTAAATACATATAAGCGGTGTAATCTGAAACACGGGCAGCTTGCTGCATATTATGAGTCACAATCGCAATGGTGTAATCATTTTTGAGCTCATGAATCAACTCTTCAACCTTGCCCGTTGAAATTGGGTCCAACGCTGAGGTTGGTTCATCCAACAAGATTACGGATGGTTTTACGGCTACACCACGAGCAATACACAAACGTTGCTGCTGACCGCCGGAGAGAGATAAACCACTCTGATTTAATTTATCTTTAACCTCATTCCATAGTGCCGCCTTATTTAATGCCCACTCAACGCGTTCATCCATTTCAGAACGCGAGAGCTTTTCGTAAAGACGCACACCAAAAGCGATATTTTCATAAATTGACATTGGGAATGGTGTCGGCTTTTGAAAAACCATACCAATTCGCGAGCGCAGCAAATTCAAATCTTGGCCCGACTCAAGAATATTTTGACCGTAGAAATTAATCTCACCCTCAGCGCGCTGACCTGGATAGAGGTCATACATGCGATTTAAAGTTCTTAGGAGTGTTGATTTTCCACAGCCTGATGGGCCGATGAATGCGGTAACCTTACCTTGTTCAATATCTAAATTGATCTTTTTAAGCCCCTGAAATGCGCCGTAATAAAAATTTAGATTGCGCACTTCAATTGCATTAATTGCCGCTTTTTGCGGTTCTTGATTTACCGTATCCACTCTACCCCCTTGACTATCCACCTGATTTAAGTCAAACATTGTTCTCATATTACTCATCATCCCCGAACCTTTTCTCGAAATACCACACGAGCAAGGATATTTAGCCCTAGCACTGCAAATGTAATCAGCAAAGCGCCACCCCAAGCAAGATCAACCCAGTTGTCGTAAGGGCTCATTGCAAATTGGAAGATCACCACTGGCAAATTTGCCATGGGCGCATTCATATTAGTAGAAAAGAATTGATTATTTAGAGCGGTAAACAATAAAGGCGCCGTTTCACCACTGACTCGTGCAAGAGCAAGCAAAATACCAGTCATCACACCACTCTGAGCTGCGCGAAGTGTAATCATAAATGCAACTTTCCATTTTGGAGTTCCCAAGGCATAGGCTGCCTCTCGTAAACTTCCAGGAACCAAGCGAAGCATATTCTCTGTAGTGCGCACAACAACTGGTATTGCAATTAGCGCCAAGGCGATAGTGCCTGCCCAACCAGAAAAATGACGAACCTGAGCAACTACAAATGCATACACAAATAAACCGATAACGATTGATGGGGCCGATAACATGATGTCTGTTACAAATCGCGTAATCGCCGCCACCCTACTCCGATCACCATACTCAGATAGATACAAGCCAGCCAATACACCTACTGGAGTGCTAATTAGCGTACAGCAACCTATCAACATTAGACTGCCCACAATTGCATTAGCAAGACCGCCACCATCAGAACCTGGCGCTGGAGTACTGTGCGTAAAGAGATCTAAGTTGATAGAAGAAAAACCTTTAACCACTAAAACACTTAGAATCCAAAACAAGAAAATCATTCCCAGACCCATGGCAAACATCGACAGGGTAAGACCTATCTTATTAGCACGTTTGCGCCGAGCAAACACTTCTGGATTGATGTTAGTTGCTTTATTCATGACTTCAGGCCCTGCTTCTTCTCCATATTGTTTAGCATCCACTTGGCGCATGCCAAAACAATAAAGGTGATAATAAAAAGTGCGAGGCCAAGTGCAAATAAAGAAGAAAGGTGATTTCCTGCCTCAGCCTCACCAAACTCATTTGCCAGGGTCGATGCAATAGATGTGCCCGGGGCAAATAGAGATGCAGATAATCTCTGTGCATTTCCAATCACAAACGTTACGGCCATAGTTTCGCCAAGTGCTCTACCCAATCCCAGCATCACACCGCCAATTACCCCAGCCTTGGTATATGGAAGCACCACATTCTTAACCACTTCCCAGGTTGTACAGCCAATACCATAGGCCGACTCCTTGAGAACTGGCGGAACAATTTCAAATACATCGCGCATCACAGAGGCTATAAATGGCAGAATCATCATTGCCAAGATCAGACCAGCGCAGAGCACACCAATGCCGTTGAAAGCACCAGAAAATAAGATACCCAAGCCTGGAATCTTGCCGAGAGTAGCCGCAAGCGCTGGCTCAACATACTCAGCAAATAACGGTGCAAAAATAAACAAGCCGAACATGCCATAAATGATGGATGGAACAGCAGCCAACAACTCCACCGCAGTACCCAAAGGACGACGCAATGGACCCGGACAAAGCTCAGTCAAGAAGACGGCAATACCGAAACTCAAGGGAACGGCTATTAATAGCGCAATGATAGAGGTAACCAGGGTTCCATAAATTGCAATCAAGCCACCGAACTCACCATTCACAATATCCCACTCTTGAGTAAAGAAAAAACCCAAACCAAAAGTGTGGAGCGCTGGCCAAGCATTCATCACCAGAGAAACAATGATGCCCAATAAAGCAATCAAGACACTACAAGCAAAAAACTGGGTAATTCCATGGAATAAAAAATCCTGCACACGCTGAATCTTGGCGATTCGCAGCGCTTGAGGCGTTGGAGCTGAGTGAGATTGAGCGTTATCTATCATCATTTGCATGCATTTAAACAGCTAAACAGCCCCACCCTAGTGGAGCTGTTTGATATTTCAGTAAACAGGTTGATTGGCAAATTTTACTTGGTGACAATCTTGGTGAAAACATTCTTGCGAATGAAGTCAGTTGTTTTGTCAGGCATTGGAACGTAATCTAATTCTTCCGCCATCTTCTTGCCATCCTTGAAGGCAAAGTCAAAGAACTTAATCACTTCAGCAACGTTGGCTTTGTTTTCTGGGTTCTTATAAATTAAGATGAATGATGCACCAGTAATTGGCCAAGATTTAGCACCAGGTGCATTCGTAATGAATGTGCCCATACCTGGAATGGCAGCCCAATCAGTGCTAGCAGCCGCTGCAGCAAAAGTAAGGTCATCTGGAGCAACAAACTGACCATCTTTATTTTTCAAAGATATAAATGTCATCTTGTTTTTCTTGGCATAGGCATATTCAACATAGCCGACAGAATTCTTCACGCGAGTTACGTTTGCCGCAACACCTTCATTGCCCTTACCGCCCACAGTTGAGGCTGCAGGCCACTTCACAGAAGCGCCAGAACCAACAGAGTCTTTAAACAAAGAACTGGTTTTAGCTAGGTAATCAGTAAAAATCGCTGTAGTACCAGAACCATCAGCACGCACAACTACAGTAATTGGGCCGCTAGGAATCTTTACACCTGGATTCATGATGGCGATACGCTTATCACCCCAATCTGAAATCACACCCTGGAAAATATCAGCCAAAGTAGGACCATCCAATTTGATCTCGCCTGGCTTTACGCCGTCAACGTTGATGACTGGAACCACACCACCAATAATCGCCGGGAACTGAACCAAACCATCTTTTTCTAAATCGTCAAACTTTACTGGATTATCAGTCGCCCCAAAATCCACTGTTTTTGCCTTGATCTGCTTAATACCGCCAGATGAGCCGATAGACTGGTAATTTAAGTTTGAGCCCGTTTTGGCTTTGAAAGCTTCTGCCCATTTAGCATAGATTGGGTATGGGAACGTAGCTCCCGCACCAGTCATATCAACTGCAAATGCCGCTGGAGCCAGTGAAATAGCACCAATAACCAAGGCTTTTTTCAAGAAAGATTTCATTTATTCAGTCCTTAAATTGAATATGCGCAACAACGCGATATGAGAACGATACGATTGGAATATGACAGCTATATGACAAGTCTGTGACGCCCCCTAAACCTCATTAAATAGCTCTCTAAATGGGGTTTCTGTGATTTCACTCGGGATCTAGACGACCCATACGTCACACAAATAACCAAAGAAAAACCACCCCGCAGGGTGGCTTTTTATCTCAGTCAGAGCACTCTAGTTTTGAGGGCAGGCGTTTGCAAGTGGTTTACCAGCAATCCGATCTTTCACCCACGCTATATAGAAGGGCTTAGAAGAGCCCGGTGTCGTAAAGTGCGACTGCTCCCCTGGCAATTGCATTCTTCCAACATTGCCACCCAGTTTGCAGGCTTGCTCTTGATAGAGCTTATGCATCATTGGCGGCACGGCGGTGTCCTTTGTACCGAAGTAAATCTGTACTGGGGCAATTGGTTTTACAACAGGCACACCACCCTTTTGCATCGCCTGAGCCCAAGCAAGCGTATTGGTGGGGGCTGTCTTCAATAAACTTGCGTAAGTTGATGCGTAGTTAAAGTTAAATGTATCGCTAGCTGGATGCATACACTTATTGCTGTAGATCTCATTGGCTACCTTGACACCCTCATCCGTAAAAATATCGCTTAGCTTGAGATTCGGAAAGGCTGCTTGAGTTCCCCAGTAATACATCGTTGCGTGAGTGAAATTAAAGATGTTATCCAAGAACATCTTTTGTGAAGTCTGTAGGTATTTATCTGCAGCAGCTTGATCAAGCTTTCCAGCAGGGGCCAATATAGAAATATCTTGCGGCGCTAAGGCAACAAAACCAACGATCTCAAGATTATCGGCAACCGTACCAGTTTGCTTGATGTAATCAGGCATGCCAGCCAAGGCTATCGTTGCTCCACCACCTTGTGACCATCCATACACTAAGGTCTTTTTATTGGCGCCTGTTTCTTTCATAGAAATTACAGCACGAGCGGCATTAAGCGTATCCATACCATTCGTAGCGGCAACGCTATATTGATGTCTTCCGCCACTACCTAAACCTTGATAGTCTGTTGCCACTAGAACATAACCTTCTTTAATGAACTCTTCAGCCGCAGGAACACCGTAATCAGTCCAAGAGTTACCGCCCACCAAGAAATACTCATTCAAGGGAACTGCAGGGTCAAGCACTTGTGATGGACCACAGTTCTGCGCTGATCCTGTTGTGCCATGCGCCCAAGTCATAACAGGTCGGCCACCTGCTGGAGCCTGCCCCACTGGAGCAACTACTAATCCAGTTGAAATTGTTTTACGACCAGAGATATCAGACGAGATATAGGCAATTCTCCATGCCTGAGCACCTTTGATGGATGTCTCAATTTTCTCCTGCTTGATGACCTGCCCCAACTTACCCTCGGGAGCCAGCTTCATTACAGCAGCGTAGAAAGGAGAAACGGGTGGATCAGCATGTGCTGCTGAAAAACCAATTCCAAGTAAAGAGCCAACAGCCAAAGTGGAGAGTATTTTTTTCATTATCTAGACGGTTAAATGAGAGCCAAAACCATATTAAACACCATCTTTTAAAGGCCATGGGGCAAGGCATTTTTGACCTACATTGCAGTGCTAATATCAGTACTTACCCAAACCCCATCAGGATCTTGCAATGCCCTTTGAGAACAGCCCCAGCCATTCAAATAATAGATTGATGCAAGGCATCTTCCCCATCATCACCACCCTTTTTATTTATTTGAATCTGAGCTTCTCGGTGCAAGCTCAAGAAAAACCTGTCATTCAATATGCGCCGGTCAATGGCGTGAAATTAGCCTATTACTTAAAAGGTAAAGGCGACCCCATGATTATGATCATGGGTTATGCAGGTACTTTGAGTGCATGGGACCCAGCCCTACTTGAAGAGTTAGCAAAAAATAACCAACTGATCATTTTTGACAATCGCGGTGCTGGACTATCTACCGACACCAAAGAAAACAACACCACCATTCCGCAAATGGCAGATGATGCTGCAGCGCTTGTGAAATCACTAGGCTTTCAGAAGGTCAATGTGTTCTCCTGGTCTATGGGGGCTAGGATTGGTCAACAGCTCGTTATCAGACACCCAGACCTCGTGAGCAAAGCGATTCTGTGCGCCCCTAACCCAGGCGGTAAATATCAAATTGGTATTACTAAAAAGGTAAGCGAGGAATTAAACAACCCAAGTCTTTCTCTCATGGAGAATTTCGAGTTATTGTTCCCCACAACACCTGAAGGTAAAGCCGCCGCCAAGATGGTGTTCGAGCGATGGTCAGCAGCAAAAGCTGCGGGAACCATCCCCGATGACTTTGTAGTTTCTAAAGAAACTAAGGCTCGTCAGGTTCGTGCTCGCACCACACTTTGGGATGCCGATAACCAAAACTACAAAGACTTAAAGAATATTAAGATTCCCGTTCTCGTTGCGGATGGCCGCGAAGACATTATCGACAATCCGAAAAACTCCGTGATTATTGCTAATCAAATTCCATTTGCTTGGTTAGCGTTTTACGAGGGTGGGCATGCTTTCCTATTTCAGAGCTATAAGAAACTATCTGAAACTGTGAATGTCTTTCTACAAAAAGACTAGATTTTGCAAGATAAAAGCCACCCGAGGGTGGCTTTTTGTTATGGCGGAGAGGGAGGGATTCGAACCCTCGGTAGGTTTGACCCTACGCCTGATTTCGAGTCAGGTACATTCGACCACTCTGCCACCTCTCCGAGTTGAGAAATCATTATAGCCAGCGATATATAAAGCCATGTGGGCAGTATTGACTAAATCCTTAGTTAACCAGGCTTATTTAGCCCCATTAATATATGTATACGTTTATGTATCCATACAAGGACTTATTTGTGAATATCCGCATTTCAAAATGGGGCAATAGCCTGGCACTTCGCATTCCCGCTGCAATCATCAAAGAAATCAAACTTAAGGAGGGGGATAAAGTTGAAGCAACCCTATCAAGCGATGGATCAATAGTCATCAAACCTCAAAAACTAGATCGCAAAACACTATCCAAAATGACTAGGGAGTTAAGAGACTCTATGAAAATGGGGAAATCTGTGATGGATGAGATTCGCTCCGGAGCTCGCTACTAATCTTCTATATAGATACAAACGTTTTGGTTAGTATCTGCACTCGGGATTACTAATCGCACACGCCCGTCATCAGGAGTGCGCCAGAGAAGAACCCAAAAGGATACTTACCGTCTTTTGCAAACCCCTCAATACTGAGATAGTCCACAAAGGCACCATTCTTACCTGCAGACTTTTGAGTCAAAATAACTTTGTAAGCATTACCATTGCTTCCAGATGCGATGACTTTAGGCTTTCCTAAAGAATCCATTACATCGCCTACAACCTCACCAGTTTTTTTGATCACTGCAAATTCTTGACCAACTCTAGGGCTATCTTTAACTATATCGAGTTCACCATTGCTTTTGATATAGGCATCACTCAATACCTCACAACGATAGGTTTTTTCTGCAGCAAAAACATCTGAATGAAAAAATGCTGTGCCTATCAGGAGCGTGAGCAATGAGCGCTTATACATTTGAGTGAGCACTTTAAGGCTACTGAGATTAGATTGGCTTGAGCACTTCCAAGCCACCCAAGTAAGGCTGCAGTGCTTTAGGAATGGCAATACTTCCATCGACTTGCTGCTTGTTCTCCAGCAAGGCGACTAATGCCCTACCTACAGCAAGGCCTGAACCATTTAAGGTGTGAACCAACTCTGGTTTACCTTGGCCAGCTTTAAATCTAGCCTGCATTCTTCTTGCCTGGAAATCACCCATACTGGAGCAGGAGCTAATTTCTCTATAGGCATGTTGTGATGGCACCCACACCTCTAAGTCATAAGTCTTGGTGCTACCGAAACCCATATCACCCGTACAGAGCATTACTTTTCGGTAAGGGAGCTCTAGCAACTCTAATATTCTTTCAGCGTGGCCCGTGAGATCTTCCAAGGCTTGCATGGAGTCCTCTGGCTTAGTAATTTGCACTAACTCTACTTTGTCAAACTGATGCTGACGAATCATGCCGCGCACATCACGACCATAGCTACCCGCTTCTGATCGGAAGCATGGTGTGTGGGCAACAAACTTCATGGGCAAGTTGTCAGCATTAACAATTTCGTCACGCACTAAATTCGTTACGGGCACTTCTGCAGTAGGTATTAGGTAGAAGTTTTCAGTTTTTGCTTCGCCCTCATGTGATCCTTTTGCATCCTCACCACCCATTTGACGCGGGACTTTAAATAACTCCTCTTCAAACTTGGGTAACTGGCCAGTGCCACGCATGGAAGCGGCATTTACCATATATGGTGCGTAGACCTCTTGGTAGTTGTGTGTGGTTGCATGGGTATCAATCATGAACTGCGCTAATGCTCGATGCAATCTGGCGATCGGCCCTTTGAGAACCACAAAGCGTGAACCGCTAATCTTGGCTGCGACTTCAAAGTCGAGACCCAATGGACCACCGAGGTCAACGTGGTCTTTAATCTCAAAATCAAAAATGGGTTGCTCGCCCCAACGCTTGACTTCCTTGTTCTCGGTTTCATCTTTACCAGTAGGCACAGATTCATCGGGAAGATTTGGAATGCCCATTAAGAAATCAGCAATCTCTGCTTGAAGTGTGCTTAATCTTGCTGCCCCAGATTCCATATCGGTATTTACTTGAGCAACCTCAGCCATCTCAGCGGCAGCATCTTCGCCCTTACCTTTTTTCATGCCAATTGCTTTAGACAATTGATTGCGTTTGGCCTGCAGTTCTTCGGTACGGGTTTGCAAGGATTTACGCTCAGACTCTAGAGTGTTGAATTTCTCAACATCCAATTGGAATTTACGAGTAGCTAAACGTGCAGCAACTGCAGCGATATCTTTACGGAGTAATTGCGGATCAATCATATGTTGCTCTGGTTGGGTTTGTTCTGTTTTAGTACTTAGTGAATATGTGACTCTAGTTTAAGCGCAAGACTTCTGCTCCGGCGGGCGGCGTAAAGGTAAAGCGATTGGCTGGCAGGTTCACATTGAGCTGGATCTTACCCAGGGTTACCAAGACTACGCTGCCTAGACCATCAGTCAACTCCAGCGCCTTGGGTAGTCCATTGGCCATGCCAATCGAAATCTTTGTGTAAGGAAGATCGTTTTTGTTCTTTGCGTTGGGATCTTTCTTGGGAGTCAAGGCCACCCACTTCATTCCCAAACGATCTTCGCCCTCCACTAGATCAAAGTGTTGTTCTAGTGAGGTTTCACCAAACAGAATGGCTGCTGGCGTAGATGCTAGAGCCTGCCCTGCTGGACGAAAAGTTGCTTGGTTTAAATCTTTATCCCACAAAATTAATTGCTTGCCATCGGCGATCAACTTCTGCTCGTAAGGCTTTTGTGTGTCCCAAATAAATCGGCCTGGGCGCTGAAAGACAAAATGCCCTTGCGTTTGACGCAGAACTTTTAAACCTTTGTCTTGTGGCTCATTCGCTTTGGGTGCACGCAACTGTTGCTGCACAAAATCACCTTCCGCAGTTTTGGAGTTGCGCACAAATTGACGTAATTGCTCTGAGCCGCTTTCAGATTGGGAGAGTGCTGCACCTGAAAATAAGATGCTTGCAATTATCAGAATTGCTACAGTGAGAAATCTTGGCATAGATTCTTATTCGGAGGGACGATGCAAAATCTCGCGATTGCCACCATTACCCATCTTGGATACGAGGCCTGCTTTTTCCATATCCTCAAGGAGGCGTGCGGCACGGTTGTAACCAATGCGCAGATGACGCTGCACTAATGAAATCGATGGGCGTTTGTTTTCGAGAACAATAGCAACGGCTTGATCGTAGAGTGGATCGGCTTCGCCACCGCTCTCACCCGTCAATGCATCGACATTGGATTCATCCGCACCTTCGAGAACGCCATCAATGTAATTGGCTTCACCCTTCTCTTTGAGCCATTCCACCACACGATGCACTTCATCGTCCGATACAAAGGCGCCATGCACACGAACTGGCAAGCCAGTTCCTGGTGCCATGTAGAGCATGTCACCCATCCCAAGCAAGGCTTCCGCGCCCTGCTGGTCTAAGATCGTGCGGCTGTCAATTTTGGAGCTTACTTGGAATGAGATCCGGGTTGGAACGTTCGCTTTAATTAAACCAGTGATGACATCCACGCTAGGGCGTTGTGTAGCCAAAACCAAGTGGATACCAGCAGCACGCGCCTTTTGTGCGATACGTGCAATGAGCTCCTCAATCTTCTTGCCAGAGACCATCATCAAATCAGCCAACTCATCGATCACAATAACGATCACTGGTGCTTTATAGATTGGCTCTGGATCATCTGGCGTTAAGCTAAATGGATTGGTGAGCTTCTCACCTTTTTCTTCTGCTTCAGCAATCTTTTTATTAAAGCCCGCCAAGTTACGCACACCAAACTTACTCATGAGTTTGTAGCGGCGCTCCATCTCATTGACTGCCCAATTGAGCGCGTTATAAGCCTGCTTCATGTCTGTCACTACCGGGCACAACAAATGCGGGATCTTGTCGTAGATTGCCATCTCCAACATCTTCGGATCAATCATGATCAAACGCACTTCATCTGGCTTCGCTTTAAAGAGCAGCGAGAGAATCATGGCATTGATACCAACAGACTTACCGGCACCCGTAGTACCTGCAACCAAGCAGTGCGGCATCTTCGCTAAGTCAGCCACCATTGGGCTGCCTGAGATATCTTTACCTAAAGCTAGGGTTAGTAATGAATGGTTGTCGTTATATACCTGTGAAGTCAAAATCTCTGACAGGTACACAGATTGACGTGTTGGATTTGGTAATTCCAAAGCCATACAAGTCTTGCCTGGAATCGTTTCTACTACACGCATACTGACTACGCCAAGTGAACGCGCCAAGTCACGTGAGAGATTGACAATCTGACTACCCTTCACACCAACTGCTGGATCAATCTCATAACGAGTCACCACTGGACCAGGGTAGGCGGCGATCACAGTTACTTGAACATTGAACTCCGCTAATTTGCGCTCGATCAAACGGGAAGTAAATTCCAATACTTCTGCAGAGATCGTTTCTTTTGCTTCTGGAACTGGATCGAGCAATGCCAGCGGTGGCAACTCAGAATCTGGAATATCCACAAACAATGGTTGTTGTTTCTCGCGCTCCACACGCGCACTCTTCGGAATCTCTGCCGGTGCGCGCACAATTTGCACTGGCGCAGCGACTTCAACGCGACCACGGAATTCTTCTACAAACTCTTCACGCTCTTCAGCTGCCGCTTCACCTAACTTACGATCTTCTTCGCTATCGCGACGTTCCCGAATACGGTGGAAAGATACCTCTAAGAAGCGACCCACTTTTTCCGCAACATCCAACCAGGAGAAATGTAGAAACAGAGAGAGACCAGCACACAGGCCAAAGAGCAAGACCAAGGTGGCGCCAGTAAAACCGAGGGACATTTGTAATGGGTCGCCAATCAGCTCACCCAAAATACCGCCAGGGGGCCTAGGAAGCTGCCAGGACAAGGAATGCATCCGAATAGATTCAAGACCCATGCTGCACGCCAAAGTCAGACCAAAGCCCAACCAACGCATTAATAAGGAGTCTGGCTTAGCCTCTGGATCTGGCGGCAATGGAATGCTCCAAAGCTCTCGCCAGCCATTGAGAACACGGCGCCCAAATAGGGCTACCCACCAAAAGGCAGAAATGCCGAAGATATACAGCATTAAATCGGCTAAATAGGCTCCAAAACGACCCCCTAAGTTCTTGGGAGTCTCAAAACTAGCATGGGACCAGGCTGGATCCGCCTTGGAATACGTTAGCAAAATGGCAAATAAGCCCAGGCAAAGGCCTAGAGAGATGAACCAGCGGGCCTCCAATAGGAGGCGGGGCATCCTGCCCTGTCCGCCATTCTCTGGGGGCTCGGGACTCACTGGGGTCTTGGACTTCGGGTATGTGGTTCTTGCCATGTTCTACCGATTGTAATCAAGCAAATCTATAATTTACATATGATTACAAATACCCCAAAACACTCCAAAGTTCTCATCCTCGGATCTGGCCCTGCAGGCTATACAGCAGCCGTATACGCAGCCCGAGCCAATTTGAACCCTACTCTGATTACTGGACTGGCTCAAGGCGGTCAATTAATGACTACAACCGACGTTGAGAACTGGCCTGCTGATGCGGATGGCGTTCAAGGTCCTGAGCTCATGGACCGCTTTTTGAAGCATGCTGAGCGCTTTAATACTGAAATCATTTTTGACCATATCCATACAGCAGCCCTCAAAGAGAAGCCAATTCGTTTGGTTGGCGATTCTGGAACATATACCTGTGATGCCTTGATTATTTGTACTGGTGCTTCTGCCCAATACATCGGCTTACCAAGTGAAGAGGCATTCATGGGCCGCGGTGTTTCTGGGTGTGCCACATGTGATGGTTTCTTCTACCGCAATCAAGATGTTTGCGTAGTGGGTGGTGGTAACACTGCAGTTGAAGAAGCACTCTACCTCACAGGCATTGCTAAAAAAGTAACTGTTATTCATCGTCGCGACAAATTCCGTGCTGAGCCAATATTGAACGATCGCTTAATGGCGAAAGTGGCTGAAGGCAAAGTAGAACTCAAATTGAACGCCACTCTTGATGAAGTGCTTGGCGATGAAAAAGGGGTTACTGGTGTGCGCATTAAGAAACAAGATGGCAGCACTGAAGATATCACTGTGACTGGTGCCTTTATTGCCATTGGCCACAAGCCAAACACTGAACTCTTTGTTGGTCAACTCGATATGAACAATGGCTACCTCAAGACCCACTCTGGACTTGAAGGTAATGCCACTGCTACCAATATCCCTGGTGTATTTGCAGCTGGCGACGTACAAGACCACATCTACCGTCAAGCGATTACTTCCGCTGGCACAGGCTGTATGGCTGCCCTAGATGCGCAGCGTTACTTAGAAACACTGGAATAAGTTTTCAGAGTTGCAACAAACAAAAACGCCTAGCGATGCTAGGCGTTTTTGTTTGAGATTTTTTATGCGCTCAAGGCCAATAAAGCAACCTCAGGCGCACGATCCAATATTTTTAGTAGCGCCTTTGCTGCACCTGTTGGACTTCTTTTCCCTTGTTCCCAATTTCGGATAGTTTCTAAGGAAACTTCTATACGATTTGAGAACTCTTGTTGAGACAGGCCAATCCGTTCACGAACTCGCTTTGCATACTTTGCAGCATCTTGCATGGCCTCGTCATCGTCTTGCTGTTGGTGTAACTTTATGAGGCGTTCAGAAGTTGCATCTAATAGCTTCTTATTTACAACTCCCTTGGGGAAACTTTTTGGGTTATTTAGATCAACGCTAACTCGCACTATTTTCTTCATATCGCTTGACCTCCCTGTTGTTAGCTTTCCTTGCTGAAATAATTCTGATGGCCTTAACTCTTCTAGTGAACACAACTACGAAGACCCGTTTATCAATTGCTCCTATTGCGCGATACCGCTCTTCCCCGCAGTCCCACCTTTGGTCATGCTCAATAAGTATCGTAGGATCCTTAAAAATTGATATCACATATGCGAAATCAAAATTTCGAGAGATCTGGCATGAGTTACTTTTAGCCAAATCCCATTCAAAATCCATTAACACTATGGTAGGCCATTGGCCTACCATAGTCAAGTGCTTTCAAAATAAAAAACGCCTAGCATCGCTAGGCGTTTTTGTTTGTTGTAGTTTGATAACTTAACGTGAAATCACTGGTAAGAGTGGCACGATGAGCAATGCCACGATGTTGATGATCTTGATCAGCGGATTAACAGCAGGACCCGCAGTATCTTTGTAAGGGTCGCCTACGGTGTCACCAGTTACTGCAGCTTTATGGGCTTCAGAACCTTTGCCACCGAAGTTACCTTCTTCGATGTATTTCTTAGCGTTATCCCAAGCACCACCACCGGTGCACATCGAGATCGCCACAAACAAGCCGGTCACGATCGTTCCCATCAGTAAGCCACCCAATGCAGCAGGTCCTAGTAAGAGGCCAACCACGATAGGAGCCACTACAGGTAAGAGTGAAGGAACGATCATTTCCTTGATTGCCGCAGAGGTAAGCATGTCTACTGCTTTGCCGTACTCAGGCTTAGCAGTCCCCTCCATAATTCCAGGGATGTCGCGGAACTGACGACGCACTTCCTCAACTACTGCACCAGCACAACGACCCACCGCTTCCATTGCCATCGCACCAAACAAGTAAGGAATCATGCCGCCGATAAAGAGGCCAATGATCACCATGTGGTTAGACAAGTCAAAAGACACTTGTTGGCCAATGCTCTCCAAGGCATGAGTGTAGTCAGCAAAAAGTACGAGTGATGCCAAGCCAGCAGATCCAATTGCATAACCTTTGGTCACTGCTTTTGTGGTGTTACCAACAGCATCCAATGGATCGGTAATATCACGCACAGCTTGTGGCAAACCTGCCATCTCTGCAATGCCACCAGCGTTATCCGTGATTGGACCGTAGGCATCAAGTGCAACCACAATACCGGCCATCGACAACATGGCTGTAGCTGCAATTGCAATGCCGTATAAACCTGCCAACCAATACGCTGCAAAAATCGCTGCACATACAAACAATACTGGATAAGCAGTCGACTTCATTGAGATACCTAGACCAGCGATGATGTTGGTGCCATGACCTTTAGTAGATGCTTCAGCAATATGCTGTACTGGCTTGAACTGAGTACCGGTGTAGTACTCAGTAATCCAAACTAAACCTGCTGTTAGTAACAAGCCCACTACGGTAGAACCAAACAAGCGCCATTGGCTGCCCGGGATACCCAAAGCATCGTCCGGCATGATGAAGTTGGTTACGAAGTAAAAAGCAATCAATGACAAACCACCCGCAATGATCAAGCCTTTATACAAAGCTGGCATGACATTCTTCATGCCAGGTGTTGCTTTAACGAAAGAGCAACCCACTATCGAGGCGATGATTGAGACGCCACCAAGCACTAGTGGATAAATGATTGCTGCAACTGGCGCACCCGAAACCATCAATGAGCCGAGCACCATCGTTGCTATTAATGTCACTGCATATGTTTCAAATAAGTCAGCCGCCATGCCTGCGCAATCACCTACGTTATCGCCAACGTTGTCTGCAATCACAGCTGGATTACGTGGATCATCCTCTGGAATACCTGCCTCAACTTTACCAACTAAGTCAGCGCCAACGTCTGCACCTTTAGTAAAGATACCGCCACCTAAACGTGCAAAGATCGAAATCAGTGATGAGCCAAATGCCAAACCAATTAATGGGTGCAATACAGAGGAGAGGTCTTGTCCTGCACCAATGGATACGAGGAACATAAAGAACAATCCAACGCCCAAGAGGCCAAGCCCAACTACCAGCATGCCAGTAATCGCACCACCTTTAAATGCCACATTGAGCGCTTCGTTCATGCCTTTGGTGGCTGCCTCTGCTGTACGAACGTTTGCTCGAACAGAAACATTCATACCAATGAAGCCGCACGCACCAGAAAGAACGGCACCGATAACAAAGCCAATTGCCGTCGCAAAATCCAAAAAGAGCGCCATCAGAATGGTTAAAACCACCCCGACAACCGCAATCGTTTTATATTGGCGCGACAAATAGGCTGCCGCACCCTGCTGTATCGCCTCGGCAATTTCTTGCATCTTGGTATTGCCTGTACTTTGCTTCAAAATCCAGCCGCGCATCACAAAACCGTAAATCACGGCTAGGACACCGCACGCCAAGGCAAAATACAAGCCTAAAGTGACATTACTCATGCTTGAACTCCCTAAATTAATCGTTTATTCGTATTTATTGTTTTGTTTAACCTGCGCTTAGGTAGACCTGGTTTCCGAAAGCTTTAAACTATGGTCTTTAAGCTGTACCAGTATGTAACAGAATCACCCCTGCGCCCCCTCTATAGGATCAGGGTATTTACTAATCACTATTCGGAGTATTTATGAGTCTCGACAACGTCAAGCCAGGTAAAAAGATCCCTGAAAGCTTTAACGTCATTATTGAAATCCCAATGAATGCGGATCCAATTAAGTATGAAGTGGACAAAGAGAGTGGCGCAATTTTCGTTGACCGTTTTATGGGCACTGCAATGCACTACCCATGTAACTATGGTTACATCAATAAAACCATCGCTGGTGATGGCGACCCTGTTGACGTTCTCGTGATCACTCCATTCCCACTCATTCCAGGTGTGGTGGTTAGCTGCCGCGCAATTGGTATCTTGCAAATGGAAGATGAAGCTGGTCAGGACGCTAAGTTATTGGCTGTGCCTGAAGACAAAATTTTGCCTATCTATACTCACTGGCAAAAACCAGAAGATATCAACCCATTGCGCTTAAACCAAATCCAACACTTCTTTGAGCACTACAAAGATCTCGAAAAAGGTAAGTGGGTAAAAGTGAAGGGTTGGGGTGGTGTTGCTGATGCTCATAAAGAAATTTTGGAAGGCATCGAGCGCTACAACAAAGAGAATGCTTAATTCGATATTGATTTAGTTATCAGCAAAGGCTTTGTGATTCGGAGTGAGTGCCCAAAAAATTGCTTTAGCCCAGATCAACCCATTATTGGGTGATTTGGCTGGCAATGCGCAACTGATTCACAAAGCCGCTCTAGATGCCCACTCCCAGGGCGCCAAACTCGTAATAACCCCCGAGCTCTCGCTCACCGGCTATCCCCCAGAAGACTTATTGCTCCGCCCTGCTTTTATTGAAGCAGCGCAAGAGCAGCTTGAACTCTTGATGAAAGAGCTTGCTCAGTATTCTGGTTTGACCGTTATCGTCGGTCATCCCAAAAAGACATCAGTTGGCTTGCAAAACTATGCCTCCGTTTTACAAAACGGCAAAGTGATTGCAGGCTATGCGAAAGAAGAGTTGCCTAACCATGAAGTATTTGACGAAGTACGTTACTTCGTACCCGGTAATCAAGCTTGTGTATTTGAATGCGATGGCATTCGTTACGGATTAATTCTGTGTGAGGACGCTTGGCATGCAGGACCTGCTAAGCAAGCACACGCTGCTGGCGCACAAGTACTGCTTGTGCCCAATGCATCCCCGTATCACTTGAAAAAAGAAGCGCTACGCATTGATGTATTGCGTGGCCATATTGCCCAAACCAGAATGCCGCTGGTCTATGTCAATGCTGTTGGCGGTCAAGATGAATTGGTTTTTGATGGAGGCTCATTTGCTTTAGATAGCAAAGGTGAAGTTGTGATGGCCATGCCCCAGTTTGAAACTGGCTTAGGAATTGTTGCCACCTCTTCATCCGGTGAGCTGGAAATGGGATTAATCACCCCACCCCAGTCGGTTGAGGCACAGGCTTATCAAGCCCTAGTCTTAGGCGTGCGCGATTACGTCACTAAAAATCGCTTTCCTGGCGTCATTATTGGATTATCTGGTGGCGTGGATTCTGCATTGGTACTGGCAATTGCAGTTGATGCCTTAGGCGCTGATAAAGTGCGCGCCGTCATGATGGCCTCACGCTATACCGCTGATATCTCGTGGATCGATGCGCGCGAGATGGCACAAAACCTAGGCGTTCAGTACGATGAAATTCCGATTAGCGGACCAGTTGATGCCCTAGAAGCTTCTCTAGCCGAGCAATTTAAAGGTTTAAAGGTAGACGCTACTGAAGAAAATATTCAGGCGCGTGTGCGTGGCACCCTGCTGATGGCCTTGTCAAATAAAACAGGTCGACTCGTATTAACCACTGGTAACAAGAGTGAAATGGCAGTTGGCTACTGCACGCTCTATGGAGATATGGCCGGTGGCTTTGCAGTCATTAAAGATATTGCCAAGACCTTGGTGTATCGCTTGTGCGCCTATCGAAATAGTATCGAGCCTGTAATTCCGGAACGTATTCTGACTCGCGCCCCTTCAGCAGAATTGCGACCCGACCAAAAAGATCAAGATAGCCTGCCTTCTTATGAAGTATTGGATGGCATCGTTGAACGTTACATGGAACAAAACCAATCCATCGCCCAGATTATTGCCGCAGGCTTTGATGCCGAAAGCGTTGAAAAGGTCACCCGCCTGATCAAGCTCAATGAATACAAACGTCGTCAGGCGCCCCCTGGGGTCCGAGTCACCACCCGCGCTTTTGGGCGGGATTGGCGCTATCCGATCACATCCCAATTTAGAGCCTAGAACCCCAACATCTGCCTCATTTTTGGCAAGCGAATGAAGTTCTAGGTATGATTACTGCATTAGGGGGAATAAATGAAATTAATTACATCCATCATTAAGCCGTTCAAGCTCGACGAAGTCCGTGAATCCTTAGCTGAAGTAGGCGTTACTGGTCTTACCGTAACTGAAGTTAAAGGTTTTGGCCGTCAAAAAGGTCATACCGAGCTCTATCGTGGCGCTGAATATGTTGTCGACTTTTTGCCTAAGGTAAAAGTAGAAGCTGTGGTAGCCGATGACCGCGTGGAAGCCGCTATCGAAGCCATTACTAAGGCTGCACGTACCGGCAAGATTGGTGACGGCAAGATTTTCGTTACTGCCGTTGAGCAAGTGATTCGTATTCGTACCGGCGAAACCGATAACGCAGCAGTTTAACGATCGATTAAATGCATTAATTAAAACAGCGGCTTAAAAGCCGCTGTTTTTATTTCAACTATTTTTATCGAATCAACGCAGCTGAGAGTCTGTGGGATTTAAAGGTGCAACAGGCTGAACGATCTCAGCGGGCTCCAAAATAATAGTCTTGCTTGTTGTATTGCCAGTGCGTACTTTTGCGCCCTGGAAAAATAAATCCACTTGATTTAATCCACCAGTTAAAACCTTGAATGGTGGCTTGCCATAAACACTCACCCCCACTCCAGGTTCAAGCATCTTATTTTGTGTTTTACCGGTGGCATCTACAACACAAACAGTTTGTGCAGTTTTAGATTGTAGATAGACGTTATCGCCTGCCTTTTTGGGTGCATCTGGTTTGTAGTTCAGCACGGAGCCATCTGCGGGCGGGCACTCAGCTGAAACAGCCGCAGCTACAGGCTGGGTAGCAGGCGCAGGTGCAACAGCGGGAGGTGTGTTCGTAGGCTCAGCAGGTGCGCTTGCTGGCGGAGTTTCTGGCACAACCTCTTGAATAGTGACCACTTCTTCTTTGACTGGCTCAGGGAAAAATAGCGGACGTAAGTTCACCATGGAAAAGATTACTGCTGCAGCAATCGCTAACAGCAAGATGATTTTCTTTTTTGGACTCACAGGTGCTTTTGACTTCACGCTGTAATCAAGAATACTTTCAGATAATTTTTTGGCACTGCTTAGATTTGGCTTGGACTCTGCAACTTTCACTTCTGAGGCCGTTTCTTTTTCTTCTACTTTTTCTTCTGGCACTTCTTTTGAATCTTTTGCTTTACCAGGCTTTGCTTTTTTCTCTAATGCAGAGCCTTTTGTCTCCCCCTGCAATTTGTCTTCCACTTCAACTGGTTTAACAGCTTGCGCTACTCCAGAAAAGTCAAATGCTTCTTCGGGAGTGAGCTTCAGGAGATCAGCAATTTTTTTGGCAGCTGTAAATTTAACTTGAGCACCATAAAAGCTACTACTTTCGCCACTCTCAATTTGCTCTATTTGGCGCACTGAGAAACAAGACATCCCAGACAAATCTTTCGTGCTTAAACCAAGACTTTCTCTAGCCTTAGTAAATGCCTCTTTACGAATCTCTGGAAGTTTGTCTGGTTTATTCACTACTTAGCATCTGTCTCGTAATTAATTAATAAGAATGATAGTAATACCAAAATGGTTCAAGGGTAATTAGCCGCCAAGCTAATTATTCAAAGGGTGGTTTTCAAGGTCAGATTCAAGGTACTTTTTTACTAGAACCTGTAATGAATCCGCATGCATCTTGTCCATTACTCTGGCCTTATGAACCTTAATCGTGGCATCGGTTGTCCCTAGCTTTACCGCAATATCCTTGTTTAAAAGGCCTTTAACAAGCCATCCACATACTTCACGCTCTCTTGGGGTCAGACTTTCGTAATCCTTTTTGGCCTCAACATCCAAAGAAACACGTTTGAGTTGGCGACTATCAAAATCAATGGCATCAGCAACTGCCTTTAAGAGCTCTTCAAGATTAAATGGCTTAAATAAGAAGTCTAGAGCTCCTTTCTTCAGGCCCTGCACGATTTGGTGAGGATGGCTTTGACCGCTAACAAAGATGATGGGA
Source organism: Polynucleobacter sp. MWH-UH35A (assembly GCF_018687075.1). Taxonomy (NCBI): domain Bacteria; kingdom Pseudomonadati; phylum Pseudomonadota; class Betaproteobacteria; order Burkholderiales; family Burkholderiaceae; genus Polynucleobacter; species Polynucleobacter sp. MWH-UH35A. The sequence goes on from NZ_CP061285.1 coordinate 1,181,307, forward strand.
GTCTTACGACCGCACTTAAGAAGTCTTTCCTGAAGGTCTAAGCCAGTCATGTCTGGCATTTGCATATCCAGCAAAATGACTGCTGGGGATACGGGGACAGACTTTTCTAAAAAAGCAGCTGCAGAGGCATAGTCTTCAACCAGATAACCGAGCTCCCGCAGCATTCTCGAAAGAGAAATGCGCATGGATTCATCATCATCTATTAGGTAAATATGGCCGACTTTAGTCATTGAATTCAAAGGAAAAAGTAATGGATGAGCTAATGTACTGCAGGGCTTTTGACTAAGCTATTAGCCATCAAGCTAATATTGAAGCCTAAAATCCTGATTTCCTTAGAATTTTGTATTGCGTTGCAGCATTTTTATGTCTAACCAATGCCCGATGGAGCCAAGGACCCCTCAAACCTATCTCACGGCACAATAGAGCCTTTCGACACAAACCTTTTCTGGAGTAAATAAGCATGAAACGCCTTAATGAACGCTCGCGCATGGTCACCGAAGGGGTCGCACGCGCACCTAATCGTTCAATGTATTACGCAATGGGTTACGAAGAAAAGGATTTCGTAAAACCAATGGTTGGCGTTGCGAATGGTCACTCTACTATCACTCCATGCAATAGTGGTTTGCAAAAATTAGCGGATGCTGCAGTTTCTGCACTTGAAGGCGCTGGTGCAAAAGCACAACTCTTTGGCACGCCAACTGTATCCGATGGTATTGGCATGGGTACTGAGGGTATGAAATACTCCCTCGTGTCACGCGAAGTTATTGCCGACAGTATTGAAACTTGTGTGAATGGCTTGTGGCAAGACGGTGTAGTAGTGATTGGTGGTTGCGATAAAAATATGCCAGGCGGCATGATGGCTTTAGCGCGCACTAATGTGCCAGGCATCTATGTATACGGCGGCACTATTAAACCAGGGCACTTCAAAGGTAAAGACCTCAATATTGTTTCTGCATTTGAGGCGGTCGGAGAATTTACCTCCGGCAGACTTAGCGAAGAAGATTTAAAAGGTGTAGAACAACACGCCTGTCCAGGTAGCGGCTCTTGCGGTGGTATGTACACCGCCAACACCATGAGCTCCGCCTTCGAGGCCCTAGGTATGAGCCTCCCCTACTCCTCAACCATGGCAAACGAAGATGCAGAAAAAGTAGCGAGCGCGCATGATTCTGCTGTTGTATTGGTTGAGGCAATTAAAAAGAACTTGCGTCCACGCGACATCATTACCAAGAAGTCTATTGAAAACGCTGTGAGCGTCATCATGGCTGTTGGTGGCTCTACCAATGCAGTGCTGCATTTCTTGGCCATTACAAGTGCAGCAGAAATTGATTGGACCATTGATGACTTTGAACGTATTCGCAAACGCGTTCCAGTGATCGTTGATATGAAACCATCTGGCACTTACCTCGCAACTGATTTACATCAGGCTGGCGGTATTCCACAAGTAATGAAGATTTTGCTAGATGGTGGATTGCTCCACGGCGATTGCATGACCATCACTGGCAAGACGATTGCTGAAACATTAAAGGATGTGCCATCGGTGCCACGCGCTGATCAAAAAGTGATTCGCACTTTAGACAATCCTTTGTACAAGCAAGGTCACTTGGCCATTCTGAAAGGCAATATCTCACCAGAGGGTTGCGTTGCGAAGATTACCGGCTTAAAAAACCCATCCATTACCGGTCCAGCACGCGTCTTTGATTCTGAAGATGACGCTATGGCAGCCATCATGGCGCAGAAAATCAAGGATGGCGACGTAGTAGTCATTCGCTATGAAGGCCCTAAAGGTGGTCCTGGCATGCGCGAGATGCTCGCCCCAACCTCAGCTCTCGTAGGCCAAGGTTTAGGCGAATCCGTAGGCCTTATTACCGATGGTCGCTTCTCTGGCGGCACATGGGGCATGGTAGTGGGTCACGTAGCTCCAGAAGCTTATGTCGGCGGCACGATTGCCCTCATCCATGAAGGTGACTCAGTAACGATCGATGCCCATAAATTACTCATTCAACTCAACGTGGATGAAGCAGAAATCGCTAAGCGTCGTGCGGCTTGGAAACAACCTAAACCACGCTATACCCGTGGACTACTTGCGAAGTACGCCAAATTGGCAAGCACCGCGAGTAAAGGTGCAGTTACAGACTTAAACCTGAATGATTAAGATGTTCTAGAAAAACAAAAGCCCCTAGATTTACCTAGGGGCTTTTTTATTACAACAGCATTATTGCTGCAGTAACATCTTAGTGCTTCATTGCTCCTGGGTTACCCATCGCATTTACAGGCATTTTCACTTCCACTTCACCTGCCTTAGCAAACTTAAGCTTTACTGGAACAGTTTCACCGGCAGTTAATGGCGCCTTAATGTTCATAAACATAAGGTGCAAGCCACCTGGCTTGAGCTCCACAGCGCCACCAGCAGGCACGGCAATATCTTTTACCTGACGCATCTTCATGACGTTGCCTTCCATTGCCATTTCATGTAACTGCACTTCACCAGCAACCGGCGAGCTTGCTGATACCAGTTGATCAGCAGCACCTTTATTTTCAATCTTCATAAATCCGCCGGCAGCTTGCTGCCCAGGAACGGTAGCACGGGTATAGGCATTTTCAATTTGGACGCTACCAACTTTAGCGTTTTGTGCATTTGCCAAACCACTCAATCCCAAGCCAATTGCCGAGATTAACAATGCCTTCAATAAAGTATTACTTTTCATTCTCACTCCTCCTAGTTAAATTCATTCTCATGTCGTTAAATTGTTCATCAAGCAAGCACCTATTGCATTACTGTAATCCCATCCTAGAAATGCCATTACTTCGCTGGTTTATCTGAATCTATGAGGGGATATGCATCTGCTACATAGGCGGGACCCTTAGAGAGCATCACGATAAAAGCAGCTATGGCCAAGGTGAGCACCATACAAACAAAAAATATCTCCGTGCTAATGACCAAAATATCAATCATTCTTTGCGCTTTAGTAGAAAGCAATAACCTTGACAACAAACTGGGTAGAGCTAATCCCAAACTACCAAATACGATAATTTGGGGAAGCTCACGTAAGACCTTGCGCTCAAAACCCGGCTCATAGGTTTGATATCCAGGCAATTTTCTTAACCAACTTTTCATGCTGCCAACCTATCGTAATAATTATTGGAGCTGCCACGCTGGAAAATGCCCTTCTTGCTAGCCAGCTCACTCTTTAAAGCCTCCAGACGCTCCTCTATCATCGCATAAACAGGTCTAAGAGATTTAGCCTGCTCTGACAATAGGCTACCAAGCTCTCTTTTAGAGAAGGCACTCATTCCTGCTGTACCCATCAAGGCAAAAATGCCGGTTCCCAATTGACGTTTGTACTTTTCAATATCATTGATTTTCTTATGCAGAACGGCCAAATCCTTCAAATGCGCTCTACCCAGTTTTTGAGGAACATATCCTAAATAGTGTTCATCAAAGCTCTGAATAAAAGCATTATCCGAAGGCAAATCTTTAGGGAGCTTAACCACGAATGCCCTTCTCGATGATTGATTGATCCAGATATACCGAATTAACTCAACACAAGAGTAGCGATCAATTGGCTTGCGAGACGGAAACCGATTGTCACAATAATGACCCTCTATCTGCTCCGCTGGCAACGATACTTCCTGAGAAACTATAGAAATAATCTGCTTCGCTGTTGCCCCGTTATCGGGACGCTCAATAATGGCGTACATTAATACCTCCTCATAAATCAACGGCAATTATTTTTGCCAAACGACACAGCAATGCCGTGTCAACACAGTGATTTAGGATTTGGTAGGTGGTGCCCTAGAAGGAAGCTTGACCCAGGCAGATGGTATCTGCGGGGTTTGATATGCTAATTGCGCTTGCGCCGTATAGCTAAGCGGATCCGCAAAAACAAAAGCGCTAATGCTTGGTAATAAATAGATTGGCTGCACAACACAGTATGGGCAATGACTACCCATGGCAGCAGATGAAGAAGGCTCATCGTCTCCGATGACCTGAGTCATCTTTGTGCCATTAGTGGTACAAATCTCAACTACAAAACCTTGGCCATTACTAGCCAAAGATAAAGCCTGTGAAACAGCAGGCGCAAGCGCACTCAACAAGATAGCTAAAGCAGCTATCCAGTGTATGAGTTTGCGTACTGCTAAATGTCGCATAGTAAAGCTTATGTATTCCCTAAAGATTTTTGAAGTTGACGAAAGTCAATCAAGCCTGTTTTACGAGTAGTCTTGCCTGTTTTATCAATCATAATGGTTGTAGGTGTTTCACCATGCCACTGTGGATCAATCTCATAACGTAAGCGCTCATCAAATGGCGCAACTACATAGTAATTATTTGCCCTATCTAAACCTGCTTTATTCAGCATTTTTTTTATGGCATCCTGTGAAACATCGTCGACCTGAATAAAGACTACTTTTGCAGTTGGATTATTTTTAAGAAACTGGCCCCACTGGGGCATCTCTTTGACGCACGCTGGGCAGGTAACCCCCCAAAAATGGACTGCCAGTGGCGCACCATTAGCAGCCTTAGTAATAGCCTTCCATTCCCCGAATTGATATGGCTTGAGGGAGATCGTATCTGCTAACGCCAATCCAGAAATAGATAGGACTAAGCTTATAAATAGTGTCGACCAAAATTGTTTCATTGCTTGCGCCCTAGATTTATTAATTGATATCCATCATCGCGCGTTAGCCAAGATAAAAATACTTCATTACCTGCATTCACCAAAAGAGGGTGATCACTATATCCTGCTGTACTTGACAACATTTTAGGTGAACCCCAAGAATGGCCATCATCCGAAGACTCCTTTAGATATATTGATGACTTCATCCCGTCAAATTCTTTCCATACAAGCCAAACTTGTTGTCCCAAGGCAAATAAATAAGGCCTAGCAACATTTGCTCCCTCCGATCCAATGCGACTTGGCTTTGTATAAGTTACCCCTTGGTTGCTCGAGTTGGCATAGAACACACCGGAGCGTTTGTTACCTTGGGTATACCAAGCAACATGAAACTTTCCAGACCCAGATACTGCAATAGATGGTCCATGGTGCGGACAAGCGTCAGTCTTCCATTCATCATCCGCAACCTTACGAATAGGCTCAGCACCTTTGTTGGAGATCACTTGGGAGGCTTGGTCTCTTATACCCCCTGGAAAGATGGCGCGATAGATAATAACTGGCTGATTTTTTGGGTCTAAGGCAACGCCAATGCGGCAGCACTCGCAACTACTCTCATTCGCAAAACGTTCTACCTGAAATGTCTTACCACCATCTTCAGACAAAGAGTAGGCAATAGCACCGCCCAAGCGTTTCTCACCACCCTGCTTTGCTGCAGCAACTAGACGTTTATCAATCCATGAGATAAATAAATTGCCGTTCGGCTTTATGAGCACCGATGGAAAGCGTTGGCTAGAGCCATCATTAACCAAGGATGTCGGCGCTGTAAAAGTAATGCCGCCATCCGTGGATCGGGCGGTATTAATTTGCGCATTCCAATTAGAGTCCTTGAAAAAGCTATACGCCAAAAAGACGTTATTTTCCTTATCGGCAACAATTTGTGGTCTGGCATCACTGCCTGCATCAAGCGATTTACCGTGTTCGGCAATCTTGACAGCAGGAGAGAATGTTTTTGCCAAATCCTCAGATTGCGCAACAGAGACAACTCCATTCGCCGTCCATGCTAGGAGCAATGATCCATTTTGAAGAAAAAATGGGGTTGCAGCGTTTGCGCACTCCAACCCCCCACCCTGACAAACACCGCTCACTTTAGTTGAAGTGGCTCCAGCCATGTGTGAGGAGTGGTCAATTTGCGCCTGAGCCGAACCAACGCTACCAAGCACACTCATTAGAAGTGCGCCAAGCCAAAGTTGTTGACTCCAGAAGAAAATAGTTTGTTTCATTATTAGAAGATGATACGTGCACCCACAGAAATTGCCTGCGGCATACCGATGACATAGCTAGTATTACTGGAGCCAGTTCCAAAGGTAATATATTGGCGATTAAACAAATTCACTGCAGAAGCATATATCGTAGTGTTCTTAGTCATCTCATAGTTTGCACGAAGTCCCACTACCGCATAGGAAGCCACAGGCAAGGTATTGGAAGTGTTTAACCATGAACTGCCTACATAGCGTACTGTAGCGGTCAAACTGGCTTGTGGTACTGGATAGTAAGTTAAGCCACCACCAAGAATATTTTGCGGAACACCGCCCACTTGCTTATTAATTGGGTCACTTGTTGCGCTCATCGTTAGCTTAGTGCTAGTAAAAGCATAGTTAGCATCGGTAGCCCACTTGGAGTTAATGTCATGGTGAAACTGAAACTCGATACCTTGACTCAAAAGATTCTGGTTATTAGTGTAGTAGCTAATGTTGGTGGAATTACAAATACCAACATTTCCAGTGCCAGCTAAAGGGTTGCCGGTAGCACCGCAGAGACTTTTTGCCAAAGCTACATCGCTAGAACTTCTACTAGAGAGGCTATAAGTCGCGACTGCATTTTGAATATAGTTATTAAACGCCGTTAACTGTGCAAATCCGCCCTTCCAGCGATAGTCTGTACCAACCTCATAACCCGTCATCGTTTCAGGAGTGAGGTTTGGGTTAGCAAAACTGTAGCCACTCGATGACCCGTAAGAGCGCAGCGTGTTGTTCATACCTGGGGCATGAAAAGCCTGATAGGCAGCAGAACGAATATCCCAATCCTTATTCATCTTATACAGCAAGCCTAAAGTCGGGCTAAATTGCGTCTTGCTTTGATTTGGAATATTTTGATACGCAGGATTAGCGCCGTTTGGGCCTGCATTGTAATTGGTTGGCGTCTGACTATTCCATTGATCCACACGCGCCGCCAAAGTAGTTTCTAAAGGAAAAGATTCCGCTTTGGATTTGAGCTGCCCCATCAAACCATAAAACGTTTGCTGACCCTGAGCATAGTTCACTGCTGCTGAGGTGCCATTGTTATTTAAGTTATTGGTTAAATTAGATCCAGCAATATTGCGCGCGTCAACTCCGACTACATACTGATCAATCAACCCCGTCGTTTCTTGAGTATATTGAGCAGAGGCGCCGACAGTACTGTAGGGATCTTTGTAATTGGCATTGATGTAAGGCGTATTTGCTGGGATATTATTTGATCTAGTTGTCGTCGTAGAGCCATTCTGCTTATTAAAGCCTGTGTTCTCGTAGAAGAAATTCACATCAACTTTTGACTTGTCATCTAAGCGCGTAGTAGTGCCACCAGCCAAATCCGTTTCTTGCATGATGTTGGTCGCAAAAGCGTAACCAGATGAGAGATCTGACATGGTGTGATAGCCAACACGGAAGAAACCGCTCGTATCTTGGGTCGCCTTGAAATAGCCCTGCATTCTCACGTTGGAGTTATGTGAGGCAGCATCTCCCTGGCCATTTTTAATGCTCGTTGGTGATGCCGGGGATATCGTCGCTATATTTTGATAGCCATCGGTATTGAAATAATCTGCCGAGAAACGTAACTGAAGATTCTCAGAAGCAATCAAATCTTTGGATGCTGCAACATTACCAGTACCAAATGCACCATAGCTAGCAGATGCCTCTTGCTGACTATTGACTGGAGTTTTGGTCTTGATGTTAATCACACCACCCATGCCATAGTTGCCCCACAAGCTAGAAACACCACCGCGAATAAATTCTACCGAATCAATCGAGGACATCGGAACTAAGTTCCACTGTACCGTGCCATAAAACGCATCATTGGCAGGTACGCCATCAATCAAAACCAAAGTTCTAGCATTTCCCAAACCGCGAACGTTAATACTCTGCCCTGTTGGATCCTTTTGGTAGTAAGGCTGATCATTAAGGATGACGCCAGGCACATTCTTTAAAATTTGGTCAACAGTTTGATCCGGCGCTACCTCTAATGCCTCTTTTGTGAGAACCGTGGTGTTTAACGGAATTTCATCTAGCGGCGTCCCAGAACGGGTTGCGGTTACCGTAACACTTTTGAGCTTCTGATCATAATCAGGCGGTGGCGCAATTTGCGCCTGCGCATTAATTAATACCGATCCAAATAGCATACCCACGCATGCGCTAATTTTTTTCTGCTTGAACAACATTTTCCACTCCACTGTTTATTACGGCAACGCTTTGAAAGATTCGTTGCTAACTACATAGCTAAACGCTATGCCCTAATTTTTAATTAGGCTTGTGTAGGAGGAGCTGCTGAGGGAGGGGTTACCCAAACAGCAAGAGGTTTGGGTGATTGATAGAAGAGCTTCGGAAGCAACGCAAAGGTATTTGGCGCTTCGAAAGTGAGATTGGTATTGAATGCTGGTGTGATAGTGTTTTGCGCTACACAATACGGGCAAGGTTTTGCTTGATCAGCAACTTCTTGATCATCTGTTTGCACGTCTAAGGTAATTTTTGCTCCGCTCGTAGAGCAAATCTCCATCGCAAAACCTTGGCCATGCTTCGCAAGCGAGACCGCTTGCGAAACTGCTGGCGCAAGCGCACTCATCGCAATGGCTGCAGTTGCAATCCAGTGAATGAGGCGGTTTTTATGGAAATTCATGATGGAGGGATTTTATCGGAATTTCTGAGACTCAAATGCAAAAAGGAGGCTTTCGCCCCCTTTTCACTTAGAAATCGCTATTTCTAGCATATCTCTTTATGCCGCTGCCTTTTTCTTGCCTACGAACTTGCCAATCAATGGCCAGAAGAGGAGGAGCAAAGCTACTGAAGTGATGCCTGCTACTAAGTAGTTTGAGAAGAATACGTCCAAACTGCCTTGTGAAATCAGCATGGACTGACGGAATGAATCCTCTGCGCGATCACCCAACACCAAAGCCAAGACCATTGGCGCCATTGGGTAATCCAGCTTCTTGAATACATAACCCAATACACCAAAGCCCAACATCAACCAAACGTCAAATGTGGCGTTGTGAACTGTGTATGCACCCACCGCACAAATCACAATGATGACTGGAGCAATAATGGAGAACGGAATTCTCAAAATGGAGGCAAAGAGTGGTACGCAAGTTAATACCACAAACAAGCCTGCCAAGTTACCCAAGTACATACTAGCGATCAAGCCCCACACAAAGTCTGGTTTCTCAACGAAGAGCAATGGGCCTGGTTGTAAACCCCAGATCAACAAACCGCCAAGCAATACTGCTGCAGTTGGTGAACCAGGAATACCTAAAGACAACATTGGCAGAAGTGCTGATGTACCAGCTGCGTGAGCTGCGGTTTCTGGAGCAACAATACCTTCCATCTTGCCGGTGCCAAACTTATCGCCATCCTTGGATACGCGTTTAGCAACGCCGTAAGCCATGAAAGAGGCTGGTGTAGCGCCGCCAGGAGTAATACCCATCCAGCAACCAATCAAGCAGCTGCGTAATGAAGTAGCCCAGTACTTAGGCAATTCTTTCCAGGTTTCCAAAACGACTTTGCCGCGAATCTTTGCAGCAGCACCTTGGAAGGCTAGCCCCTCTTCCATTGAGAGGAGGATCTCGCCGATACCAAACAAACCAATCACCGCAATCAAGAAGTCAAAACCTCGCATCAGTTCAGGATGACCGAATGTCAAGCGCAATTGACCTGTCACAGTGTCCATACCAACAGTTGCTAGAGCAAAGCCCAACATCATGGCAGAAATGGTTTTGAATGGTGAACCCTTATTCATACCGACAAAGCTACAGAAGGTCAGCAAATAGACGGAGAAAAATTCTGGGGGTCCAAACTGCAAAGCAAACTTAGCAACCAATGGAGCCAAGAAGGTAATCATTACGATCGCAAAGAAAGCGCCTACAAATGAAGATGTAAATGCGGCTGTCAATGCTTCGCCAGCTTTACCATTACGAGCCATTGGATAACCATCAAAGGTTGTTGCCACAGACCACGGTTCGCCAGGGATGTTAAACAGGACCGATGTAATCGCCCCACCAAATAATGCGCCCCAGTAAATACAGGACAGCATAATGATCGCGGATGTCGGCGGCATGGTGAACGTCAATGGCAACAGGATCGCAATGCCGTTTGCACCGCCCAAACCTGGCAACACGCCAATAATCACACCGAGCGTTACACCAACCAACATTAACAGCAAGTTAAAGGGTGTCATTGCAACGGCAAAGCCGTTGAATAGAGCGCTAATTTCTTCCAACTTGAACTCCTTATTTAATCTTTTTTAATAGTTATTGTTTTTTATTGCACACCCAAGAACTCGAGCGGGTTAAACCATGAGCCGTGTGGCAATGGAACTTGAAACCAGAACTCGAACATGAGGTACAGGGCTACGCTCACCCCAACTGCAACTGTGATTGCTTTCCACAAAGGATATTTCCCGAGCCACACCATGAAGATGGCAATGTAGAAGACTGAGGAAACATAAATACCAATTAACTGTACGCCCAACACAAATACCACTGCAGGCAACAAGACGGCCATAACTTGATTAAATGGCTCTTTCTCCACAAAAGATTCGGTCTTTTTATTCTTATTAACAATCGCTGCCTGATAAAGCGTTACAGCACTCGAGAGCATCATGATCAAGCTAATGTAGAAAGGGAAATAGCCAGCCTCCGGACCATCGCTACCCCAACTAGCGCCTAATTTAATACTTCCCACCATCACTGTTAAACCAATCGCAAGAAATACGATCGCTGTAACAATATCCATTGCTCTAGTACTAATAACCGAGTCTTGTTTTGCGTTGTTTGTATGTTCAGACATTTTTTGTTTTTAATAAATTTGTTGATGCACTTACTTAAAAAATAGGACCCCCAATTGGAGGCCCTATTTAATTTCTCTTTGATTACTTAGCCAAGAAGCCAGCCTCACCCATCAACTGCTTGTGCAAAGCTTCGTTCAAAGTGAGCCAGTTTCTAAACTCTTTACCAGTCATGAATGTCTGATTAAATGCACCGTCAGCCATAAATTTCTTCCACTCAGGAGTAGCGCGTACCTTCTTAAATAAATCAACATAGAAGTCAACTTGCTCTTGAGTTACACCTGGCGCCATAAAGATCCCGCGCAACATAACGTAGTCAGTAGGAACGCCTGCTTCCTTACAGGTTGGTACGTCATACCAAGATTGAGTGTCGGTTATTTTTTCTTTGTATGGCATACGTGTGTCATCAAATACACACAAAGCACGCAACTTACCAGCACGCCATTGAGCAACTGCTTCAATTGGATTGTTCACAGAAGAGTCAACGTGATTACCAACCAATTGAACCGCTACGTCGCCGCCCCCTTTGAATGGGATGTAAGTGAACTTAGCGCCTGTTGCTTTTTCGATCGCTACAGTAATGATCTGGTCTTCAGACTTAGAACCAGTACCGCCCATTTTGAATTTACCTGGACCAGCTGCTTTAGCTGCATCGATATATTCTTTAGCAGTCTTGTATGGTTTTTCAGCGTTATCCCATAAAACAAATTGGTCAAGCGCCAACATGGCTACCGGGGTAATGTCTTGCCAGTTAAATGGCACGCCAGTTGCCAATGGAGTGGTAAACAAATTAGAGAGCGTAATCACAATCTTATTTGGATCGCCCTTAGCCTCTTTCATTGCCAAGAAACCCTCAGCACCCGCACCCGCACCTTTGTTCACAGGAATAATTGCCTGCTTCATCAAATTATTTTTGGTAATGATCCCTTGGATCATGCGCGCCATTTGGTCAGCACCGCCACCAGGACCAGCAGGAATAATGAATTCAACTGGCTTGTTTGGTTCCCATGCTGCAAACGCAGGTGAAACGCCAACTACACCGAGGGCCAAAGCGGTAGATAACAACGCCCCTTTTAACTTCATCTTCATAAAGTATGTCTCCAAAATGGTTTACCAATTTAAATTTGGCTTATCTAATGTGAGATCGATTTTTAAACAAGATGGACTCGTAGAACTTGACTGCCATCAATAATTTCAAAATCGTTACACATAGGCCTCTGAAATCTAGTAGAAACCCTGATATATCAAGCCAAAGACCGTTGCTAGTGTACTTACAAATGAAAGTAAAAACTGCATTTTTTGCACGAATAATGAACGTTTTGAAATTCATTACTGAGCAATTCCAGTCTAGGGTTTTCCCTTAATTTAGAGGAATTGGTTGGTGCCGCTTGCCGGAATCGAACTGGCGACCTTTTCATTACGAATGAACTGCTCTACCAACTGAGCTAAAGCGGCATATCCGTTATAAATTCTAGCGGAATCGATCCAATAGTTTTTTGCTGACTTTATCGAGCTGAGTTGAGTCCTTGATCAAGAACTGCAAACCATTCGAGTCAGCAATCAGCAATGTGTTGCCTGCAATTCTACGAATATCTTCTTCGCCCTTTAGGCGAATTCGAGTTGGACCGCGATCGGTTTCAATATCCCAAATGCTTGGGGTAGCAAAGGTAGACACTTTCGTAATTTTTTCAATCACTGGCATGAACTCACGCTCAGCCAACTCTTCTTCAATCAATCCTAATTCTGCTTCAGGGATTGCAGCCATGTTTGGGAACCAGAAAAGCTCTTTGCCAGATTGATTCATGATGCCAATACCAGCGCCAGGCGCAGTGATTGGAAAGGCGCGCACAGGATGAACACCAACATGACGCTCGCCTTTGCTATCTACAAACACAAGGCGCCCCAATGCATCGCGCTCGAGTTGATGAGTGGATTGATTGATTTGCGTCATACCCCACCCCCTATTTTCTTGGCTACTTCTTGTAGCTGCTCTTCTTGCTGCTCTCTTTGCTCTTCTTCTAGGCTTTCCCCAATAGCACCGCCCTCAACCAATTCAGCTGCATGACGAAGCTGAGCCTGGTAAAGGGTGTAGTAAGCGCCTTGGGCCTCCATGAGCTGGTCATGCGAGCCAATTTCTACAATTTCACCTTTATCCAAAACGACTAAGCGATCTGCTTTTCTTAGAGTGGATAAGCGGTGGGCAATCGCAATCGTGGTGCGCCCCTTAACTAAGTTATCCAAGGCGCGCTGAATTTCTTTTTCGGTTGTTGTATCAACCGAGGATGTTGCTTCGTCCAAAATGAGAATGCTTGGGTTAATGAGTAATGCACGCGCAATAGATATGCGCTGACGCTCACCACCGGATAGAGACTGACCGCGCTCACCAACCAAAGAGTCATAACCTAAAGGTAAGCGAAGAATAAATTCATGGGCATGAGCTGCACGGGCAGCCTCAATAATTTCTTCACGAGTAGCATCAGGCTTACCGTAAGCAATATTTTCAGCAATCGTGCCAAAAAATAGGAATGGCTCTTGTAATACCAGGCCAATACGTTTGCGATAGTCGGAAATAGCGATACTGCGAATGTCGCGCCCATCCAGCGAGATAGCACCAGAGCTCACGTCATAAAAACGGCAAATCAAGTTCACTAAGGTGCTCTTACCAGATCCGCTATGCCCTACCAAACCAATCATTTCGCCCGGGGCAATGTCTAAATCAATGCCCTTGGAGACTGCACGGTTGCCGTAACGGAAACCCACGCCTCGCAAGGAGATGCGGCCCTTAACCTCACCCAATGGTGCTGGATTAATAGGTTCTGGAACACTGGAAACATGATCGAGGATGTCAAAAATACGTTTGGCACCCGCAGCCGCTTTTTGCGTATGCGAAACAATGCGGCTCATCGAATCTAAGCGGATGTAGAAACGTCCGATGTATGCCAAGAAAGCAATCAAGACACCCACGGTAACTTTCTGATGCGCTACTTGCCAAATACCAAAACCCCATACCACTAGCAAACCTGTTTCTGTCAGTAGCGTTACTGTAGGCGAGAACAAGCCCCAAACACGATTGACACGATCATTGATTTGCAAATTGTGTTTATTGGAATCGACAAAGCGTTTGAGTTCACGATCTTCTTGTGCGAATGCTTTAACAACACGAATACCTGGAATGGTGTCGGCAAGAATATTGGTCACTTCAGACCAAATACGATCAATCTTCTCAAAACCAAAACGCAAACGATCGCGCACTACGTGAATCATCCAAACGATAAATGGCAGCGGGGCCAGCGTAACCAAGGCTAGTAGCGGATCGATAGACACCAGAATCGCAGCCGTCATCGTAATCATCAAGACATCAGTTGCAAAATCAAGGGCATACAAAGACAAGAAAACGCAGATACGGTCAGTCTCTGCGCCAATGCGGGCAATCAAGTCACCTGTACGTTTGCCGCCAAAATATTCCAAAGAAAGTTTGAGTAGATGCTCAAACGTAGTGTTGCGTAAATCCGCACCAATGCGCTCACTTACGAGCGCAAGCAGATAGGTCTTCCACCAACCCAAACCCCATGCAACCAGTGCAGCACCAAACAAAGCCAACAGATACATGCTGGCCAAATGAAAATCAATCGGATTGCCACGTTCATATGGAATCAATACATGATCCATTAACGGCATCGTGAGATACGGAGGAATTAATGTTGCCCCTGTTGACAAAAGCGTCAACACAAAACCAAGCAGCAATTGTTTTTTATAAGGACGCGCAAAACGCCAAAGCTTAAATAAAGTCCAAGTAGATGGCGGAGCGTCATCTTCTGGATCGCATGTTGGACAATTCTCAGAATTTGCTGGTTTAGGGCTCAAGCAAACCGGACAGACCTGTTTGTCGTACTCACTAACCTCGCCATTACGAATTTCCTCACCACGGGTAAGTTGCCTAAAACTGGACTGCAAGCGAAGCACTTGGGGGTTCACTGCCAAAGTGAAGTTCCAAGACTTGAGTAACTTATCGGCTGTTTCCAGCCTTAAATGCCCTACCCCGGCATGATCGCCATGGACTAAATGGGCACCCTGACCCAATTCCCAGGATTCAAATGCCTTGCCATCCGTCCAAACCAGTCCTTCATGACTAAGCAAAAGGAGGCTTTTTTCAAAGCGCAAATCCGCATCCAAATCAAGCTCAACCCAGGCTAGTAAAGCCTCAGGGCTCTTTACAGGGGATGCGTGATTGGCTAAAACAGCCTCCCAGCCGCTTGGCAGCACGGGGGCAAAAGGTAGGATTTGTGGCTTCATTGACCTTAAAAGTATAGTGGAGCTGAATTATTTAGATTTATTGCTCCTGTCAACTTTAGGGGGCCAAAAGCCGTTAAATTATCCAACTAGGCCTTTTTATGTATTTTTGCTAATTTTGTGAGTTTTTCAATAACTACTAGAAACAGAGAGACTGTCTGACGCGTCAACGCCAAAATTCTGGCGCCGGCCATCGCAACACTGCATATATGCCCCAATTATTAGATAAATCCATCGAGATTCTGAGCGTGAAGCATCTCCGTGGCCCCAATATGTGGACCTACCATCCGGTTATCGAGGTTTGGGTCGATATTGGCGATTTAGAGGACTACCCCTCAAACCTCATTCCTGGCTTTTATGAACGTTTAGTCAAGGCACTCCCCAGTCTTGTTGAGCATCGTTGTAGTTATGGCGAAACTGGCGGCTTCTTAAAGCGCGTTGAAGAAGGCACTTGGCCTGCTCACATCATGGAGCATCTCACGCTTGAACTACAAAATTTAGCGGGAATACCAGGTGGGTTTGGTAAGGCACGAGACGGCGATCGTCGTGGCGTTTATAAAGTGATGGTTAGCGCAATTAACGAAGAAGTCACACTAACCGCCCTCAAATATGCGCGTGATTTATATCTGGCTTTAGCGCAAGACAATACTGATTGCATTGCTCTAGTACAAACCATCATCGAGAATTTACGTGACCTTGGCGACGATCTTCTGTTAGGTCCAAGTACGGCATGCATAGTGAATGCTGCAGAAGAGCGCGGCATTCCATCGATTCGTTTGTCTGAAGGCAATTTAGTACAACTGGGTTATGGCGCCAAGCAACGCCGCATCTGGACAGCAGAGACTGATCAAACGAGCGCCATTGCTGAAACAATTTCTAGAGATAAAGATTTAACGAAAAGCCTGCTGCGTAGCGCTGGCGTACCCACCCCTGAAGGTCGTACTGTAACGAGTCCAGACGATGCCTGGGAAGCTGCTCAAGATATTGGCTTACCAGTCGTTGTAAAGCCGATCGACGGCAACCACGGTCGCGGTGTTTTTATCAACCTGTATACCCAACAAGAAATTGAAGCTGCTTATGCAGTTGCGATTGATGAAGGTAGCGAAGTTTTAGTTGAGCGACATATTGTTGGTGATGAACATCGCTTGCTCGTAGTTGGCAATAAAGTCGTTGCTGCTGCAAAAGGGGAAACGGTTTGGGTTACTGGTGATGGCAAACACAGCATTCATGAATTAATTCAAATTCAGATTAATTCCGATCCACGTCGCGGTACAGCTGAAGAGCACCCGCTTAATCCAGTACGTATTGACTCAGCAGTTGAGCTTGAACTGGCGCGCCAACAATTAACTGGGGATAGCGTTCCTGCTGTCGACCAAAAAGTATTGATTCAAAGCAACGGTAATGTGGCATTTGATGTTACGGACTTAGTTCATCCTGATGTTGCCAGCCAAGTAGCCCTCGCCGCTCGCGTCGTAGGTCTTGAAATTGCCGGTGTTGATTTGGTGGCACAAGATATTGGCAAGCCACTTGCCGAGCAAAACGCCGCCATTGTTGAGGTTAATGCTGGCCCAGGCTTGTTGATGCATTTAAAACCCGCCAGTGGCAAACCTCAGCCTGTAGGCAAAGAGATTGCAAACCACCTCTTCCCCCCTGGAACAGATTTCCGTATTCCGGTAGTGGGTGTTTGTGGCGAACGCGGCAAGACTTCAGTATCTGAAATGATTGCCCACTTCTTGCGCTTAACCAATGTGTATGTTGGTCTATCTAGCAGCAAAGGATTATTTTTCGGCAACCGCGCCATTCCAAACTCGAATGCATCGAATTGGGAAAATGCGCGGCGCACCCTCCTCAACCGCGCTGTAGAGGCTGTTGTGATTGAAAATAATCACTTATCAATGTTGATTGAAGGTTTGGCCTACGATCGTTGCCAGGTTGGCGTAGTGCTCAATGTTGATCCGAAGGCCAACTTCCCGCAGTATGCAATTTATGACGAAGATCAAGTCTTTAGCATTGTTCGCACCCAGGTAGACGTTGTTCTGCCTACAGGCGTAGCTGTTCTCAATGCTGATGATGCTATGTGCGTTCAGATGGCGGAGCTGTGTGATGGTGAGGTGATCTTCTTTAGCGAGAATCCAGATTCTGAGATCGTCAAGACCCATTTACTCAATGGCGGTCGTGCAGTTGCAATTGGTAAACAACAAATTACCCTAAAGTCTGGCAAGCTCGATCAGAAATCCATTCCCGTGCCACGCCACTCAGAAGCGAATAGCACCACCCCATGGAAGACGATGAATTTGGGCGCCGCGATAGCAGCAGCTTGGGCCCTAGATATTCCGTTTAACGTTATCGAAGCAGGTGCAGAAACATTTGTGCCTGATGCCACTATTACTGCAGGGGCTTAATTGGAAATCACCCGTATCCGTATGTTACGCGGCCCAAATTTATGGAGCCGCCACACCGCTTTAGAAGCTATTGTTTCCTGTGATGAGTCGGAGCGCTCCATCGATTCCATCCCTCAATTTGAAATCAAGATTCGTGAACGCTTTCCACAACTAGGCAGCATGCGCCGTGGCGGTCATAATGAGGTGCTTTCGCTTGCTCATGCTTTAGAGCACGCCGCACTGGGACTTCAAGCGCAAGCAGGCTGCCCTGTAACCTTTAGTCGCACCGTACAAACCGTTGATACTGGCGTTTATCAAGTTGTTGTTGAATACACTGAAGAAGTTGTGGGCCGCATGGCTTTTGACTTTGCCTTTGCCTTAATACAAGCAACGCTAAATGACGCACCATTTGATCTGGCTGCCGCCCTCTCTGAATTAGAAGCGCTTTATGAAGATGTCCGCCTTGGACCAAGTACTGGTTCTATTGTTGATGCAGCCATTCAACGCAACATCCCTTTTCGCCGTATGACTGAAGGCAGTATGGTTCAGTTTGGTTGGGGTAGCAAACAAAAGCGGATTCAAGCAGCAGAGACTAGCGATACCAGTGCAATTGCTGAAGCCATTGCCCAAGACAAAGAGCTCACCAAAAATCTACTCGCTGCTGCTGGCGTATCTGTACCCATTGGTGAAGTAGTCACCACCGCTGACGATGCTTGGCGTGCGGCTCAAAAAATCGGTGGCCCGATTGTGCTCAAACCTAAGGATGGCAATCAAGGTAAAGGTGTTGTTGCCAATATTCAAACTGAAGAAGAAGTTCGTGCTGGCTTTATCGTGACGCAAGCCTTTGGCCGCGAAACCATTGTTGAGCGCTATCTTCCAGGCGCAGACTATCGCTTGCTGGTTGTAGGCAATCGCCTTTCCGCAGCAGCGCGCCGCGAACCTGCTCAGGTAGTTGGCGACGGCACTCATACCGTTACTGAACTGGTCGAAATAGAAAATAAAAACCCATTGCGTGGCGATGGTCATGCTACTGCCCTAACCAAGATTCGCTTTGACGATATTGCACTAGCTCATCTTGCGGGTAATGGCCTCACTCCAGAATATGTGCCAAAGACTGGTGAACGTGTATTGCTGCGTAACAATGCCAACCTCAGTACTGGTGGCACTGCTACCGATGTGACGGACGATGTTCACCCAGATGTCGCAGCTAGCGCTGTTGCAGCCGCCCAAATGATTGGTCTAGATATTGCTGGCGTAGATATCCTATGCGAATCAATCTATAAGCCTTTAGAGCAACAAGGTGGTGGCATTGTGGAAGTCAATGCTGCGCCGGGTTTACGGATGCACTTAAAGCCTTCTTATGGCAAAGGTCGTCCTGTTGGTGAAGACATTATTAATATGATGTTCCCTCTAGGTGAAGACGGGCGCATTCCAGTGGTTGCTGTCACTGGTACAAACGGCAAAACTACTACGGTTCGCCTTATCTCTCATCTGCTCAATCAAACTGGCCTACGTGTTGGCATGACCGGTACTGATGGTGTTTATATCAATAACCGCCTCATTGACACCGGTGATTGCAGTGGGCCTAAGAGTGCCCGCAATGTATTGATGCATCCAGATGTTGACGCCGCCGTTCTTGAAACTGCACGCGGTGGCTTACTGCGTGAGGGCTTAGGTTTTGATCGCTGTGAGGTTGCAGTCGTGACCAATATTGGTGAAGGTGATCACCTGGGACTAAATTACATTACCAGCGTTGAAGATTTAGCAGTTCTCAAGCGCGTTATTGTGCAAAACGTAGCCCCTACTGGTGCAGCCGTCTTAAATGCTGCCGATCCCATGGTTGCAAAGATGGGTGACAAATGCTCTGGTCGAGTGATTTTCTTTGCGCAAAATCAACATCACCCAGTCATTACCGCACACCGCGCTAAAAATAAGAAAGTGATTTTCTTTGATGGCACCTACATTGTTGCCTCTAAGGGTTCACGCGTGATGTATCGCTTCCCTGTAAGTGAAATACCATTGACGCAAAATGGTGTACTCGGGTTCCAAATTGAAAATGCCATGGCCGCCATTGGTGCAGCTTGGGCGTTAGGCTTAGATGCTGAAAAGATTGCACGCGGTCTGCACAGCTTTGAAAGCGATCCAAATTCAGTACCAGGTCGCTTTAACCAGTTCCAACATAATGGCGCTACGGTGATTGCTGATTACGGCCACAACCCTGATGCGATGCGCGCACTCGCAAGCGCAGTCGAGGCCATGAAACCCAAGAAAAGCCATGTCGTGATTAGCGGCGCCGGCGATCGTCGTGATGAAGACATTCGCGATCTCACTCGTATTCTTGGAAATGCTTTTGATAATGTCATCCTTTATCAAGATGCCTGCCAACGCGGACGTGAAGATGGCGAGGTATTACGCCTGCTACAAGAAGGTTTAGTTGGCGCCACCAAGGCAAAGCAAGTTCAAGAGATCCACGGTGAATTCAAAGCGATTGATACTGCATTAGATGGACTTTCTGCTGGTGATATTTGCCTGATCCTCATCGATCAAGTAGAAGAGTCACTTGCCTACCTTAAAGAAAAGGTCAAGCCATAAGGGCTTTTCAACCTATCCGTCAGCGGCAATTTCTGAATAATAAAAAAACCCAATCAAACGATTGGGTTTTTTTATTTACAGCAGCCGATCTGATTATGAGTGGTAGTGCACAATGCGATCAATTTCTTCTTTAGAACCAAGCATTACTGAAACACGCTCGTGGAGATCGGTGGGTTGCAAATCCATAATGAGATCTGTGCCATTGGTCGACGCACCACCGGCTTGCTCTACCAAGAAACTCATTGGGTTCGCTTCGTACATTAAGCGCAACTTACCGGGCTTGTGTGGTTCACGTTGATCCCATGGGTACATAAATACGCCACCACGGGATAGAACACGATGCACATCAGCCACCATGGAGGCAATCCAACGCATGTTGAAATCCTTATCGCGCGTGCCACTCACACCGGCAAGACACTCCTCAACATAACGACGCACTGGGTCGGCCCAGTGACGCATATTGGACATATTGATCGCAAACTCCTTAGTTGAGTGTGAGATCTTTACCGCTTCCTTAATCAGCAAGAAATCACCAGTGACTTTATTCAGAGTAAACATCACCACGCCATCACCCAAGGTCAATGCCATTGTGGTTTGTGGGCCATAGACTACATAACCAGCGGCAACTTGATGACGTCCCGATAACAAGAAATCAGAATTCTGCAAAGGCGCATTGGGATCTTGCTTTTTGAGAACAGAAAAAATAGTTCCAATGGAAACGTTCACGTCAATATTGGATGAGCCATCAAGTGGATCAAACAAAAGCAAGTAGTCTCCCGTGCCTTGAACTGGAACTGGCAACTCCATCTCTTCAGAGGCTAAACCAGCAAGTGATTTACAACCTTTAACGCCATCGATCAATAAATCATTTGCAATGATGTCGAGCTTTTGCTGAACCTCGCCTTGTACGTTGCCAGTGCCTGCAGAACCCAATAAACCAATCAAAGCGCCCTGCGCTACTTCATGACT
Organism: Polynucleobacter sp. MWH-UH35A; assembly: GCF_018687075.1. NCBI lineage: Bacteria > Pseudomonadati > Pseudomonadota > Betaproteobacteria > Burkholderiales > Burkholderiaceae > Polynucleobacter > Polynucleobacter sp. MWH-UH35A. The sequence continues at coordinate 1,202,239 of NZ_CP061285.1, forward strand.
CAGAGTTGAGCAGGTATTAACCACTGCAGTCAGCAATTCTTGCAACCCCGCAGGGATGGGAGCACCCGCTGGCTTAGCGGAGGTCAAATATTGCTTGAAATTGATATGGGTACTTGAGGACAAAGGTGTTTCTCCAAAGCTCTATAGAAATTAGGGTCTATTTTGCCCTTTTCTGAATATCATGCTGAAAATACGGTCATATCTTAAATAAATGGTTCTTTTTGCGGTAAAGCCCTCTGATTTTGATGTTATTTTAGATGTTATACTGCATCAAAATTGATGAGGAATAACTATGAGAACCACTGTCACCATAGATGATGACCTTTACCAGAGGGGTTTGGATCTTGCTGATCCCGAGATGGATAAAGCAGACCTCTTCAGGGAGGCTATTAATGTATTCATACGAGTTCAAGTGGCTAAGAGATTAGCGGCGTTGGGTGGAAAAGCTCCGCAGATGAAAAGCATTCCTCGTCGCAAACCAAAGAGTGGTCAGCAATCATGACCATGGTTTTAGTCGATACATCCGTTTGGGTGGCACACTTTAGAAAATCAAATGCATCCTTTGAATCGCTTTTAATAAACGACCAAATTCTTTGCCATCCCTTGGTTTTAATAGAAATAGCATGCGGCTCACCGCCTGCCCCACGCTCTAAAACCCTAAGCTATATTAAAAAATTACAGCAAGCGAAGGTGGCTACTCCAGCCGAAACGTTGGACTTTGTTGAAAAGCATCAACTCCAAGAATCTGGATGTGGCGCAATAGATGTTTCACTTCTTGCATCAACTCTGCTTTCAGAAAATGCCCAACTCTGGACTTTCGACAAGAACCTAGAAAAACTTGCTGTTCGCTTGGGTATTTCGTATAGCAATAAGCTCCACTAATTTCTTAGTTACCCAGCGCCTTGCCAATCACTTCCCTCACATCTGGGGAGAGTGTTTGACACGCTGAAACCCGCTCTAGCGCGGCCTTCATACGATCTTGGTAGGGCTGGGCAAATAGGCGCCAACGATCCAAGGCTCTTGCAAGGCGTGCGGCTACTTGGGGGTTAATCGGATCTAAGGCCAGCACACTGTCCGCCCAAAACTCATAGCCACTGCCATCCGCCTGATGAAAGCTAGCTGGATTGTTAGCACAGAATGAATGAATGACACTGCGTACTCGGTTGGGATTGTTTAACTTAAACGCTGGATGCTCACGTAGTTTCTTTACCTCAGTCAGCGTAGAGTCAAGACCATCCACTGGAGGACGGCTCGATTGCAGGCCAAACCACTTATCAATGACGAGTGCGTCATTTGCAAAGCGATTGTAAAAATCAATCAAGCAATCTTTTGCCTGCTTTGCACCATGCACTACCAATGCAGATAGGGCTGCATAGCGATCAGTCATGTTATCTGCGATCTGATACTGATGGGCAGCCATAGGAGCCCATACTGCTGGAGCAGCTTCAAGCAACATGGTTAATGCCAAGTTCTTGAGGGCACGCTTACCTGAGTCCACCCCATCTGACTTAAACGGTCCAGGTGTTTGCATTTGCTGATACAAAGCAGCCCACTCCAACTGGAGTTGTTTGGCAATCTCTCTACGGAAAGCACGGCGTGCGGTAAAAATCTGCTGCGGATCAACACTTGTGCATTGCTCATACAAGTAGGATTCTGCAGGTAGGGTTAGGGCCAGATCCTTGAAGGCTGGGTCTAAGTTGGGATCCAGCAAGACAGTGCGATACGCCTCAATGAGCTTGGCATCAGGCAGACGATTATTCAGAATCATTTGCATCGCCAGCTTTTGTCCAGCCTCCCAGCGATTGAAGGCATCATCATCGCTAGAAAATAGCGTCAAAAGATCTGCTTCAGACTGCTCAAAGTCTAAATTAATCGGGGCTGAAAAATTGCGGTTTATCGATAGCACTGGGCGCTCTGCAACATTGTCAAAGGTCCATGCCTGAGTCTCTTGCGTCAGTTCTAGCAATTGCTCTTTTTGGTCATTCGCTTTTGTAATTAAGCGCATATTCAATGGAATATGAAAAGGCTTTTTCTCGGACTGGCCAGGACTTGGTGCGCAACTTTGCGTCAGTGTGAGTTGGTACTGTTTATTGGCAACATCGTAATGCTCTTGTACCTTAACCCTTGGAGTACCTGCTTGGCTATACCAATTCTTAAACTGAGTGAGGTCTTTGCCGTTAGCATCAGCCATAGCCATCAAGAAGTCATCGCAAGTTACTGCTTGTCCATCATGGCGCTTAAAGTACAGATCCATGCCCTCACGGAAACCCTCCTTACCTAGCAGGGTCTGGTACATCCTTACTACCTCAGAACCCTTCTCATAGACTGTGACGGTATAGAAGTTATTAATCTCTTGGTACTCATCTGGACGAATGGGGTGAGCCATCGGACCCGCATCTTCTGGAAATTGCAGTTGACGCAATAATCTGACATCTTCAATTCGCTTGACTGCCCTGCCAGACTCGTTGCCCATTTGATCAGCAGAAAACTCTTGATCTCTAAATACGGTCAAGCCTTCTTTCAGTGACAACTGAAACCAATCCTGACATGTGACGCGATTACCAGTCCAGTTATGGAAGTATTCATGTGCAACCACACTTTCAATATTGGCAAAGTCAGCATCAGTAGCAGTTTCTGGTTGTGCAAGCACAAACTTGGTATTGAAAATATTCAATCCCTTGTTCTCCATGGCGCCCATATTGAAATCACTCACTGCGACGATCATGAAACGCTCAAGATCTAACTCCAGCCCAAAGCGCTTCTCATCCCAATGAATAGAAGCAATCAGAGAGTCCATGGCATGACGAGTCTTTTTCAGATCATGTGGCTCAACCCAGATCTGCAATAGCTTCTTAGCGCCACTGCTAGTGGTAATAGTCTCTTCAATACACTGCAGCTTACCGGCCACCAAGGCAAACAAGTAGGATGGCTTCGGAAATGGGTCTTCCCAAGTGGCGCTGTGCCAACCGTTAGGCAGCTTCTCTGTATTGAGTAAGTTACCGTTAGACAACAAGACTGGGCACTCTGTTTCACGAGCACGCAATGTCACACGATAGCGCGCCATGACATCAGGGCGATCCAGGAAATAGGTAATCTTTCGAAAACCTTCCGCCTCGCATTGCGTAAAGAAATTGCCATTTGAGACGTACAGACCCATCAAGGTAGTGTTTTTTTCGGGAACACAAACGCAAATAATCTCTACGACAAATTTTTCCCTGCCTTCGTTTGGCAATGAATGAATGGAAAGTGTCTCTGGAGTTAATTCAAAGTGACGATGGGCCTCACCATTAATCCGCAAGCTGACGAACTCAAGCTCATTTCCTACTAATACCAGGGGGGCACCTGCTTCAAAGCTTTTGCCTGGCAAAACTTCAATGCGACTTTTAACAATAGTGCGCGCTGGGTCTAGAGCAATATCTAACTCAACGTGATCGAAGGTATAAACAGGGGGGCGGTATTCGAGCCGACGGAAGCTCTGGGGGAGATCAGTTTTCATAGGCCTATTTTAAGTCTAGGCTGACTGAGTGGTGTGCCGCCTGATCGAGCCCTAAGTCAAGCCCTAAGTCAAGCCCAAATCAGGGTAGCCAAGCCAATAGCAATAAAAGTAACAGCGGCTACTGCGTGAACCCACTTTATCGGCATGCGTTTCGTGAACTTCTGGCCTATCCAGACTGCAGGAGCATTAGCCAACATCATCCCCAAGGTGGTGCCAATCGTTACCGAGACTACATCTTCATAACGAGCCCCCAAAGCAATAGTGGCAATTTGCGTCTTATCACCCATCTCAGCCAAAAAGAATAGGCCTGTTGTTAGCAAAAATACTTGCAGGGCTTTATCAGCCACCTTCGATCCAGCGGCATCATCAATATGATCTGGCACCAACAGCCACAAACCAATCCCCAAGAAACTCAATCCTAAAATCCAGCGCATGACATCAGGCGACACCAAGGTAGTTAACCAATGGCCTAGCAAAGCAGCGCAAGCATGATTAGCAATCGTGGCAATAAAGATGCCAGCAATAATTGCCATGGCTTGTTTTGGGTAACGCGCTGCAAGCATCAGCGAAAGTAATTGAGTTTTGTCCCCCATCTCTGCCAAAGCAACAACTCCAGCAGAGAGGGTTAAGGCAGAAAAATCCATAAATGAAATCAGTCCAGTCGGTTTTACGTATGCACCTCATTTTAAATCTGAAGCTCGTCCAGACCTACCCATTTATGAACGCCCCTGCTTTATGCCACCAACAATTCCTCTGCAGAGGCATACTTCAGGCCTTGTGCCACCGCAACTGGCATTGATGTCAATACTCCTTTGTGCACGCTCAAACCATTGCGCAAATGCTGATCAATTGAGAGTGCATTGAACACCCCGCGGTTTGCCAAGGCCTCTACAAATGGATAGGTTGCATTTGTTAAAGCAAAAGTAGATGTTCGGGCTACCGCACCCGGCATATTAGCTACGCAATAATGAATCACGCCATCCACTACAAATGTCGGATCTGCATGAGTGGTGGGTTTAGAGGTTGCAAAACAGCCGCCCTGATCAATAGCCACATCTACCACGACCGAACCAGGTTTCATTTTTTTAATCATGTCATTTGATACCAACTTAGGTGCAGCAGCCCCTGGTAGTAATACCGCACCAATCACAACATCAGCCTCACATATCTCTTGCTCAATAAGCAAACTATCTGAGTAGAACGTTCTCACCCGATTGCCATAGAACATATCGATCTGACGTAAGCGTTCAATATCACGATCAAAAATGCATACATCTGCGCCCATACCAACGGCCATTTGCAATGCATTACGACCCACAACACCGCCTCCCAAGATCACAATCTTTGCTGGAGAGACACCAGGCACTCCAGCCATCAGTACACCTAGACCGCCATTGGTTTTCTCAAGGTGGGATGCAGCTGCTTGAATAGACATGCGCCCCGCCACTTCACTCATAGGCGCCAATAAAGGTAAAGCGCCATTCATGGCGGTGACAGTTTCATAGGCAATGCACGTTGCGCCAGATTGCAGCAATGCTTTGGTTTGCTTAGGGTCTGGTGCTAAGTGTAAGTATGTGAACAGAATTTGATTCTCTTTCAACATGGCACACTCCTGCGCCTGAGGTTCTTTGACTTTCACAATCATGTCTGCCCGCTGAAACACCTCTGCCGCACTATTAATTAAATTAGCGCCAGCAAGTCGATAAGTCTCATCACTCAAACCAATTTGCTCACCAGCACCACGCTGTATGAGCACAGAATGCCCCTGCTTACACAGTCCACTAACATTGCCAGGTGTCAAGCCAACCCGAAACTCATTATTTTTAACTTCTTGAGGTACACCAATAATCATTGCTATCTCCTGTTATTTAAAATTACGCTTACTCTTCATTGCCCTTCATTACTCTTACTCACTCTTGCTTGCTGTTTTGCGATGCAAGCCCACGCCATAGAACATCGCCAGATACACACCCAACAAACACGGACCCACTATTAAGGCGATCCGGGCATCCTCATGAAATCCCATCAACACCACTACTAAACCAATAAATGCCAAAGCAAACCACGAGGAATAAGGCCACCAAGGAGCGCGATAAGCCAATTGAGCTACTTGGGCTTTAGATAAGGAGCGTCTGAATTTAATCTGCGTGATTAAGATAGCGATCCAAACCATCAAACCAATAAAGGTCACTGCGGCCATCATGTATTGAAAGGCTTTATCAGGGACAAAGTAGTTCAATACCACGCCTGACATACAAACGCCAACCGTAGTCATTACTGCCCGATGAGGAACGCCATACCTTGAAAGCTTTGAGAAGGATCTCGGGGCATAACCGTTAGACGACAGAGAGTACAAGAGGCGTCCGCCACTAAAGATGCCTGCATTACAGGATGAGAGCGCCGCAGTGATCACAACAAAGTTAATCAAGCCCGCCGCTTCTCGCAGCCCTAATCGCTCAAACATCACAACGAATGGACTACCCTGCTGACCCACTTGATTCCACGGGAAGATTGCCAAAATAACCAGAATGGCACCCATGTAAAAAATCAGAATGCGCCATGCCAGAGAATCGATTGCCATCGGAATAGTTTTTTGTGGGTTCTCAGCCTCACCCGCAGAAAGACCAATCATTTCAATTCCAACATAAGCGAACAACACCATCTGCAGTGACAGCAACATGCCACTGATGCCATTAGGAAAGAATCCACCGTGCTGCCACAAGTTACTGAGGCCGATTGGCTGCCAATTATTGGTAAAGCCAAATAAGATGACTGAACCACCAAGCGCAATCATGGCAACAATGGCCACCACCTTGATGAGCGCAAACCAAAATTCAAACTCACCAAATACTTTGACAGCAATCAGATTAATTAAGCCCATCATCACAATCGATGAAAGTGCCCAGACCCACTGAGGTGTTTCCGGAAACCAAATGCCCATATAGATGCCAACGGCCGTCACTTCCGCAATTCCTACTACGATCCAATAGGTCCAATAACCCCAGCCCACCATATAGCCAGCCAGGGGACCAACATAACTGTTGGCATATGCCGCAAAAGAGCCGGCTACAGGCTCATGTACTGCCATTTCACCTAATGTGCGCAGAACGATAAAGGCAACCAAGCCCGCAAGTAAGTAACCCAAAAGAATTGATGGGCCAGCAATTTGAATTGCGCTTGCCGAACCAAGAAATAATCCAACGCCTATCGTTGAGCCTAAAGCCATCAAACGAATATGGCGTACTTTGAGGTGGCGTTTTAAGCCAGTGTGTTCAGTCTGCAAGAGAGACCTCCTTTCGATTTGCTGTTAGCGATTTACCAACGCAGCAGAGTCTAGGGAGGACTGAGGATGAGCACTAGAGGCTGAAAATTACTAAAGTGACTAATTGAATAAATATGTTTTGGTAAAAATAGAAATGTCTTTTAAATCAATGCGAGACTTGAAATAAATTATTTATGACGGCAAAAGAATCAGTAATTTCCTACAGGGAATCCCCTTAAGGATTTACGGTACTTTTTAAGAAAAACTTATTGCGCGGAAATGAGATTCAGAATTTCTGCAGCGGCAGCTAAGCCGCAAGCAGCAGTCACCATCACAGTAGAGCCATAGCCGGAGCAGGCCAGTCCACCACTAGAAGCCCCAGCGCGTGGCTCATGCGAGTAGACCGCACGAATGCCGATTTTCTTTTTCAGGTTTCGAGAAAATCCATGATCTTGCCGCAACCCCTGTCGCACCTTAGCCAGTAATGCATCTTGCTCCGTACGTGAGAGATCATCACAGCGCACTGAGGTTGGATCAGATTTTCCACCGGCAGCGCCACACATCACTAAGGAGCGATGATTTTTCACAGCCCAAACGGATAAAGCAATTTTAGTTTGCACGGAATCCGTCGCATCCAATACCAAGGCATTTTCTGGAATGAGTTGATCTAAATTTTCGGGCTCCAGAAATTCATCACAGGAAGTCAGCTTGATCTCTGGATTAATTTGCAAAATACGTTGCGTCATCGCCTCTACTTTTGCCTTGCCGTACTGACCCTCCAAAGCATGTAACTGCCGATTGGTATTGCTCTCAGCAATATGGTCAAAATCAATCAAGACAAGATGCCCAATGCCAGTGCGTGCCAATGCTTCTGCCGCCCAAGATCCAACCCCTCCCAGGCCAGCCACCACCACTGTTGCATTCAGAAAGCGCTCACGTAGCTCCGCCCCGTAGAGTCTTGAAACCCCACCAAAACGACGATTCTCTATGCTGTCTTCTGCCCTGTCTTCTGCCTTGTCTTCTGCCATAGCTTCTCTTTATACTGAAAAAATGGACTCCATTGCTCAACTCCGCAAAAACTATACCCTTGGTCAGCTATCAGAGACCGAGGTTCCACATGACCCTCTACAGCTATTTCAGCTCTGGTTTGAACAGGCCATGAAGGCAGAGTGTCCGGAACCCAACTCCATGACCCTAGCAACAGCGGACCAAGCTGGCAATCCATCAGCTCGTATTGTCTTACTAAAAGGTGCCGATCAAAATGGCTTTACCTTTTTTACCAACTACGAGAGCCAAAAAGGTCGTGACTTAGCAATACGCCCTCAGGCAGCGCTACTCTTTCATTGGCATGAATTAGAGCGTCAGGTCCGCATTCAAGGCGTTGTCGAGAAGGTTAGCCCTAGCGAGAGTGATGAGTACTTCCATTCCCGTCCGGCCGCCTCCAGAATTGGTGCCTGGGCCTCGCCCCAGAGCGCCGCCATTCCAAATCGCGAATTCCTAGAAGAAGCAGAAAAACGCTTCAAAGCAGAATTTGGTGACAAACCCCCTCGCCCAGAGCATTGGGGTGGATACCGCTTATATCCTACGGAAATTGAATTTTGGCAGGGTCGCCCCTCTAGACTGCATGATCGAATGCACTACAAGCGAGAAGAAAACCAGTGGCGAATAAATCGCCTTGCCCCTTAAGATTTTTCTTAAGAATACTGGGGTGCGATGAGCGATTTAAATTTCGCTCTGAATTTCGCTAGCTTAGGCGCAACCACTGCCATGCAATATCCTTGATTAGGGTGTTGCTGAAAATAATTCTGGTGATAGTCTTCTGCGGGATAAATTGTTGGCGCAACATCGATCTGCGTCACCACAGGATTAGAGTAGATTTTTGAATCTTCCAACTCCCCCACTACCTCATGTGCAATCTTGGATTGCTCTTCACTATGTGTAAAGATCACAGAGCGATATTGTGCGCCGTGGTCATTGCCTTGATAGTTCAAAGTAGTTGGATCGTGAATGACAAAAAAGATTTCTAATAAATCCCTGAATGAAACCACCTGCGGATTAAATAAGATGTCGACAATTTCCGCATGACCAGATACACCAGTACAGACAGTTTCATAAGTTGGGTTCGGCCTTGCGCCTCCCGCATACCCAGAAACCACTGACTGAATACCAGTAATTTGCTGATAAACCGCCTCAAGGCACCAAAAACAGCCTCCGCCTAGGGTGGCCCGCTCTAAAAAGGGTTCGTTTTTATCTAAATTTGCTTCCATGGCTTTATCCTAATACCTTATTCAAAAGCCTGCCAACCAATAATCCACTATGAATCGCTTCACCATCCAACTCGACGAAATCAAAGCAGCCTTCGCAGCCGAACCCAATCCTACGATTGAAGTGCGGTTGGATCGCATTGCTCGCATCGAAAAAATGATCGAGGTTAATGAAGACAAAATATGTAAGGCCCTTGAGGCAGATTTTGGTGTACGCCATCCGGTAGAGACAAGACTTGCGGAATGCCAAATGATTTATCAGGCATGCAAACATACCCGCAAGCATCTTAAGGAGTGGATGAAACCCGAACAAAGAGACGTCCCCTTCCATATGGGTGATTCACAAGCTTGGGTTGAAAGTCAGCCACTAGGTGTAGTTGGTATTTTGAGTCCATGGAATTATCCAGTGCAGTTAGCACTCATTCCTGCGATTGCTGCTTTTGCGGCAGGCAATCGGGTGTGGCTCAAGCCTTCTGAACGCAGCTCACGCACTTCAGGATTTATTGCCAACCTGATTCAAGAATATTTCCACCCCACAGAATTTTGCGTTACCACCGGTGGCCCCGATGTTGCAGAACAATTCGCCGCCCTGCCTTTTGATCACCTCTTCTTTACTGGCTCAGGAAATATCGGCAAAAAAGTGATGCGCGCTGCCGCAGAAAACTTGACCCCGGTAACTCTAGAGCTCGGTGGCACCACACCAGTCATTATTGATTCCAGCGCAAAACTCAAGGATGCTGCTGCCTCAATTATTTATGGCAAATTGCTTAACGGAGGGCAAACATGTATTGCGCCCGATTACGTATTGCTCGAGCCAAATATTCAAGAAACAATTATTCAAGAGTTGCAAGCTGCGGCTCAGACGCAATTTAGCAAGCCCGAAGAATTCACCGGCCCGATTGATGAACGGCAACTGGAATATTGGCAACACTTAATCAGTGATGCAGTCGATCGTGGCGCAAAAGTCATCCCCCTGCTCAATAATCCTGGAGCTGGAGCAAGGCCATTCGAGCCGATTGTGCTCACAAACGTTTCACCAGAAGCACGAGTACTGCATGAAGAAATCTTTGGGCCCATCTTGCCGATTGTGACGATTGCCGATACCGCTGCAGCAATTGAGTATGTAAACAATAAACCGAACCCCCTCGCTTTGTACTGGTTTGGCAAAGACAAGCAAAACCTAAAACGCGTTTTAAGTGAAACTCGCTCTGGCGGCGTTACTGTCAATGACACCCTTTTGCATATCACGATTGAGGATCTGCCTTTTGGTGGTGTTGGGGCAAGCGGTATGGGGAGCTATCACGGTAAAGCTGGCTTTGATACCTTTAGCCATCAAAAGTCGATTTTGGAAGTGCGCGGCTTCTTTGGTTTGAATCTCTTTAAAGGGACCAAAACAGCGCGCCCTCCTTACGGAAAAATGACCGAATGGTTATTGCACTATTTGAAGTAACACCTCAAATTAGCAGCAAACGAATTGCAAACCCGATAAACAAAATGCCGGCCAATAACCAAAGTGCCGCGGCTAAGCGTGGGCGAGCCTGAAAGAATTTCAGAGAGGCCTGCCCTACACCGATCAGACACGCCAAATAGCTCATACTCATCACCTGCAGCACAATAGCAAGATAAAAGAAGGTATGTAAGGGTCGGACAAAATCAGGTCGAATAAATTGCGAAAAGAAAGCGATAAAGAAAAAAATTGCTTTGGGATTAGTTAACGAGAGCGTCAATGCAGCCACTAGTGGATGCAATTGCATCAAACGCATTTGTATCTCATACGCTTCAGAGTCTGCACCCAATTTCCAGCGTTGCAGTCCGCTACGCAAAAGCCCATAACCCATCCAAGCTAAGTACACAGCTCCGAATGTACGCACAAGACTAAAGAGAATGGGTGAAGAAATCAGAATAGATGCAGCTCCCAAAACAACAGCCATCATTAACACTGAGTCACCGATAAAGATTCCAAGCGCACCCCATGCACCAGAGCGCCAACCCTTTTGAATGGCAATTGTTAAGACATAAAGGGAGTTTGGGCCAGGCAACAAAATAATGAATAAGGTCCCAAGTAGGTAACTTGAGAAATCGACTATTCCTGCATTCGCTGGTGATAAGAGACTATATGAGAGCCATTCCATATCCTTATCATAATTAATTCGGGAAAACCCTTGTAATTACTTGCTCAAACTGTCATAATGAGGGGCTTTTTTAAGCAATTTGATTCATCGCCCCCCAGCTCTATTTCAGCGTACCGTTTAGAAGTCATAAACACCGAAGTTCATAATACGCGCTGCCGCTTGTCTGATGGTCGATGCCTTTGACCATCGCACCTTATAAAAACTATGGGTGCAACATACGGAGACATCCCTAAAAGGGGATGTGTAATAGCATGACTTTTTCTAAAGAAACTAAACATGAGCCAAAAGACGCAAGTCGCGGCTCAAAGAGCGCTGGTAATGAATTCCAGAATTTCGCCCTCGCGGCATCACTCCTTAAAAACGTTGCTGAACTGGGTTTTACCCAAGCTACCAATGTACAGGCACAGGTTATTCCTGCAGCCTTATCTGGTGGTGACTTATTGGTCAGCAGCCAAACCGGTAGCGGTAAAACCGCAGCCTTTTTATTACCTTTAATTAACCAACTCATCGAAGACAACCCGAATAACTCACCTGTACCAGGTCGCGCACAACCTAAAGTGCTAGTGCTCTGCCCTACCCGTGAATTAGCACAACAGGTTGCTGCAGATGCGGTGAACTTAGTGCGTGGCATGAAGGGCATTCGTATTGCTACTGTGATGGGTGGCATGCCTTACGGCAAGCAAATCCAGGCACTAAAAGGTGCTTTGTTAGTGGTTGCAACTCCAGGTCGCTTACTAGACTTGTGTGATAGCAAAGCGATTCGCTTAGACGACGTAAAGCAACTCGTTATCGACGAAGCTGATCGCATGCTCGACATGGGATTTGCGGATGATCTCGAGGCAATTGATAAGCGTTGCGCAGGCCGTAACCAAACTTTGATGTTCTCCGCAACTTTCGCGCCAAAGATTATGTCTTTAGCAAACGAGTTGACTACAGATGCCAAGCGTATTGAACTTGCTCACGCAGGTGAAAAGCACGCCAACATTGAACAGAAGTTGCATTGGGCTGACAGCATGTCACACAAGCATAAGTTGCTTGAGCACATTTTGGCTGATGCTGATTTGGATCAAGCAGTTGTGTTTGCGAGCACTCAAGTTGAGAGCGAAAAAATTGCTGACACATTACGTGCTAACGGCTACGAAGCTACTGCTCTTCACGGTGCAATGCCTCAAGCTGTGCGCATGCGTCGTCTCGAGTCCTTACGCAAAGGTCACACCAAGATTTTGGTTGCAACTGACGTAGCAGCTCGCGGTATTGATGTGCCACGCATCAGTCACGTGATTAACTTTGGCTTGCCAATGAAACCGGAAGACTATACGCATCGTATCGGCCGTACTGGTCGTGCAGGTCGTAATGGTGTTGCTATCACTTTGGTCGAGCATCGTGATCGCGCGAAGATCCGTAATATCGAACGCTTCACACAGCAAGATATTGTCGCTTCAGTCATTTCCGGTCTTGAGCCACAAGCCAAGCCTAGCTTTGGCGGTGGCAATCGCTCTGGTGGCGGACGTTCAGGCGGTGGTGGTCGTTCAGGCGGCGGCTTCGGCGGCAATCGCTCAGGCGGTGGTGGCGGTCGTTACGGCTCAGGCGCTCGTTCGGAATCTCGCTTTGGCGGTGGTGGCTCAGGCGGCAATGCTGGCGGCGGTCGCTCAGGCGACTCACGCCCAGCGCGCTCCGCTGATTCACGTCCATCACGCTTTGGTGATTCGCGTCCAGCGGGTGGCCCACGTTTTGCCAAACCTAAGTCTGGCGGTCAACGTCGCAACTTTAGCGGTAGCTAAAAATGATTCACCGTAATCGCCTCCGTTCTGCATGGAATCGAGTCGGTTCCGGTGAAATCCATCGGGCGCCCCGCAAATGGCAAGCTTGGTTAAGCGATACCGGATCTCTCACTCAAAAAATTGAAAAGGCGATTGGGCAAAAGCTAGAAGTTCAGGTTTTGCGTGACTGCCCTCAATCACTCAATAGCGACGAAAGTCGCTATTTTCATTTCAAGATCAGGCGCTGTAGAGTGCGTGAGGTACTGCTTTGCTCTAATGGTGTGCCTTTGGTAATGGCGCACAGCGTCATCCCCACCTTTAGTTCCAGCGGTAGTAATCACGCCATTTTGCGTTTAGGTTCCAAACCCTTAGGAGCGGTGTTATTCAGTAAAACCCGCAAGCATTCCAAAGCAAAGCCACCGCGGGACATTGCCCGCCTCGATAAAGGCAGTGAACTATGGAAAAAATGCTCTAAAAACTTTGCAGGTTTATGCTCGCCTTTGTGGGCGCGACGCACTCTCTATCGCTTAAAGGGTCATCCTATCTTGGTGATTGAAATCTTCTTACCTGCCCTATTAGAGGCTGCAAAGTTCTAGTTACTTGCTTTGACTTTTAGATTGTCAACCAAGCTAAGGTTGATTTCACCAAGGCTTCATCGCCTGGTTCGCTAGTAAAGACTTCTCCAAACCCAATCATCTCTGCCGCATCCGCAATATTGTGATGTGGGCAAAGTGCACTGGCACTATTGAGGTTGTACGTAAATTGATCTTTTATCACCTCACCAAGATAGCGCACGGCTTCTGATGAGGTCAGCAACCATAGCGATTTACTCAAATCCATTTCTCGCACAAGTTGCCAAGCTGGATTATCAATATCTAAGGGCACTCGACTATATGTAGAAATGGTCTCTACAGTAGCGCCCGCCTTGAGCAATGTTTCTGCAAGCCAATCGCGGCCACCCTCACCTTTAAAGATCACTACTTTTTTATTGCGCCAATTCCACTGCAAAGCTTGGAGCTCTTGCCACAAACCCTCAGAGTCCCACTGCTCATTATTTTTAGGAATGATGATGGGGGTGGGATTGTCTTCTGAGCCAATGCCGTGATTCTTTAGAGCTAAATGACTACTACCGCCCATCACACCAATTGGAATAATCTTTTTAGAAAAGTCTTGCCAATCTCGCTCCAATAAACGCATCACACTCTCGATGGCGTTCGGGCTGACAAAGATCGCCAGATCCGCATTACTCAAAGACGTGGCGATATGATCCGCTAAATGTTCATCTGACTTGGGAACGATAGTTAGTAAAGGCAAGGACAGTATTTCTGGGAGGGTGCGCTTACCAACACCACTTGCCTCAATGGCCCGAGTGAGCACTTCAATCAGCTGGCGCGCCTGACCGCTTGGTCTGGTAACGACAATAGTTTTAGTGCTCATCGCTACAAATACTTTTATTTAGAAATCTTGGGGATCAAATCTGCCGCGCCCTGAGACAGCAAGTCTTTTGCTACAACAAGTCCCAAAGCTTCAGCGTCTGCCACAGATTGCACTACCCCAATTCCATTCGCCAAACAAATGGCTTTGCCATCAACGCTTGCCACAAAAGATCGAATGCTCATTTGGTTCTGATCCCATATAGCATGAGCAGCAAGGGGTACTTCGCATGATCCACCTAGTTGACGTGACACCATACGCTCAGCAGATACTGCGAATAAAGTAGGTAAGTCATTTAGTGGAGCAAGCCATTGCTTGATATTGGGATGCTTGCTTAAAGTTTCGATACCAAGAGCACCCTGACCTGCAGCTGGCGTGTAAGGATCGTAAGGCAAGAAGGCGCGAATACGTGACTCCAAGCCTAAGCGCTTTAAACCAGCGGCCGCCAAGATGATGGCCTGATACTCGCCTTTGTCTAACTTACCCATGCGGGTATCTAAATTACCGCGCAATGGTTGAATGATGAGATGAGGAAACTTAGCGCGCAAAACGGACTCGCGGCGCAGACTGGATGTACCTACTATTGCGCCGCTAGGAAGCTCTTCAAGGTTGGCGTAATTATTGGAAACAAAAGCATCACGTGCATCCTCCCTAGCCATCACGCATGAAAGGTCAAATCCCTCAGGCATCACCATAGGAACATCCTTCAGGGAGTGAACTGCCAGGTCAGCACGACCGTCTTCGAGAGCGGTTTCCAACTCCTTCACAAAAAGGCCCTTACCACCCACTTTAGAGAGAGCCCTGTCCAAAATCTGATCCCCACGGGTAGTCATCCCCAAAATCTGGACATCGCAGCCTGGATAGAGCTTTTTGAGGCAATCTCGGACATGCTCAGCCTGCCACATAGCCAGGCGACTTTCACGGGAAGCAATGACTAGGCGCTTGGGGGCGGCCGGAAAAGCGGATGAGGGGGTGGAATTCAGGGTTTGGGACATAACATTTAAAATAATCAAAGACCTACACCAATATACTGTGTTTATGAGCTCATCAAATAATTCCTTAGCCAACAAAGCCCAAGCTTGGTCGGCCCGTTTTGCAGAACCCGTTGACGAACTTGTTCAGCGTTATACCGCTTCTATTGGCTTTGATCAACGCTTTGCGATGGTTGATATTGCCGGCTCATTAGCCCATGCCGAAATGCTAGCCAATCAAAAGATCATTAGCACCCAAGATTTGGCTGATATTCAGAAGGGAATGGCTCAAATTAAGAGCGAAATCGAGTCTGGTCAATTTAATTGGCAACTGGCCCTCGAAGATGTGCACCTCAATATTGAAGCCCGTCTCACTGAATTAGTAGGCGACGCTGGCAAACGTTTACATACTGGACGCTCACGCAATGACCAAGTGGCGACTGATTTGCGGCTTTGGTTGCGTGCTAGCGTGGACGACATTGCGGTCACACTCAAATCTTTACGTGTGGCACTTTTAGATTTGGCAGAGAAGTATGCATCGACGATCATGCCTGGCCATACGCATTTGCAAGTAGCGCAACCGATTACTTTTGGCCACCACTTAATGGCCTATTACGAAATGTTTAGCCGTGACGCAAGTCGCTTAACTGACTTGCGCGCCCGCTTTAATCACTTGCCTTTAGGTGCCGCTGCATTAGCAGGAACTACTTACCCAATCGATCGCGAGCAAGTCGCCAAGGCGCTTGGGTTTGATGGCATCTGCAATAACTCCTTGGACGCAGTATCTGATCGTGACTTTGCGATTGAGTTCTGCGCCTTTGCATCGATTTTGATGATGCACATATCGCGCCTTTCTGAAGAGCTCATCCTTTGGTTGAGCCCACGCTTTGGCTTTATTGATCTACCAGACCGCTTTTGCACTGGAAGCTCAATCATGCCGCAAAAGAAGAATCCCGATGTCCCAGAATTAGCTCGTGGTAAGACGGGTCGCGTTTATGGCGACTTGATTTCTTTACTGACGCTCATGAAGGGTCAGCCCCTCGCATACAACAAAGATAATCAAGAGGACAAAGAGCCTTTATTTGATGCGGTAGATACCGTACAAGATACTTTGCGTATTTTTGCCGACATGGTTCCACACATTGAAGTTAAAGCCGAAGTGATGAAGAAAGCTGCCGAAGAAGGTTTTGCAACAGCAACCGACTTGGCTGACTATTTAGTTAAAAAAGGTCTGGCATTTCGTGACGCACATGAAGCAGTAGCGCATGCCGTTAAAGCCTGTGTTGGCAGAAACTGCATGCTGACTGACTTAAGTCTTTCTGAATTGCGTTTTGCCTGCGGTTTAGATAGTCGACCCGAACTGATCGGCGACGATGTGTTTGCGCTACTGACTGTTGATGGCTCCGTCCAATCTCGCCAACATGCTGGCGGTACTGCGCCAGCCCAGGTAATTGCCGCTGTTAAACGGGGTCGCGCAGACCTCTAAAGTGCATGGGGTTTTGGTCCAAACTCTCTGCAGGCATTGATCGTGTAAATCAGCTTCTGGGTAAGGCAGCCAGCATCATGATTTTGCTGTCCTGCGTTGTATCTGCGCTAAATGCCCTGCTGCGCTATGGCCTAGACGTCAGCAACAACTGGCCATTGGAACTTCAGTGGTACCTCTTTGCAGCTGCGGTCATGCTAGGCGCATCCTACACTTTGAGGCGCAATGAGCATGTGCGAGTCGATTTAATTTACTCTCAGCTTTCTGATCGTGGCCGTTTGTGGGTAGACCTTTTTGGCTTCATTCTTTTTTTGATGCCGGCCTGTCTTCTGTTCGCATGGCTCTCATGGACTACGCTCTTTTATCCATCTTGGTTGGTGATGGAGCATTCATTGAATTCTGGCGGTCTCGCACGCTACCCTATTAAATTTGTTGTTCCATTTGGTTTCTTCATGCTCAGCCTGCAAGGAGTTTCAGAAATCATCAAGCGTATCGGCGCCCTTAGAGGCGAGATTACCTTACCAGCTGAAGACCTTCATTACGAAAAGCCCATGCAATGATTCCATTGGAGTGGATGCCGCCCCTCATGTTTGGTGGACTGATTGTCTTTATGCTGATTGGCTTTCCGGTCGCATTCTCGTTGATGGCAGCAGGATTATTTTTCTCCCTGATTGCAATTAGTGAAGGCTTTTTTGGTATCGCATTCTTGCAGGCCATTCCGCAACGCATCTTTGGTAGCGTGCTGGCCAACGATCTACTGCTGGCTATTCCCTTCTTTACCTTTATGGGTGCCATCTTGGAGCGCTGTGGTCTTGCCGAAGAGATGCTGGACTCGATGGGGCAACTTTTTGGACGTATTCGGGGCGGCCTCGGTTACTCCGTCATCATCGTTGGTTTTATATTGGGCGCCATTACTGGCACAGTAGCTGCTCAGGTGATTGCTATGGCGATGATCTCCTTACCAGTGATGATGCGTTACGGCTACAACATGCGCTACGCCACCGGCGTTCTAGCCGCCTCAGGAACCATTACTCAACTGGTACCGCCATCCTTAGTACTCATTGTTTTAGCAGATCAACTCAAGACGCAAAGCGGCAGCGCCGATGTCGGCAGCATGTACCTTGGGGCGTGGGGTCCATCGCTTTTACAAATTGCCCTATTTGCTCTTTACACCTTCTTCCTAAGTCGTGTTCGCCCCGATTATTTGCCGCCAGTGCCAGAAAGCGACCTAACACTCAAGGGATGGGCGCTGTGGAAAAAGTGTCTACTGGGAATCATCCCTTCTGCCGTTCTGATCTTCTTGGTTCTAGGCACCATCATGACTGGCATTGCCACACCCACAGAGTCTGGTGCCATGGGTGCAATGGGTGCACTTTTATTGGCGTGGCTACGTAGAGCTAGCATTCCGAACCTCAAAGGCCTAGTACAAGAGGCTTATCAGAACACCATGCGGATTACTGCGATGGTAGTTTTCATTCTGATTGGCTCTACCTGCTTCTCGGTGGCATTCCAAGGCGTGGATGGCGGCTTTTGGGTTGAAGAGCTGTTTTCTAATTTACCTGGTGGCTGGATTGGCTTTTTGATTGTTGTGAACTTATTTGTTTTTTTCTTAGCCTTCTTCTTAGACTTCTTTGAGATCGCCTTCATCGCTGTACCCATGCTGGCACCAGTAGCAGTGAAGCTACTTTCACCAGTGTTGCTCGAGTCCATGAATGGCAATCCTCAAGCAGCAGCAAGTGCTGCACTGGTTTGGTTCGGTGTCATGCTCTGTGTAAACATGCAAACCTCCTTTATGCATCCGCCATTTGGTTTTGCCCTTTTCTACCTCAGGGGCGTGGCACCCAAAGAGGTGAAGAGCAGTGATATCTATTGGGGAGCCTTGCCCTGGGTTGGCCTGCAATTAATCATGGTTGTTTTGGTGATCGCCTTCCCGTCGCTAGTAACAACTCTTCTGGATAAGCCTGCTGCTGTGATTCAGAGCCAGGACTTTAACTTCACTGGCGAAGAAAATAAACCAGATGCCCCAGCCTCTAAAGTGGATGAGGATGCTCCGGTGACCTTTCAACTGGATAAGCCGGTTAAATAAGCAGCCACATAGCTATTCATAGTGATATCGACAAGCAATTATTACAAGCTGGTCTTTTTCAATTGCATACACTAGCCGATGTGCATCATCGATTCTTCTTGACCAAAATCCTGACAGACTCTCCCTAAGCTCCTCTGGTTTCCCAATACCATCCTGTGGATTTCTTAAGGCATCTTTAATTAAAGAGTTAATACGCTTTAAGGTTTTTTTGTCCTGCCCCTGCCAATACACATAGTCAGACCATGCTGCATTTGTCCACACCAGCCTACTTAGCATCCACCAAGGCCTTTGCTTTGATGTGCCCTTTGCGATATTGCGCCAAAGATTTCTCCAGATGTTTAACGTTAGCGGGAGATTTTAATAAGTGGAGTGTTTCCATCATGCTGTTATAGGTATTCAAAGACATCACTACAGCATCTTCTGCATCTCTGCGCGAGATAACAGCAATGTCACAATCTGCCACTACCTGATCAATTACTTGCTTAAATTGATTTCTTGCGTCAGAAAAATTAATGATCCTCATCATGCCCCCAAACCTGTACAATATATTAGACAAGTATAGAGAGTCTTCTTGCTCTGCGCAAGTAAAAAACCCCGCAAATGCGGGGTTTTAAATATCAAGCTTGTTTCGATCAAAGAGTGATATCACGCTCTTGCCTTACGCAGTCTACGTAGTATTCACTCTTGCCATCGACATTGGCTTTAACCAATCCGTGGATATCCGATTCAAACCCAGGGAACCTCTCATTGAAGTCTCTAGCAAAGTAGAGGTAGTCAATGATGCGTTTATTGAAGCGCTCGCCAGGAATCAGCAAAGGAATGCCTGGAGGATATGGTGTTACCAACATTGCCGTTACGCGCCCCTCGAGTTGGTCAAGTGGTACACGATCAACTTGTTTGTGCGCCATCTTTGCCCATGCCTCTGAAGGCATCATGGCTGGAACCATGTCTGAGGTATACATCTCAGTGGTCATGCGCGCTACATCACGACTCTTATAGAACTCATGAATTTGTTGACAGATATCTTTTAAGCCTACGCGCTCATAGCGTGGGTGTTTGGCAACAAACTCAGGTAGCACTTTCCACAAAGGTGCATTTTTATCAAAGTGGTCTTTGAACTGCTGCAACTCAGTGACAAGCGTATTCCAACGACCTTTGGTAATGCCGATTGTGAACATAATGAAGAAAGAGTACAGACCGCACTTCTCTACAATAACTCCGTGCTCAGCAAGATACTTTGTCACAATGCTCGCTGGAATGCCCATCGAACCAAAGTTACCCTCAATATCTAAACCAGGCGTGACTACTGTTGCCTTAATAGGATCGAGCATGTTGAAGTCTTTGGCTAACTTACCAAAGTCATGCCAAGCAGCGGAAGGCTCTAAGACCCAATCGGAGCGCTCACCAATACCCTCTTCTGCTAAATGATCTGGGCCCCAGACCTTAAACCACCAGTCAGCTCCAAACTTATCATCTACTTCACGCATCGCGCGGCGGAAGTCCATTGCCTCGGCAATAGACTCTTCAACTAGGGTAGTACCGCCAGGAGATTCCATCATGGCCGCCGAGACGTCGCATGACGCAATAATTGCGTACTGAGGACTAGTCGAGGTGTGCATCAAGTAAGCCTCATTGAAACAATCACGATCTAGCTTTGCATCTTCTGCATCCTGCACCAACACCTGGGATGCCTGCGATAAACCCGCAAGCAGCTTATGTGTTGACTGTGTTGCGAACATTAAACTTTTCTTGGTGCGCTTGCGATCCGCTCCGATGGCATGCATATCCTTGTAGAAAGGATGGAAGGCAGCGTGTGGCAACCATGCTTCATCAAAATGCAGAGAGTCGACTTTGCCATCCAGCATCTCTTTGATCATTTCAACGTTGTAAACGATGCCGTCATAAGTGCTTTGCGTCAAAGTCATCACACGGGGTACTACATTCTTATCCTTAATGAATGGATTGGCATCAATCTTCTTCTGAATGTTCTTCCACCCAAACTCTTCTTTCGGAATCGGACCGATGATGCCTAAGTGATTACGGGTAGGCATTAAGAAGATGGGGATCGCACCCATCATGGTGATGGAATGAATAACTGACTTATGGCAATTGCGGTCTACCAATACCACGTCGCCAGGGGCAACAGTGGAATGCCAAACAATTTTGTTTGAAGTCGATGTGCCGTTGGTCACAAAGAACATATGATCTGCGTTAAAGATCCGCGCCGCATTGCGCTCACTCTGCAACACTGGACCAGTATGGTCCAAAAGCTGACCTAATTCTTCTACCGCATTACACACGTCAGCACGCAGCATGTTTTCACCAAAGAACTGATGGAACATACGCCCTACTGGGCTCTTTAGGAATGCAACGCCGCCCGAGTGACCGGGGCAATGCCAAGAATACGAACCTTCAGAGGCGTAGTTAGTTAACGCACGGAAGAATGGTGGCGCCAGAGAATCCAAATACACCTTTGCTTCACGAATAATGTGACGCGCAACAAACTCAGGTGTATCTTCATTCATATGAATAAAGCCGTGTAACTCACGCAAGATGTCATTCGGCATATGACGTGAGGTGCGAGTCTCGCCATACAAGAAGATTGGAATATCTTCATTACGCTTACGTACTTCGGTAATAAAAGCACGTAGGTTATTTAAAGCTGGAAGATCATGATCTTCAGAATCGGAGTCGAATTCTTCATCATCGATCGAAACGATGAAAGTGGATGCACGAGAAGCTTGTTGAGCAAATGAAGTCAGATCACCATAGCTGGTTAAGCCAATAACCTCCATACCCTCATTCTCAATCGCCTCGGCGAGGTCGCGAATTCCTGATCCGGAAATATTCTCGGAACGGAAGTCCTCATCAATAATGATGATTGGGAAACGAAATTTCATAAATACTCCCCTACTAACTTGTCCGATGTATTCGGAACCCACTTATCAAAATTAGTGAGATCAATAACTCGATCCCCATCTGGTAATGCTGTGACTATATCGATGAATGTTGCATTTTGCTGCACATCCCTAGGCAAGTACACATGGCGCGCATACACTTGGTTTGCTAAGCTTTCGTGATAGCCCGTAAAGGTAATCAGTAAATGCCATTGACGCTCAATAGCCGTTTTACCCAAATAGTCCTTTAGGGTGCTTGTCTCATCCACGCTATGCATTGCAGTCCAAGTTAATGAGAACACTGGACTCTCAGAGCGATGTAACTGCAACTCAACTGAGCGGCGATAGCGCTCACCTTCACTGGTCATGCTCTCGGCAATCAACCACAAACGTAATTGCGCCTCCACAATGTGCGAGCTCCGATCATTAGCAACCCGAAACTTAAATGTTTTTACGCCATCATGGCTTCCAACCACAGCCACTTTAGAAAAGCGTACGCCAGCAGTGGGCCTAGTAAAGCGTGCAAAAGCTAAACCTGTTGTCAGAGCAGAGTAAACAATTCCAAAGAAGGCTTCAAAAGTCACAATGGCATTTGGCCAACTACCCACTGGCGTCATGCGACCGTAGCCGATTGTTGCCATAGTCTGTACGCTAAAGAAAAAGACGTCTAGCAAGGAATCAGGACGGGCATGGGTAATAGCGCCTTCGCCACAAGCCAAATACGCTACTGCAAACAAAAGGTTAGTACCTAGATAAACTAAAACAACCAGCAGTAAGAAGCTGGTCCAACTTGTACCAAGCAGCCAGTGATAAAAATCATTTTCTGGTCGCGCCATTTCAGAGCGCGAAAGTGTGGCGCGATATTCGTCTAAGTTAATCCGTGCGGGACGGCGATTAAATAAAAATTTACGCACTGCCGTTACGGCTTAGGTCTTAGGCAGGGTAACGCCCCGCTGACCCTGGTATTTACCGCCACGATCTTTGTAAGACGTACCACATACCTCATCGCTCTCAAAGAAGAGCACTTGAGCGCAACCTTCACCTGCGTATATCTTGGCAGGTAATGGAGTGGTGTTTGAGAACTCTAGCGTGACATAACCTTCCCATTCTGGCTCGAATGGAGTCACGTTTACGATGATGCCGCAACGTGCATAGGTGCTCTTGCCTACGCAAACAGTTAATACACTGCGTGGAATCTTGAAGTACTCCACTGTTCTTGCTAGTGCAAATGAATTTGGTGGAATGATGCAAACATCGCCCTTGAAATCAACGAATGATTGTTCATCGAAATTCTTCGGATCAACGATGGTGCTATTGATGTTGGTGAAGATCTTGAATTCGTCCGCACAACGAATGTCATAGCCATAGCTTGATGTGCCATAGCTGACGATTTTGTTGCCGGCGGCGTCTTGGCGAACTTGCCCAGGTTCAAATGGGCTGATCATGCCTTGCTCGCCCATGCGGCGGATCCAGTGGTCAGATTTAATAGTCATGGCCGAATTGTAAAACCTTCGCCCTTACCTGCCCATGAATTTATTGGGGTTTTTGGGTAAAAACGACCCTCTCGGGAGCGTTATAGATCTCGAAGTGTTTACCAGAGCAGCGGGAGAGGATAGTCAGATTGGTCTTGCGTGCCAACTCGAGGCCCATCAAAGTGATCCCTGACCGAGTCAATAGGAAAGGAATGCCCATCTGAGCACCTTTGATGACCATCTCGGAGGTCAGGCGCCCAGTAGTAAAGAAAATGAGATCCCTCCCGGGTTTATTGGCCAACCACATCAAGCCAGAAATCGAATCAACCGCATTATGACGACCAACGTCTTCAATGAAATGCAGAAGACGTACACCTTCATTGCCGTCTCGCTCAAAAACGGCGCAGGCATGGACCGATCCAGACTTCTTGTAAATCGTGTCATGGATCCGGATTGAGTCAATCAAAGCAACTATTGCCTCCTGGGGCAAGGTTGGGCCTTCGGGAAGCTGGATCTCAGACATCTCTTCAATCAAGCCGCCAAACATCGTGCCCTGACCGCAACCTGTCGTCACGACCCGCTTACTCGTTAGAGCATCTATATCGACCGTGCTTCGGCGGGTTTTCACCGCAGCTGAATCTGTCTCCCAGTCCACCTGGATACTTTCGATATCGTCCGGTGACTCCACTAGGCGCTGATTACGCAAATAGCCCAGAACCAAGGCCTCCGGGGCGCTACCCAAGGTCATCAGCGTCACCACTTCACGCTTATCTAGGTAGATAGTTAAAGGACGCTCACCAGGAATATGCGTCTTTTTGAGACGCCCCATTTCATCCATAACCTCAACCTCATGCACAACAGGCACGGAAGCACAGGTCATCTGAATAGTGGGTTTTGCTGCCATAAATACACTCTCGGGGTCGAACTCAAAGGAAGTTTATCGGGGTTTATAAAGACTTCATGGAGCTTTACTTTAACCGCAGACTAAAATCAGTGCATAAGCCAGCATAATTGGGTGCTGTACCGTATTTAGCTGTTTAACCCCCTAAATTAAGTCCGCATTACATGAGCAGTTCTCAACGCCGCCTTCTTGTTACCTCCGCCCTACCGTACGCCAATGGTCAGATCCATATCGGCCATCTCGTGGAGTATGTTCAGACCGATATTTGGGTTCGCTTTCAGCGCATGCGTGGTCACGAAGTGCATTACGTTGGCGCTGATGACACACACGGCACCCCAATTATGTTGCGTGCTGAAAAAGAAGGTCTCACCCCAAAAGAATTGATCGCCAATGTTTGGAAAGAGCATAAGCGTGACTTTGATAACTTTCTTATTTCTTTTGACAACTACTACACAACCGATAGTCCGGAGAATAAAAAATTATCACAAGATATTTACATCAAGCTACGTGATGCTGGCCTGATTGAGAAGCGTGCAATTGAGCAAGCCTACGATCCAGTGAAAGAAATGTTTTTACCGGATCGCTTTATCAAAGGCGAGTGTCCGAAGTGTGGCGCTAAAGATCAATATGGCGACAACTGTGAAAAATGTGGCGCAACGTATTCCCCTACTGATCTAAAAAATCCTTTTTCAGTAGTCAGCGGTGCAACACCAATTAAAAAAGTTTCTGATCATTACTTCTTTAAATTGTCCGATCCCCGCTGCGAGGAATTTTTACGTGAGTGGACTCAAGTAAAAACACCATTGCAGCCCGAGGCTCGCAATAAGATGAAAGAATGGGTTGGCCAGCCAGGGGAAAGCAAGCTAGGTGACTGGGATATCTCCCGCGATGCCCCATATTTCGGCTTTGAAATTCCCGATGCGCCTGGTAAATACTTCTATGTCTGGCTTGATGCCCCTATCGGCTATTACGCCAGCTTCCTTAACTATTGCCAGGCTAATGGCCTTGATTTTGAAGAGTGGGTCAAGCCTGATACGAGTACTGAGCAATACCATTTCATCGGCAAAGATATTTTGTATTTCCATACTCTCTTCTGGCCAGCAACGTTACAGTTTTCAGGTTATCGCACACCGACTAATGTATTTGCTCATGGCTTTTTAACCGTTGACGGTGAGAAGATGAGTAAGTCACGCGGCACCTTGATTTCTGCCAACAGCGTGATTGAGTGTGGCTTTAATCCCGAATGGTTCCGTTATTACTTTGCAACCAAACTAAACGACAGTATGGAAGATTTAGATTTGAATCTCCAAGACTTTGTTGCGAGGGTTAATAGCGACCTTTTAGGTAAGTACATTAATATCGCAAGTCGTAGCGCCGGCTTCTTAGTCAAACGTTTTGGTGGAATTGTTTCTGACGAAGCAATGAATAATCCTTTGCTAAAAGACATTGCCGCAGCAAGCGAGAAAATTGCTGAACTCTATGAGGGGCGCGAATACGCAAAAGCACTGCGCACGGTGATGGAACTTGCTGATAAGGTAAATGGCTTTGTGGATGAGAACAAACCTTGGGAAATCGCCAAAGATCCAGCACGTGAAGCGGATTTGCAGCGAGTTTGCAGCATAACCCTGGAAGCTTTCCGAATGCTCAGCCTCTATATGAAGCCAGTCATTCCTCAGGTAGCTGCAGGGGTTGAGGAATTCCTATCCTTGGCACCCCTGACTTGGGCAGACATTAATACCCCGCTTTCCAGCAAAAACCCGATCAAGACCTATAAACACCTCATGACCCGCGTGGAAGCCCCACAAATTGAGGCTTTGCTAGCGGCAAACTTGTAAAAATAGCCCTAAAAAGCACCTATAATGAGGGTTGTAGTCCCCAGGTAACTTTTCGAATTAATTTTATAAGTTATTGAATTTATTGAGTATTTTAGGAAATGCCATGGCAAGATATCAATCCGAATTCACCCAGTTCTTAAATGAACTCAAGGCCGAGCGTCCATACCTCGAAGCTGAACAGCAAGCAGGTCGCGCCCTACTTTGGGACAAAGAGCCATTGAGCGTAGAAGACCAACGCCGCGCTAAAGCTGCAAAACTCAAACAACGCGCTTACGTGTATTCGAATGACTAATTCTGTAGGTGCATCAGGCAATGAGCCAAGCGCTCAGCCCATGTCTGATTTATTGGATAGCACTCCCTCTGTTACCGATGGCATGTCGGAAGCGTTCGCCAAGCTCTATGGCGAGCCGCTCTTTAAGCTCCCTACCGATCTTTATATTCCGCCTGATGCGTTGGAAGTTTTTTTAGAGGCGTTTGAAGGTCCCTTAGATTTATTGCTGTATCTAATTCGCAAACAGAACTTCAACGTTCTCGATATTCCGATGGCGCAGGTAACTCAACAGTACCTGAGCTATATCGATCAAATTCGTCATCACAATCTTGAGTTAGCCGCCGAATATCTACTCATGGCAGCCATGTTGATTGAAATTAAATCTCGCATGCTTCTGCCAATGAAGAAGGCAGATAGCGAAGAAGAAGTAGAGGATCCGCGTGCTGAATTGGTACGCCGCCTCTTGGAGTACGAGCGCATGAAACTTGCTGCGCAAGAACTTGATCAGATTCCCCAACAAGGTCGTGACTTCCAAGTGGCTCATGGCTATGTTGACACCACTATTGCTATTGCCTGGCCAGACGTCAATGTAGAAGATTTGCAAATGGCGTGGCGTGATGTACTCCATCGCGCCAAACTCACTCAGCATCACACCATTACCCGTGAAGAGCTATCAGTACGCGACTTTATGACACGCATCTTGCGGCGTTTGCAAAGCACCAAGTTCGTAGAGTTCGGTGAGTTATTTGAAGATGCGATCAAGTCTGGCAAAGGTATTCCAGTGGTGATCGTCAATTTCATTGCAATGCTTGAGCTCTCACGTGAAGCATTAGTAGAGATCACACAAGCTGAGCCATATGCACCTATTTACGTGCGCCTTGCCTATACCCCTGTTGCATGAAAATTATTAGCGACATACAAGAATTACGCGACCATTTAAGAGGTCAAAACCGTGCATCGTTTGTACCAACCATGGGAAATCTGCACGAAGGCCACCTTTCATTAATGCGCTTGGCTAGGCAACATGGCGACCCTGTTGTGGCCAGCATTTTTGTGAACCGCTTGCAGTTTGGTCCTAATGAAGATTTTGATAGCTACCCGCGTACCATGCAGGCGGATATCGACAAACTGGAAAAAGAAGGTGTCTACATCCTATTTGCGCCTACTGAGCGGGATCTCTACCCACAGCCACAAGAATATCGAATCGATCCACCACAGCAATTAGGCGACATCCTTGAGGGCGAGTTTCGACCAGGCTTTTTTAAAGGCGTTTGTACGGTTGTTCTCAAACTCTTTTCTTGTGTACAGCCCAAGGTTGCTGTGTTTGGCAAAAAAGATTACCAGCAACTGATGATTATTCGTCAGATGGCTAAGCAGTTTGCTTTACCAGTCGATATCGTTCCTGGTGAGACGATTCGTGCAGAAGATGGTCTTGCCCTTTCTTCACGCAATGGCTACCTATCTGTTGAGGAGCGCGCTGAAGCCCCAGAACTACAAAAGGCATTGAGAGAAGTTCGTGAACACGTTCTTGCACTAAAAGATCGTTCCAGCCAATCCATCTCGGAAATTGAGAGAGCAGCAGTTGCCTCTTTAGCAAAACGCGGTTGGCAACCTGACTATATCGCCATTCGCCAGCAAAGTGATTTAGCACCTGCCTCTAACGAACGCTTGGAAGCCGGTGAGCCCCTCGTTATTCTGACAGCAGCCAAGCTTGGCAAAACTCGCTTGATTGATAACTTAGAGATTTAATTCTCTATCGGTAACACCTGATTATTGGGGCTCTGCAGAGCAACAGCTGAAATAAATAAGCCCACTGAAAAAGCCAATACCAAAGCAGTATCGAAAACGACATTGCCGCTATAAAAATTAATAGCGCCATAATTTGGCCCTAAAAATGGTAGCACCAATGGATATACCAAGGTGTAGACATAACCCGCAGCCAATCCGCCAATAAAACCAAACAGCGCATCAATACTGCCATAACCAATTGCCATCTCAAGGGTGCCGGGACAATAACCCAGCATTCCCACACCAATTCCGAAAAGCAGCCCTCCGACCACAACCCCCACCACATAGAAGGGCTTAACACTCACAACGGCATCACCAAGGCTGTACTCTATAAAAAAGGCCACGCTAGATATTGATAGGGCAAAAAGCAAGATTTGAACTGCTTCAAAATTTTTCAAGACCCCTACAGAGAGAATCTGATCAGAGCAAAACAAATGGGATTTATAGGCCAAGAAAGAAAAGACGAGTCCTGCAATAAAAGCTAGCAACATATCAGCTCTTTTTGTAGAAGAATTTTGTGAAAGCAAAATACGATAGCGCTACACAAATAGCAAACACTAAGCTGCTGACAGCCATTTCCATATTTCCAGACAAAATATGCCCGCTAGCACAACCGTCCGCAATACGGGCTCCCAAAATTAAAATAAATCCACCCAAAAAGGAATAAGCCAATCTTTTTATACTCGATTTACCTTGGTACCTTCCCCAAAGTGCTGGGACGCAATGCATCTTAAATTTCTTAGTCCAGATCGCAATACACAAAGAGCCGATAAATCCCCCAAGTAGAAACCACATCTCCCAGGAGCCAGCTTTATCGATCGATTTAAAGTAGATTGAATTCTGCAGGTCAAATAAAAGTCCTGCAATATAGGGGTAAGAAGTGGATGCGCCAATCGGTCTATTCGAAACAAAGATATTGGTAATTGCCACATTCAGCAATCCAATGGCGCCACCAATCCATAGGGCGCGCTTCGTAGAACCAATGAACTTCATAAACCTAAAGGGTCAAGAACTGCCCGACTTCTAGCTTCAGTTCTTTAGCCAATTCAGCACCAGTGACTTTGCCTGCAGCGCCTTTCGCTTTCAGGACCTCAATCTGTCCACCGTGACAAGTAACGAAAAAAGAGTCCAAAGTAATTTGGGTCACTTCACCAGGCTTACCTTTGACGGCGCCAAATGTAGCTGCTACGTGCTTGTGGCAATCGTAGATCTGAATCTTTTGTTCACCGAACTTCGTCCAAGCACCTGGAGCAGGATTGCATGCACGAATCACGTTATAAATCTGACTGATGTGGGTTGCCCAATGAATCTGCGCAGCATTCGCATCAAACCAACCTTCGTAATTCGCTTGCGATTCATCCTGAACTAATTCTTGATGCTTTCCTGAGACCACAAGATCAGCAGCCTCTAGTAACGCTTTTACGCCAATTGGAAAAAGATGATCAAAGTAAATTTTTCCCAATGTGTCGTTAGGTCCAATAGCGACTTCTTTCTGCAAAATCACTTCCCCTTCATCCAACCCATCAGATGGGCGGAAGATGGTTAATCCTGTTTTCTCTTCTCCCAATGCAATCGCCCAGTTAATGGCGCTAGGACCACGATATTTGGGCAGTAACGATGGGTGATATTGAATAGTGCCGTGCTTCGGAATCTTGACCAGCTCTTGCGGCACAAACTGTATGACATAAGCCATTACACAGATGTCTGCATTCGCATCAATCATGGCTTGAGCAGCCTCTGGGTCCTTTAAGGAGGCAAATTGCAAGGGACTTAAGCCCCTTGCTAGCGCCGCTTCTTTTAGAACCTCGGGTTTGCTAGATTTGGGATTATCAGGTGGGCAGAAGACGGCAACCACTTCATCACCGCGATCCAAAAAAGCCTCTAATGCGGCTTTACCAAAATCTGCACTCCCAATCAAAGCAACCCGCATCTTAGATCACCTTATCGTGACGCAGAGAAATCAAATCATCAGTGGTGTAACCCAACTCATGCAGAATCTCATCGGTGTGCTCACCAAGCAATGGTGAACGCGTCACATCGGTTGGACTATCAGACATCTTGATTGGGTTACCAACAGTGAGGTACTTGCCACGAATTGGGTGATCCACTTCAACTACTGTACCAGTCGCACGCAAAGCAGGCTCTTCTGCAATTTCTTTCATCGACAAAATCGGACCGCATGGAATATCGTATTGATTAAGAATATCCATTACTTCAAATTTGGTCATGGTCATCGTCCACTTTTCGATCTCACCAAAAATTTCCATGAGGTGTGGCAAGCGGGCCATTGGTGAAGCAAAACGCACATCGGTAATCCAGTCTTCGCGACCAATTACCTTACAAATCGCCTCCCAAACTGGAGCCTGGACGATCACATACATGTAGGCGTTTGGATCAGTTTCCCAGCCTTTACATTTCACAATCCAGCCCGGCTGACCGCCGCCAGAGGCATTGCCAGCGCGGGGTACAGAGTCACCGAACTCACCGTTGGGGAACTGCGGATACTCTTGCATCAAGCCAACACGCTCTAAACGCTGTTGGTCACGCAACTTGACACGGCACAAGTTCAATACAGCGTCTTGCATTGCGGCCAATACTTTTTGGCCACGGCCAGAATGAGTACGTTGATACAAAGCGGTAACGATACCTAGCGCCAAATGCAAGCCAGTTCCGCTATCACCGATTTGTGCGCCCGTCACCATTGGAGGACCATCATCAAAACCCGTAGTCGATGCAGAGCCACCTGCGCATTGCGCTACGTTCTCATACACTTTGCAATCTTCGTATGGGCCAGGACCAAAACCTTTTACAGAGGCCATGATCATCATTGGATTGAGTTCTTGAATGCGCTCCCAAGAAAATCCCATGCGATCAAGTGCACCTGGAGCGAAGTTCTCCACTAAAACGTCACATTCTTTAATGAGCCGCTCAAGAATCTCTTTACCCTTTTGGGTTTTGGTATTTACAGTAATGGAACGCTTGTTGTGGTTCAACATCGTGAAGTACAAGCTATCTGCATCGGGAATATCACGCAACTGACCGCGTGTTGCATCACCTTCGCCAGATTTTTCTACTTTGATAACGTCTGCACCAAACCAAGCTAGTAACTGAGTACAGGTTGGGCCTGATTGAACGTGCGTAAAGTCGAGGATTTTGACCCCTTCTAGTGCTTTTGCCATGATTTAAGTCCTAATAAGAATGAAAATTTTGAATTAAGGCAATTTTACCAGTGGGAAATAGGGGAAATTGAGGCATGCCCGTTTTTTGGGCACAGATCTCATCCAGGCCTATATTGACGCCACCATCAGGCTATCTGCGATTAAGCCTGAGAGCCTTCAAGGTCAGAGAGACGCTTTTTGAGAGCCCGTTCTTCTGCAAAGCGAGCCGTTTCATCCCGAATGATCGCAACCACCCCATTTGCCTTCCCAGATTGGTCAAACAGCATTCCAACGGTAAAAGCGATCGAAAGTGTTTCACCATTTTGATGTTTTGCTGGCACTTTCAATAAAGATGTGCCGTAACGTGTCGTACCCGTTTCCATAGAATGGCGATAACCTTCATTATGTTTTTGGCGTTGGCGCTCAGGCACAATGAGATTTAACGTTTGACCCAAAGCCTCGTCTTCTGAGTATCCAAAAATGCGCGTGGCCGCAGGATTCCAGAGCACGATCTTTTCATTGGCGTCGGCCACAACAATTGCATCGCCCACGCACTCTACTAATTGGTGTAAATCAATGTTTGCATTCATATGATTAGTCTATCGAGTTTTTTATAAATAAAAAAGGCGCCCACTAGGAGCGCCTCAAAAATAACTACAAGAAACCGTAGTTAAACAGGTTCTTATTTTTATTAAACCGCTTTTGCTGCGTGCAACTTAGCAATATCGTCAGCGTTGTAGCCAAGATCAGCCAACACTTCATCAGTGTGCTCACCTAAAACTGGTGATGGCTTGACTTCGATCTCCAAATCAGAGAACTTGATTGGGCTACCGATTGTCAAATACTTACCACGCACTTTGTGGTCAACTTCAACGATAGAACCACTCTTACGCAGGTCTGGAGAAGCAGCTAATTCCTTCATTGAGAGAACTGGAGCGCATGGAATATCGAACTTACGGAGAATATCCACAGCTTCGTACTTAGTCTTGTCTTTGAGCCAATCTTCGATGGTTGCGAAGATGTCAAAAATCTTGTCTTGGCGAGCTTCAGCAGTCATGTAGGCTGGATCAGTTGCCCACTCTGGCTTGCCCAAAGCTTTGGTAATTGGCTCCCAAGCGTGACCTTGAATAGTGAAGTAAATGTATGCATTTGGATCTGTTTCCCAGCCCTTACACTTCAACACCCAGCCTGGCTGACCACCACCACCGGCATTACCACCACGTGGAACGACATCAGAGAATGAACCGTGTGGGTACTGTGGATACTCTTCCAAGTAACCAACTTTGTCTAAACGCTGCTGGTCACGCAACTTCACGCGGCACAAATTCAATACAGCGTCTTGCATTGAGCAAGATACTTTTTGACCACGGCCAGTTTTTTCACGTTGCATCAATGCTGTCAAAATACCGATTGCCAAGTGCATACCAGTATTAGAGTCGCCTAAAGCAGCAGCAGAAACTGTAGGAGGACCATCCCAGAAACCAGTTGTAGAAGCAGCGCCACCAGCACATTGAGCAACGTTTTCATACACTTTTAAGTCTTCATATGAGTGACCATCGCTAAAGCCTTTTACAGAAGCCATAATCATTTTTGGATTCAATTCCTGGATGCGCTTCCATGAGAAGCCCATACGATCCAAAGCACCTGGGCCAAAGTTTTCAACCATGACGTCAGAAGTTTTGATCATCTTCTCCAAAACTTCCTTACCTTCTTGAGTCTTCGTATCGAGAGTCAAAGAACGCTTGTTGCCGTTCAACATTGTGAAATACAAAGCATCGGCACCTGGAATGTCACGTAATTGGCTACGTGTCACGTCACCAGCACCTGGACGCTCAACTTTAATAACATCAGCACCATACCAAGCCAACAGTTGAGTACATGCAGGACCTGCTTGTACGTGTGTGAAGTCAATAATGCGAATTCCGTCTAATGGTTTAGTCATGTTTGTTTCTCCTTAAATGTTTCTTATTTGCTGCTTAATTTAGTCTAAAAATGTTAACTTTTTGTTACCGCTTATTTTTTGCCAGCCGCTGTGGATGGATTTAAATTTGTTAAACGTCCACTTTCAGTACCTGCAGTTTCATCAATAACGGCATTGATGAGGGCAGGCTTACCGGCAGCAATCGCTTCTGTTAAGGCTGCTTCTAATTCTGCTGGAGTAGTGACGTAATAACCCACACCACCAAACGCCTCAATCATCTTGTCGTAACGAGCATCCTTAACGAACACTGTAGGCGCTACATCAGCACCACCAGTTGGGTTTACATCGGTGCCGCGATACACGCCATTGTTATTAAATACAACGGTAGTAATAGGAAGCTTGTAACGACAAACTGTTTCGAGCTCCATACCGCTAAAGCCAAATGCGCTATCACCCTCTACAGCAACAGTTGGTAGACCACTCGTAACGGCAGCACCAATTGCATAGCCCATACCGATACCCATGATGCCCCACGTACCAGAGTCAAAACGCTTACGCGGCTTATACATATCAACGATTGCACGGCAATAGTCGAGTGTGTTTGCACCTTCGTTTACCAAGTTCACATCTGGGTTCTTCTTGATCACATCACGAATTACACGCAACGCGCCATGGAAGTTCATTGGGTTTGCTTCTTTAGCCAATGTCTCTGCCATCTTGGCTGTGTTCTTGTCTTTCTTCTCAGTGATTGCTGCAATCCACTCAGCGCTTGGATTTGGAACAACAGAAATACCTTTTAAGAGTTCGCCAACGCATGAACCGATGTCACCAATCAATGGCGCAGCGATTTGTACGTTGCTATCCACTTCGTTTGCTTGAATATCGATTTGGATAAATTTCTTAGGCTCTTTGCCCCAAGTCTTACCCTTACCGTGTGCCAATAACCAGTTCAATCGCGCACCAACCAACAACACTGCATCAGCCTCAGCCAACACAAATGAACGCGCTGCAGATGCAGACTGTGGATGGTTATCTGGCAACAAACCTTTGGCCATCGACATTGGCAAATAAGGGATCCCTGATTTTTCGATCAAGTCACGAATTTCTTTATCCGCTTGAGCGTAAGCAGCACCCTTACCCAGGAGAATTAATGGACGCTTAGCACCTTTTAGTACATCTAATGCGCGAGCAACGGCATCAGCTGCTGGGATTTGACGAGGAACGGGGTCGATCACTTTGAAGATAGACTTCTTAGCTTCTTCAACCGGCATGGTTTGCGAGAGCAACTGGGCTGGCAAGTCCAAATACACACCGCCTGGACGACCAGAAACTGCAGCACGAATTGCGCGTGCGAAACCGATACCAATGTCTTCGATGTGATTGATACGATAAGCCGCTTTGCAATAAGGCTTAGCTGCGTTCAGCTGATCCATCTCTTCATAGTCACCCTGCTGCAAGTCCACGATTTCGCGTTCGCTTGAACCAGAGATCAAAATCATTGGGAAGCAGTTCACGGTTGCATTAGCAAGCGCCGTCAAACCATTTAAGAATCCAGGAGCAGAAACAGTCATACAAATGCCAGGCTTTTGCGTCATGTAACCCGCAATCGCAGCAGCGTTACCCGCATGTTGCTCGTGACGGAAACCAATAAAGCGCATACCTTCCGCTTGGGCCAAACGACATAAGTCAGTAATCGGAATACCAACTAAGCCGAAAATCGTATTCAGATCATTTGCCTTTAAGGCGTCAATGACGAGATGGAATCCATCAGTTAATTGGGTGTTTTGGTTATCTGTTGTCATAGAAATTTTTATAAGAATTGCAAGTTGGCCCTATAGGCTAACGCAATTTAGCTTTCGCTAACGTCTCCAATGTAGTTATTAATCGCACAACGGGTTTTGTATCCCGCTTAGGCTGAAGTGAATATTAGGCTTGGGGAAGGGGTTCATCATTGACTTCGGTCAATTTCCCTCTAAATCCTGTAATTACTGGGTACCGGGCAGTTATAGCCTAGACAAAGAGCTCTTTATGCTTGGTTTTGAGGCGACTCAAGGTCTCTGGAGAGAGGTTCAGATAAGCAGCCAGCTCCTTTTTGGGGAGAAGCTCAAATAAATCCTCGTACTTACGCAAAAAGCGCTCCACCCTGCCCGGGGCATCCAACATATGCAGGGTAATGGTATGAGCCATGATTTCACTCATGAGGCGCATCACTTCAAACTCGAAGCTCTCCTTCAGAAGCTTGTGCTGCTCTAAGAACTCTGCCCACTTTTTTAGAGGCATGCGAGCAACGCGGGCCTTTGTAACACAGGCAATACTGTAAGGAGCGGCGGTCTTTAGGCGCCAAGCAGCATAGCTAGTTTCAATATCTTTTTCGATGGCAAAACGCAAAATCATCTCTTTTGCATCCGCACTAGAAACAATGCGCTTGAGGATTCCATCTAGAACAAAGTACTGCTCCATTTGATGATCACCTTGGTGGAGCAATATTTCAGATTTTTTGAGGTCAGAAATCTCTAAATGGCGCTCCAAATCAGCCATTGCCGCAGGATCTAAGCTTTTTAAGACCGAGTTTTGACTTAACTGTAGGCGAATCAGGTTTTTTTCGGGGTGCTTATCTAATACGGTCATTAATGCTTGCTCCTAGACCTCGTATTGTAGGCTTTTTTGCCTTTTTAAGCGGGGATTTAGGGTCTAAACCCCATCAAATCAGCTAGAATGGCGGTGTCGTGGTGCTTTATTGCGGTGCAATAAAGTTAAACGGGAAACACTAAACGTGTGCTGCCCCCGCAACGGTAGGTAAATGCGCTCTTTTTTGCTTTTTAGAGCGTCAGGAATCTGACAAAGCCACTGTGCGCGTCAATCGCATGGGAAGGCCAGATTTTGATATTTACTAGCCCGGATACCGGCCAAGACAGGTGGAATTTTGCGGACGGGGATCTTCGCGCGCCAATAAAGCGCTACCTGCGCCCAATTGACGCCTGAACTCCTGCACGGGAAATTCTGTTCGACCCAGCTAACGGGGAAGTTAGCTAGGCAATCGATAACAGAAAGTTTTTAATGAAACCGCAGTTCAGTAAGAAAAAAGTTGCCCTACTCTGTAGCGTTGTATTTTCACTTGGTAGCGCCCATCAGGCGCTTGCGCAAAACTCTCAATCAACAGTCATTGTTTCGGGCTCACGCTTTGAAGAAAATTTGAATGAGGTTCCGGCTAATGTGCAAATCATTACTCGCGAAGAAATTGCAGAATCTACCTCTAGCAATATTCCAGACATCCTGTCTCAGATTGGCGGCTTAAATGTTAGAAATACTGCTGGGGGGCAATTAAACCTTGGCGCAACAATTGATATGGGCGGTTATGGCGTCACCTCCAATAGCGCAACACTCGTATTGGTTGATGGTCAAAAGATAAACCCAATAGATTCTTCCTCGGTCTCCTGGGAATCCATTCCACTCGATTCAATCAACCGCATTGAAATTCTTCATGGTGGCGCCAGCGTTCAATACGGTAATGGCGCAGTTGGGGGTGTTATCAACATCATTACCAACGGCGGCAAAAAAAGCCTAAATCAAGCCTCTGT
The DNA here is from genome assembly GCF_018687075.1 of Polynucleobacter sp. MWH-UH35A. Lineage (NCBI taxonomy): Bacteria > Pseudomonadati > Pseudomonadota > Betaproteobacteria > Burkholderiales > Burkholderiaceae > Polynucleobacter > Polynucleobacter sp. MWH-UH35A. The sequence goes on from NZ_CP061285.1 coordinate 1,238,948, forward strand.
AACTTACGGCAGCTTTAATACACTTGTAAATAACGCCATCTTTAGAAATACCTTTAACCAAACTACAGTTCAGTTAAGCGCAAATACCTCCAACTCAAATGGCTGGAGACAAAACTCCGCAGCGAATGCTTACGCATTTGATGCAAAGGTAACGCAAGCATTGGGCGGCACAGACAATGTTTATACAGATGTTTTTTATAGTTACTCTAATCAACAAAATCCGGGGGGAGTAGTTGGCCAGGTTGGAGAAGGTAATCCTCAGTCAGCTAAGTTCAACAATATTGGATCTGGCACTGGGGCAAACAATACTGGTGTTCGTGCAGGACTGGCAAAAGCATTAGGCGAAAAATTCAACTTAGAGATTGATGGTTTCTATAGCAATAAAACCACCTTCTTCAATCAACCCTTTTACTCCACTGAAGCAGCTGGGATTGGCGATCCTTCCATCGGCAACTATCAATACATAAGCCCTTCATTCACAAAATTTCAGGGCTGGCAAGGTAACTTCTCTCCACGGATTAAAGGAGACTTTGGTTCGTTTGGAACCAGTATCTTGGGTTATGAATTTAATAAAGCAAGTCAATCATCAAGCAATAGCTTTAGCCCTGTAATGAATCAAACAGCAACCAACATTTATGGACCTGGTAGCGTGAATGGCAGTGTTGCAGCACTTCCATTGCAAGCAGGAGCAACAGCAAGCCTTTACAACCAGTCGGTCTACTTTATCCAAAAGCTTCCTATTACCAACGGAATTGAGTTGAATGGTGGCTATCGATATCAAACGCAAAGCGCCACTTCCAGCGGCACAGATATCTGGAGTGGAGCAGCGAATGACAGTCAAACCTATACAGCCAATGCAGGTGATGTCGCTCTGAACTTTAAGTACCTTCCTGGCCAAAGGGTTTATATCAAATGGAATCAGTCTTACCGCCTCCCCAATATTGATGAATTCTGGGGTTGGTCCAAGAATGGCGGAGGCTCGACATTTGGCGGAATCCTGAGACCGCAAACTGCGCAAACCTATGAGCTTGGTGGCAATTGGCAGGTATTGAAAAGCAACCTAACAGCCTCGATCTTTACATCGGTTTCTCAAAACGAAATCATGTACAACCCAGCCACTTATATCAATTCAAATTCACCTTACAACATTAATCGTAACGGCGTTGTATTTAATGGGCTAACCGCATTAACACCTCAGCTATCAGTTGGCGCCGGAGCAACGGTACAACATGCTTTTTATGCAAGTGGGCCATACCAAAATCAAGCCATTCCCCAAGTTCCCAATGTATTACTCAATGCAAGAGCGAGTTATTCATTTATGGGTAATTGGTCAATTGGTGGGGTTATCAATTATGTTGGTAGTCAACACTACGATGCCTCGCCCGTGTACTACAACTCTTTAGCAACCATGCCCTCATATACCGTGGCGGACATTTATGCGAATTACAAGTTCAGCAACTGGGAAGCGCGTGTAACCATTAAAAACGTAGGCAACTCCTCATACTCTACCTATGGAGGCTACGGATTTGTAACAGGGCCTAATAGCAATAACGCCAACAACTACTTCTATTACCCGAACGACCCCAGATCGGTCTTTGTCAGCGCCAAATACACCTTTAACTGATGGATTTAATACTCCATTTGCCTATGCTCTAAATAGAGGTGGGTCTATCTGGCAGGTCATAATACGATCCCAACCAGCAAATCCCTGCTGGCTTTGCCTGAGGCTACAATGCCAATATGAGTGAATTAAACCCACTTCCCCAAAGCGATAGCCCAGCTGACCTAGGCTCACTTAGCGCCTCGATAGCGCGCGTGGCCGAAAAACTCGCCATCATTAGCGAGGCAGTCAAAAACTTAAATCAAAATCGAGCACAACTTGAGGGCAAGATTGATGACGCCCATAAACGTGTTCAACGTATTTTGAGTCGCCTGCCAGATCAAAGCGATGGTCGCCAACTCAATCTACTTGGCGAAGTTATTCCACCCAATACTTCAGAGGATGATAATGAGCCAACAACGCATTGAAGTCAGTCTTGCTGGCCAAAAAATCACACTAGCAACCAGTGCTGAGCATGAGCCATTGCTCCGCGCAGCATGTGTCTTAGTAGATGAACAAATTCAACTTGCTATCAGTGGTGGCAACCGCAGCATTGAACGTGCCAGTATGATGGCGGCCCTGAAAATTGCAGGCGACCTTATTACGCTACAAAAAAAACAATCTCAGCAAGGCTCCTCCTCTAATGTGAGCTCCGATGAAGTCGCTCGCTTACAAAGTGAGATTCGCGCCCTAGAGGATCAAGTGGATGCCTTGATGCAAACCCTTTCCCTGCCTGGTTCGCCAAGGCCAATAGTTCCTTGAACCGATGCGCAAGCATCCGGAACGATCTTTACCTTGTGGGCGTGAGCGTTTTGCCAGTTCACAGTGCCAACTTAGACTTGGTCACTCCCTGAACCTCTTAATGCACCCGAAGCAGAGTAGCCGTTCCACCTTGAACCTTAGGGTTCAGGATGACGGCCTAGCGGCTAAGGCGGGGAATTCATGTTATTGAGTGATATCGCCATGCTGATGCTGTGTGGCAGCATCTCTGGATTTTTAGCTGGTTTATTAGGAATTGGTGGCGGCATGATTTTGGTGCCATTCATGATCTTAGTTTTTAATCATCAAGGATTTAGCCAAGAAGTCATTGTGCATATGGCAATTGCCACTGGCATGGCAACTATCTTATTCACCACCACCTCTGCAATCTGGGCGCATCACAAGCATGGCTCTATCGATTGGAAGTTAGTTGCATCACTCAGCCCAGGCCTGGTAATCGGCAGCTTGATTGGTGGCAGCGAAATTTTTGAAGCTCTAAATACTTCCTGGCTCTCCTTGTTCTTTGCCATCTTCATTGTCTACACATCTATTCAGATGCTGCTGAATAAAAAACCAAAGCCTGGCAGAGAATTACCAGGTCCCTTGGGTCTATTTGGGTTTGGCTCATTTGCTGGTGCACTGGCAAGTCTTGTGGGCGCTGGCGGCGCCTTCATCACTGTACCCTTCATGCTCTGGTGCAATGTCAAACCACATGTCGCCATGGCCAGCTCTTCTGGATTGGGCTTTCCGATTGCTGCCGCTGCGACAGTTGGCTATATGTATGGAAGCTGGGGGCATCCCAACCTACCAACAGGCTCTCTAGGTTTTGTCTATTTACCTGCAGTAATTTGCATCGCAGTGGTGAGCATTTTCACTGCCCCACTTGGCGCGAAGATGGCACGCAAACTCGATGTCGCACAACTAAAACGCATTTTTGGTGTAATGCTCTTGATGCTTGCAGCCTTCATGTTTAATGAAAGCCGCAAGGCATTCGGTTTTTAATTAAGCCGTGAACTGCTGACGCAAAATATTCTTTTGCACCTTACCCATCGCATTACGCGGCAAATCAGCAACAATCTCAACACGCTTAGGAATCTTAAAGTTCGCAATTTGTGTTTTTAAAGTAGCAATCATCGCCTCGGCATTTAACTTAGCACCGGCCTTAGGCACCACAACTGCCATCACGGCCTCACCAAAATCTGGATGAGGAATACCAATTACTGCGCTCTCATCAACACCAGGCATGTCATCAATAAAGCTTTCGATCTCTTTTGGATAAACGTTATAGCCACCAGAAATGATCAAGTCTTTACTACGGCCAACGATGCATAAGTACTCCTTAGGTGCTTTACCGCCATTAGCATCGCCACCCCAACGACCAACATCCCCCGTCTTAAACCAACCGTCTTTGGTAAATTCTTCAGCGGTCTTTTCCGGCATGCGCCAGTAGCCCTTAAATATGTTCGGACCCTTCACCTGAATTCCGCCGATTTCATCAACCTTGCAAGGCTTGTTGTCTTCGTTCACAACACGCACCTGAACTCCAGGTAATGGCACGCCAACAGAACCACCAACACGCTTGCCTTTATACGGATTAGAAACCAACATCACAGTCTCGCTCATGCCGTAACGCTCAAGAATGGGTTGCCCAATAAGCTCTTTAAAGCTATTGAATGTTTCAGTAAGCAAAGGTGCCGAACCAGAAATAAACAAACGCATATTGCGCGCTACTTTCTTGTTGAAACCTTTATCTGCCAACAAACGCACATAGAATGTTGGTACACCCATCATGACGGTGGATTGCGGCATATGCTTAATCAGTTGCGCCGTATCCAAACGGGGCAACCAAATCATCTTGCTGCCATTAATCAAGGCACCATGGGCTGCCACAAACAATCCGTGGACATGAAAGATTGGCAAAGCATGCAATAAAACATCGCCTTTTTTCCATCCCCAGAACTTTTGCAATACCTGAGCATTGCTACCCAAGTTTTTATGGGTCAGCATTGCGCCTTTGCTGCGACCAGTAGTGCCAGAGGTATACAAAATAGCCGCAAGATCATCATCTTTGGCGATGGCAGTTTTGAATTTATCGCTTAATCCAGCTGCACGCTCCAACAAAGTGCCCGTACGATTTTCATCTAAAGTAAACACATGCTTAGTCCCAGCCTTAGCAGCCACCTTTGATACCCAAGGAAGGTTCTTGCTGCTGCAAACCACTACCGCTGGCTCGGCATTTTCTAGAAAGTACTGGACCTCTGCAGATTGATACGCCGTATTGAGCGGTAAATACACATAACCCGCGCGAATAGTAGCCAAATAAAGAAAAAGGGCTTCGGGTGATTTTTCAACCTGCACTGCCACCCTAGAGCCTTTAGGCAACTTCAAGCTAGCAAGTAAATTTGCTAGCTTTGCAGTAGCTCCCTCTAGGTCACCCCAGGAGTAGTAAAGACCATCATGCGTTTCAATAGCGCACGCTTTTTTATCTTTTGGAAAACCTTTTTCCAATAGTGAATATAAATTCATTCGAACCTCAAATCCCAGGGGTAATTTTTAAAAATTATTAGTCTAATTTAGCGCCAGAAGCCTTGGCCACTGCAGACCAGCGCTTAATATCGGCACTAACAAACTTTCCAAATGCATCGCCAGTAAGGTTTGGAGTATCAGAACCATTATTAGTCCAAATCGTTTTCAACTCGGGAGTATTAATGGCTTTTTGCACCTCAACAATCATCTTGTCGACGATTGGTTGTGGGGTGCCCTTAGGGGCAAACAGGCCATACCAAGTAGAAACCTCATAACCCACTAAGCCCGCTTCTGCCGCAGTTGGCACATTCGGAAATCCAGGTGCGCGCTTTTGTGAAGCAACTGCCAAGGCCACAATCGAACCATTTTTAATTTGCGCTGCTGAGGAACCCAGGCCATCAAACTCAATATCTACTTGCCCTGCAATGAGGTCTTGCATTGCTGGGCCAGCACCACGATAAGGAATGTGGGTGATAAACGTTTTTGTCAGCATCTTGAACTGCTCTCCAGCCAAATGATGTGATGAGCCATTACCAGCGCTAGCGTAATTGAACTTGCCTGGGTTTTTCTTAAGCAATGCGATGAACTCTTTCAGATCCTTCACTTGCACGTTCTTTGGGTTCACGACAATCACTTGGGGAGGACTAGCAATCATTGCGACCGGGATGAAACTTTTCTCAATGTCGTAATCTAAGTTAGGGTACATGGCCGGAGCGATGGCATGGTGAGCAGCACCCACAAAGAAGCTATAGCCATCTGGCGCTGCTTTGGCTGCAATTGATGCACCCAGAGTTCCACCAGCGCCACCACGGTTATCAATAATAATTTGCTTGCCTAGTTGCTTGGTGAGTTGAGTTGCTAGCGGTCTAGCAAACGCATCCGTTCCACCCCCAGCAGGAAAAGGCACAACAAAAGTGATTGGCTTAGTAGGCCACTCTTGCGCCATTGCCACTAAAGGCAAAGCACAAATTAGAAGCACTACCCTCTTAATGTTTGCTGATAGATTGAATTGCTTAAACATCTTTGTCTCCTCCACTCGCCACTGTTCATGGCTGTAAATTCATTATTAATACTGCTTTTCCATCTAATTACTGCCTGGATCTTAGCGCCCAGTTTTACATTAGACCCCAAAGTGAATTTCTTCGAACTCTGCCTTAGGGTGCATCTCCTCCTGAATTCATTACTAAACCTGCATCAAGCGACCAACTGCACGGGAATAATCAATCTCTCCATGGGTAAAGCGCTCATGATTTTCTTCAACCGATGAAAGATCGTATAAGTAATTCACCATCAAAGAAGCCGACTGCCTTAATCCCTTGCGCGACAAGTCTCCAGCCCAGTTAATTTGGTGCAGTTTGGCCCCGTTACCTAGATGAAACTTGGCTACTGGATTACCGTTACGACCGGCCGAGCCCAATCCCAAATAAATACTTGCCAGACAGAGTAATGCCGCCTTTTCTTTTTCAGTAGCATTGTCGGGATGCCATCCTGAACTTAAACGTTCGGTCCAGGAGCGATTTGCTAATCCCAAAACCTCTAAAGACTGCTCACGTGCAGAACGTACTGCAGGCTTGAGTTGAGTGCCAGCTTTTTCGCCACCGATATCTGCTCCGGCAGCAATCCAATCGATGAAACCTGGAATCGGGGAAAGGGTTACAAAAGTCTTGAGTCCCGGGAACTCTGCATGTAATTGCTCAGCCACACGCTTGATCAGAAAGTTGCCCATCGAAACACCCCGCAAGCCAGGCTCACAGTTGCTGATTGAATAAAAAGCAGCCACCTTATATTGCGATGTTTGATGAACCGTCTCTGCTTTCTTATCTACCAACGGCGTGATAACTGCTGGGATTTCAGGTAACAACGCAACTTCGACGAATATCAATGGCTCATTTGGAAGCTGTGGATGAAAGAATGCAAAGCATCTACGATCAGGCTGTAGGCGGCGGCGCAGGTCATCCCAGCCATCAATTGCATGCACCGCCTCATGCTGAATAAGCTTCTCCAGAATTTCTGCGGGAGACTTCCAATCAACTTGATGCATCTTTAGGAAACCTGGATTAAACCAAGACGACAAAAGATGGCGCAAATCAAAATCAACTGCCGTTAACTCAGGCTGCTTTTCAAGAATCTGTAGCAGATCACGACGCATACTAACTAACGCAGCAGTTCCATTAGTTGCACGGTTCAGCCTACGAAATAATTCTTGTCTTGGTGGCTCAGTAACGCGCTGCAATTTAATGTAGTTACGGGCACTCGCTTCTGCCGAAAAATTTTGTGCAGCCGCCACTACTGCTGAAGGATCAGGATTGAGTTTTTCAAATAAAAAAGTAAAGAATTTTGCATGCTGATCTTTAGATAGCTTGCGATAGTTATTAATCACATCATCGGCCATGCTTACAGCGTTCGATTCGCCCCGCTCAGAAATGAGGCGATTGACCGCGCCTGTAACGCGGGAAAAGTAACGGGCTTTTGCTAGCTTTTCAAGCATGTATTTTTCTCAAAGAATCCTTCTCAAATGGAGAGGGATTGAGAGCTAATGTATAGCTGGGCACAGGCCAAATCAATTAATTCAGATCTCATTTCATTAACCTTTAGTTAATGAATGCAATAAAAATTAAGGGTTTATCAGGGGTTATTGCGATGCAACATGCGGGCTTCAGCAGCCAGAGCCAAAATATTGGGGTTTGATTCATTAGCCTGAAGATACATTAAGCCTATGTGCTGGGTTACCTGATACTTCGGTAATAAAGGGGTGAATTCGATCGCATTACCCATTAAGGCCTTCACCCTGCCCGGTAGCAAGGATCTACCAAGCTCACCCGAAACCATATTCATCAAAGAAAAGATGTCGCCAACTTTCATGACCACATTAGGCTTAAATCCAGCCAGTTGAAAAGCCTCATAAAAACCCGAGGTAGTTGCAAAGCCATCCTGCAGGGTCAGAAACTTTTCATCCTGATAGTCAGACAAATCAACACTGGTAGCAGTGGGTTTGCTAGTTTTCGAAGATGCTAAATACAGGTGATCTTCAAAAAGGGAGACAACTTGCACCCCATCAGGAAGATCTTTGTTTGGCACTGCGATGACAACTGCGTCAACACTTCCTTCTGTCAGCTTTTTCATTAAATCTTCATTGGAGCCCAGATATAAATCGATATCCAAATCAGGTCTACGAACTTTAGTGCCCATAATCATCCGCGGAATCAGGTTGGCAGTTAAAGAGTACATAGAACCCAAACGGATTTGCCCACTCTCAACTCCGGCTTTTGATCTGGTTTTTTTAAGAATGCGATCAACATCTGCTAGCAAATCAGCACTAGCTTCCGCCAAGTAACTAGCGGCTGGTAAAGGCTTTAATAGTCGCCCCTCTTTAATAAAAAGGGGGCAACCAACCCCCGACTCAAGCGAGTGCAAGGCTTTGTGGATGCTGACTGAACTCAAGTGCAATTCTTCCGCCGTTTTAGAAAGACTTCCCGTTCGCACAAATGAACAGAGAATTTCTAACTTACGTAGCGTGAGCTCTTCATTCAGCATAAGTTTATTACTTACTCTTGGATTGAAATGCGGTCATGAGATATACCCCAAACAAGATCATTGGCACGCACAACCATTGCCCCATAGACAGACCTAAACCAAGCAGACCCAAAAAAGCATCTGGCTCACGCGCAAATTCAGCTAGGAATCGGCAAATGCCATACCCCAACAGGAAGAATCCCGAAACTTGTCCTACACGCCTAGGTCTAGCTGCATAAATCCACAAAACTATTCCCAACAATACACCTTCACCAAGCAACTGATAAATCTGCGAAGGGTGACGCGGTACAGAATCCACCAAAGGGAAAATCATTGCCCACGGTAAATCGGTCGGCCTACCCCACAACTCGCCATTAATAAAATTTCCCAGGCGACCGAAAGCCAAACCAAAAGGAACCAGGGGTGCAACTAAATCACTTACTACAAAGAACGTCGTCTGACGCTTTTTAGCAAACCAGTAGAGTGCAATAAGAACACCAAGTAAGCCGCCATGAAAAGACATCCCGCCTTCCCAAATTTTGAAGATACTCAAAGGATGAGACAAATAAAAGCCTGGCATATAAAAAAGGATGTAGCCCAAGCGTCCGCCAAGCACCACTCCAAGTACGCCAGCAAAAAGAAGGTCTTCCAGATCTTTATAAGTCCATCCCAGGGCTACATACCGTGCAGACCGAATGCGCATACGACCTAGTAGCAAGAACTGCACAAAGGCCATGAGATACATCAAGCCATACCAATGAATTGCAAAAGATCCTATACGAATTGCGGCGGGATCAAACTGAGGATGAATCAACATGAAGATTAACTTTTGGATTGGTCAAAGTTATGTAACTCATGACCTAACTCTCGATAGGCTTTATAGCGCTCACGACCCGCTAAACGTTCCGCCTCATTGACGGTAACAACCTCAACAATACGAGGGAAGCGAGCGACTAATGCCGGGACATCAGCAGGCATCCGCATCCCCAAATGAATCATCACATCTGCATGTGGAATGGTATTTAATGCAGCTGAAGCAAAATCATCTGTTAATACAATAGGCGTCTCTGCTGCAGCCTCATCTTCAATAAAGCAGTGTGGCAAGAAGTCTGTATTACTGAACGACCAAAGTAGTTCATTTAACTTTTGCAGATCAGCCCTCTCCCCAACCATCACAATATTGCGCACCGGCTCACTTTCAGGTGTAGCACTCCAAATCTTGCGAGCGAGGCGGCAAGCATATTCCAGCTTATCACTCACATTGCTATGAAAATCGATTCGCGCCATTCAACATTTATCCAGAGATTTACGAGCTACTCACTTACGCTCAAGCAAGAAGTTCACTAATAAGGGAACTGGGCGACCAGTAGAGCCTTTGGCAGCACCACTCTTCCAAGCTGTTCCCGCGATATCTAAATGAGCCCATTTGTATTTCTCAGTAAAGCGCGACAAGAAGCAAGCGGCTGTGACGCTGCCAGCTGGACGACCGCCAATATTAGCAACGTCTGCAAAATTGGATTTAAGCTGCTCGTGATAAGCGGCATCTAATGGCAAGCGCCAAACCGTATCCAATGAAGCGTGACCGGCTTTAGTGAGCTCACTGACCAAACTCTCATCTTCAGAAAACAAGCCGCTATGCACATGACCTAAGGCAATTACACAGGCGCCCGTCAAGGTAGCAATATCAATGACTGTTGCAGGTTTGAAGCGCTCCACATAGGTTAGAGCATCGCAAAGAATTAAACGGCCTTCTGCATCAGTATTCAGAATCTCAATCGTCTGACCGGACATACTCTTCACAATATCCCCTGGACGAGTAGCTTGACCCGATGGCATATTTTCACAAGTTGGGATAACGCCAATGACGTTCTTTTTTAACTTCATCAGAGCAACGGAGTACATGGTGCCGATAACAGAAGCAGCGCCACACATGTCGTACTTCATTTCATCCATGGCTTCGCCCGGCTTTAATGAGATGCCGCCAGTATCGAAAGTGATGCCTTTACCCACCAAGACAATCGGCGCCTCTCCCACTTTGCCACCCTGATGCTTCATCACGATAAATTGCGGTGGTGTAACAGCTCCTTTAGCAACTGATAAAAATGAGCCCATCCCCAAAGCCTCTATCTGCTTGAGTCCGAGCACCTCAACTTTAAGGCTCGTCTTTTTGCTTAAGCCTTGGGCAGTCTTACCTAAATAGGTTGGTGTGCAGACGTTTGGGGGAAGATTGCCCAAGTCTTTTGCTAAGTTCATGCCCTCGACCATAGAAGTACCCTGCTCTACAGCCGCCTTCAACTCTTTGGCACAGGCATCGTTTCCAGCGAATACCAAACTTTTAAATGTGTCATCCTTATCTTTGGCTTTAAATTTCATGGCGGGTTGACGCACACCAAAACGATAGGCTTGATCGCCTGCATATTGAACTGTTAAGCGCACTTCTTCTGCAATAGAGTCCGACGTGTGAGTCGGCGCAAAGCTCGGGGTAAACCAAAGCGCACTTTCAATCGATCCACCACTGAGAGCTTTTAATGCAGCACGTGCTACTTTGGAGTAGGTCATCAAACTACGTTCGCTAGCAAGATGAACATCACCCAAGCTAACTAGCAATACTCTTTTTGCTTTAACGCCATTAGCGACCCAAGATTTTTCAGATCGCAACATACATATCGCAGCCTGCTTGGCATCCAAGTCCCCCACGCTATTGGCGTGAGTAACAGAGCCACCGAGCAATAGGTCCAGCTCTGGCAAAAATCCGACTTTTGCTTTGACGCCTTTGGCACCGGCAAAACTATCAAAATCCGCCTTTGAGAATGCCAAAACCAAACAGTCAGTAGCATTGCCAAGCAAGGTTTTAAGGCTAGATTTCTGAAGTTTTGGACTCTGAAGGTCGGCTTGAGGGAAAATCTTGGTACTAAATTGAATTGTCATAATCTATTACAGTATTTTGGTCGATTCAAAAGAAAGGTAAATACGAATTTGGGTCGTTTATCCATTATCCTCCGACATAGGATTAACCCCCTTATCACTAGCAATATAAGCCATTTATAGCCCCATTTACTGCCACCAACCTCGCAAATCCAGATCCTTATTTCTCATGATTTTTAAACAGGCCCTTCGCCGCGAACTCAGTTTTACGACTGGTGGGGTCTTTTTGGTCTTAGTGACCATTATGGTTACCACTTTAGTCATCCGGATTTTAGGTTTTGCCGCCAACGGCTCAGTGAATCCAGAAGATGCGCTCGTGTTAATTGCCCTAGCAACCCTGGGATATCTTGCGGTTCTTTTAACGGTATCTTTGTTTGTGGCAACCCTGATTGTTTTGGTGCGCTGGTACAAAGATTCAGAAATGATTGTTTGGTTTGCAAGTGGCTTGAGTATCACAAATCTCATTCGCCCTATTCTGCAATTTGCTACACCTCTCATCATCGTCATTGCCTTGCTTGCTCTTTTTGTCTGGCCTTGGGCAAACCGTGAATCCACACTCATTAGCCAACGCTTCCAACAGCGTGATGACGTATCCATGGTAAGCGCAGGACAATTTAAAGAATCCGCAAAAGCGGAACGTGTCTTTTTTATTGAAGAGCTCGATGTTGATAAAAGCGAAGTAAAGAATATCTTTGTCGCAGACTCCAAGAATGGGCGCTTAAGTATTGCGGTCTCATCTACTGGCTACATCCAAAACTCTGCAGGCGGCGAGAAATCTATCGTGTTACACAACGGTAGGCGCTATGAGGGGCAACCCACCCAGCCTGATTTTAGGATTCTCGAATTTAATGAATACAGCACCAAGATCCGCAGCAAAGATGCCTTAGCGCCAGCCCCACGCGATCGCGAGAAAACCATCTCTGAGCTTCTCAATGATCCAAATCCTGCTTCAGCAAACCCCAATCGAGCTGAATTACTATGGCGCATTGGATTGCCATTGATGGCATTAGGCTTAGTGCTCATTGCCATTCCTCTAGCTTATGTCAATCCGCGTCTCGGCAATTACACCGCCATGTTCTATGCCGTCTTAATTTATTTGATTTATAGCAACCTACTGAACCTCACGCAAAACTTTGTATCGCAGGGTAAGGTCGGCGTTTTTATTGCCATTTGGCCAATTCATTTGCTTGCACTCTTAATTGCTACAGCCCTCATTCGCAATCGTATTAATCCTTCACTGAAGTGGTGGCGTCGCCAACTTCCCGCATCAATGGCCGCTAAATGAAATTACTGTTCCCTTTCATTTATGAGCGCTATCTAGCGAAGCAAATTTACGCTGCATTTGGTTTTATCTTATTTGCTTTGGTGGCACTGTTTTTATTCTTTGATATTTTGAGTGAACTTGGCTCCGTACAGGGCGCTTACACACTACCCTTGGCGCTGCTGCATGTTCTTCTGAAGGCGCCAAGCCGCATCTCCGAGATTATCCCCATTGCAGGTTTGATTGGCAGCATCTATGTATTTGCCATGCTGGCTAGCCAGTCTGAGTTCACCATTCTTCGCATCGCTGGGCTCGACGTAAAACGTGGCTTGATCACGTTGACCAAAATTTCACTGCCATTAGTTGCGCTCACCCTCATCATGAGTGAATGGGTAGGCCCTTACACTGAGGCCAAGTCCGATCAGATTCGCATGAAAGCCATGGGCTCAGCCTACTCCTCCCAATTTAGAACGGGTGTTTGGGTAAAAGATCGCTTGCGTGATGAAGATGGTATTGGCCCAGTTCGCCCAGGCGTGCGCTATGTCAACGTAGGCAAGGTCGATAAAGACAATGAAATTCGCAATATTCGCATGTATGAGTTTGACGATACCTATCATCTTCTGTCGATTCGGAGCGCAGTCTCTGGGCAGTTTGATGAAACGGGGGTCTGGGTATTAAATGACGTAACAGAAACTCGATTCAAGGAAACCAAGCAGTCCGATCCTTTAAACCCAGTTTTTTCTGCGCAAACATTTACGCACCCAATAGTGACTCTGGAATCAGAGGTCACGCCACAAATTTTGAGCGTGCTGTTAATTAGCCCCGAAAAAATGTCGATTGTCAGTCTCGGTCGCTTCATTTCTCATCTACGTGATAACAAACAAGATGCGCAGCGACACTCAATCGCCTTCTGGAAAAAAGTAGTTTATCCATTCACTATTTTTGTGATGCTTACCCTAGCGTTACCGTTCGCCTATTTGAAGGTTCGTGCCGGTAGCGTCGGCATTAAAGTGTTCGGCGGCATCATGCTCGGAATGAGTTTTCAGCTTTTCAACTCCCTATTCTCAAACGTAGGCCTTTTGGGCTCTTGGCCAGCCCTCCTCACAGCCCTCACTCCACCATTGCTGTATTTCTTACTGGCACTAATTGGATTGCGCTGGGTTTCTAAGGCTTAATACTCAAAAATCATTTAGAATCTGATTCCTATATCTTTGTAGATATATAGATAGGAATCCCATGAATCTTCACCAATTCCGTTTTGTAAGAGAAGCTGTTAGGCAGAACTTCAACCTAACTACGGCCGCCAAGGCACTCTTTACTTCTCAGCCAGGCGTATCCAAAGCCATTATTGAATTGGAAGATGAACTAGGCGTAGAGATCTTTCGTCGTCATGGTAAACGCATTCGCTCCCTTACTGAGCCAGGCAAACGTATTTTGAGTTCAATTGAGCGCATTCTCGATGAAGTAGAAACGCTTAAAAGGGTGGGTAAAGACTTTGCGAGCCAAGATCAAGGTAGCTTTGTCATTGCCACTACGCACACGCAAGCGCGCTATGCACTTCCAAAAGTTCTTACCGAATTTACAAAACGCTTTCCAAAGGTCAAAGTCAGCATTCAGCAAGGCAGTCCAGGTCAGATTGCAGAATTACTCACGCATGATCGCGCTGATATTGCCATTGCAACCGAAGGCATCGCCAACACCCCGGGCGTCTTAGCATTGCCAGGATACCAATGGCAACACGTACTGATCGTCCCTTTGAGCCATCCGCTACTAAATCAAGCCACGCTAACGCTTGAAGAGATTGCCAAATATCCAATCATTACCTATGACAAAGCATTTGCTGGTCGCAGCAAAATTGACGCCGCCTTTGCACAAAGAAATATTGCGCCCGATATTATTTTGGAGGCAATTGATGCTGATGTAATTAAAACCTATGTAGAAACAGGCATGGGCATTGGTATTGTTGCTGGTCATGCTTACGATCCAGATCGAGATCGAAACCTCAAAGTGATTCCTGCCGGACACCTATTCGGCAATAACGTAACCCATTTGGGAGTAAAGCAAGGCGCATATCTCAGGTCTTTTGTTTACACCTTCATTGAGCTCTTCTCGCCAACTCTCACGAAGAAAATCGTTGAGCAGGCAATGAATAACGAGTCGGAGACTTACGAAATTTAACCTAACTAAGAATTACTCTGGGGATGCTTAAAGACAGAGCAGTCTTTAAGTGGTGCCTCGGGGCGGACTCGAACCGCCACGCCTTGCGGCACCGGATTTTGAGTCCGGCACGTCTACCAATTCCATCACCGAGGCAGGTGTTTGCAGTGGAAATTCTGCTTACTTTGCTACTTTGTTACTGCTAAGACATGAGAGTGTAACAAAAAATGGTTAGATACCCCCTACCTTGGGTCTAGAACCCCTTAAAATAACGTCTTGTAGCCAAATTAGAAAAAGGACTTACCCGTATGGCCGGCCATTCGAAATGGGCCAATATTCAGCACCGCAAAGGTCGTCAGGACGAAAAACGCGGCAAGATTTGGACCAAACTCATCAAAGAAATTACCGTAGCCGCTAAATTAGGTGGTGGTGACCTCACCGCAAACCCACGTTTACGCCTGGCAATTGATAAGGCTAAAGATGCCAATATGCCCAACGACAACGTACAAAGAGCGATTCAACGCGGCACTGGCTCGCTTGAGGGCGTGAACTACGAAGAGATTCGCTATGAGGGCTATGGCATTAATGGCGCAGCCATCATTGTGGATTGCCTTACCGATAACCGCACTCGCACCGTTGCAGAGGTTCGCCATGCTTTTAATAAAAATGGCGGCAATATGGGCACCGAGGGTTCTGTTGCATTCCTTTTTAAACATTGCGGACAAATGTTATTTGCACCAGGCACTAATGAAGATCAACTTATGGAAGTTGCTTTGGACTCTGGCGCAGAAGATGTCATTACCCATGATGACGGATCACTAGAGGTGTTAACACCGGTGCCAGATTTTTCAAGGGTGCAGGACGCCATCACCAAGGCGGGTCTTAAACCTGAATTAGCAACCGTTGCAATGCGGCCCGAGACGGAGATCGCCTTGGAGGGCGATCAAGCCGAGAGTATGCAGAAATTATTGGATGCGCTTGAGAACTTGGATGACGTTCAAGAAGTATTTACAAACGCCGCACTTTAATTTTTGAAACCCATTACTTTGAATGTCTTTTGATTGCTTCATTTAAATATTAGATAGCTTGTTATGAAAATTCTACTTATTGGATCTGGCGGACGTGAACATGCACTAGCTTGGAAGTTAGCTCAATCACCGCAAGTACAAACGGTGTATGTTTCCCCTGGTAATGGTGGCACAGCCACAGCCAAACAAACTGCTGCTGGTATCGAGAATCTGCCGATCACTGGCTTGCAGGAACTTGCCGATTTTGCCAAGCGCGAGAAGATACATTTAACCGTTGTTGGACCTGAAGCCCCACTTGCGGCAGGTATCGTCGATGTGTTCCGCAATAATGGTCTCCGCATCTTTGGACCAACACAATTAGCGGCGCAATTAGAGTCTTCTAAAGACTTCTCTAAAGCCTTTATGAAACGTCATGGTATTCCAACAGCGGATTACCAAACATTCTCCAATGCGCTCGAGGCACATGCCTATATTGATGCCAAAGGCGCACCGATTGTGATTAAGGCTGATGGCCTCGCTGCCGGCAAAGGTGTTGTAGTGGCAATGAGCCTAGAAGAGGCGCATGCTGCCGTTGACATGATGTTAGCGGACAACAAACTCGGCAATGCAGGCGCTCGCGTTGTGATTGAAGAATTCCTGACGGGTGAAGAAGCGAGCTTCATTGTTTTGGTTGATGGTAAAAATGTTTTGGCCTTGGCAACCAGTCAAGATCACAAGCGCTTACTCGATGCCGACCAAGGACCAAATACCGGTGGCATGGGTGCATACTCCCCTGCTCCAGTGGTTACTCCAGAAATCCATGCGCGCGCATTACGTGAAGTGATCATGCCGACAGTTCAAGGGATGAAGGTAGATGGCATTCCATATACGGGCTTCCTATATGCAGGCCTGATGATCGCCCCTGATGGCAAAATCAAGACTTTAGAATTTAACTGCCGTATGGGTGACCCAGAAACCCAACCCATCATGGCCCGCTTACGTAGCGATCTGGTTAATGCATTGGATCTTGCGGTTGATGGCACGCTCAATGAGGTTGAGTTGGAATGGGATCGCCGCACTGCGCTTGGAGTTGTACTTGCTGCCCATAACTACCCAGACACCCCTCGTGCTGGAGATGTGATTACAGGCATTCCTGCGGATACTGAAGACCAAATTACGTTCCATGCCGGCACTAAATTACAAGACGGCAAGATAGTCACCTCGGGTGGACGTGTCATGTGCATTGTTGGACTTGCGGATACCGTCCGTGGCGCTCAACAAAAAGCCTATGAAGCAATCCGTCATATTCAGTTCGATGGCATGCAATATCGAAAAGATATTGGTTATCGCGCTATTAAGTAAATTTAATTAGGCTAGAATACCCTTGTCAGATCAGCATACCCAAATCGATATTAATGCCTTAAAGGAATATTTTTTAGGCTTGCAAGATCGCATTACGAATGCCATGGGTGCTTTAGATGGCAAGGCCTTTGTTGCCGACGAATGGCATAAACCAGAAGATAGCAAACTCAAGGGTTATGGTCGCACCTGCATTTTGGACGGCGGCAATATTCTTGAAAAGGGTGGCGTAGGCTTCTCACATGTTCGCGGCGATCAAATGCCGCCCTCAGCATCACATCATCGGCCAGAGGTAGCAGGACGCAGCTTTGAAGCAATGGGTGTTTCCTTGGTATTTCACCCTAACAACCCTAAAGTTCCCACCACCCATATGAATGTGCGCTGTTTTATTGCGCAAGCGCCTGGCAAAGAGCCTGTATGGTGGTTTGGTGGCGGCTTTGACCTCACCCCCTACTACGGCGTGGATGAGGACTGCAAACACTTTCATCAAACCGCTAAAGATGCTTTAGATCCATTTGGTGAGGAGCTCTATCCTCGCTTTAAGAAATGGTGTGATGAATATTTCTACTTAAAGCATCGTGAGGAACCGCGCGGTATTGGTGGCGTTTTCTTTGATGACTTTAACGAGCTCGGATTTGAAAAGAGCTTTGCAATGACGCGCGCAGTTGGTGATGCATTTATTGACGCCTACCTACCAATCGTCAAGCGTCGCTATCAAGAAAACTTTACGGCAGATGAAAAGTCTTTCCAGGAATATCGTCGTGGTCGTTATGTGGAATACAACCTCATATTTGATCGTGGCACTATCTTTGGTTTGCACTCAGGCGGACGTACCGAATCTATTCTGATGTCAATGCCACCGGTGGTCCAGTGGCGTTACAACTGGCAGCCAAAGCCTGGAACACCTGAGGCCAAGCTCTACGACTACTACCTTAAGCCACGCGATTGGCTAGCCTGAGCACCTTTCATTGAGCACGACTAAAAAAATTGGCATTCTTGGGGGCACGTTTGATCCCCCTCATATTGGTCACCTGAGGTTGGCGACACACTTTGCCAAAGCGCTGCACTTAGATGCACTATTACTCGTTCCTAGCGGCGAACCATGGCAAAAAGGAATAGACATCACTCCAGCAGAAACGCGTTTGCAGTTAACTGAGGCTGCTGGTATTGATTTAGCTCGTGCGTTTTTATATCTCAAGATTGCCACTCAAGTAGGCATTGATCGCATGGAGATTGATCGCACCGGTCCAAGTTATGCAATAGATACTGTGAAGGCATTACGTGAGCGCTTTGGAGTAGAGGCGAGTCTGACCTGGCTAATGGGAGCAGATTCCCTTGTTGCGCTACCCAGCTGGAACTCGTGGGAAAAACTAAGTCAATACGTCAATTTCGCGGTTGCCTCTAGACCGCATCATAATTTAACGATGGAAGTGAGTTCTGAGCTTGGTCAATTTTTACAGAAGCATCAAACAAGTGATGTTGCCGCTCTTGAAATTACCCCTTCAGGCCTCATATACATCGATGAAAGCCTGAATATTGATTTGTCCTCTACTGAACTAAGAGATCGCCTCAAGTCTAGCTCCCGAAGCACTATCGCGACCGAGCAAATACCAACCCACACCCTGGAAATCATCACAAATCTGGGCTTGTACCAGTAAGCAAGCTAAGATCACTCTTAATAGAAAAAATTATTGCCTGGAAAATATGGACTTACGTAAATTACAACGCGTCGTGATTGACGCCCTTGAAGACGTCAAAGCACAAGATATTCGCGTGTACGACACCACCAAATTGAGCGAACTGTTTGATCGCGTGATCATCGCCACAGGCTCAAGCAATCGTCAAACCCGTTCCTTGGCAATGTCTGTCAAAGAAGAGGTAAATGCCAAAGGGGGTGAAGTGATCTCCATCGAGGGCCTGGAAACTGGCGAATGGGTGTTAGTTGACTGCGGCGATATCGTCGTACATATTTTGCAGCCAATGCTACGCTCTTACTATCAGTTGGAAGGTATGTGGGGTGCAAAACCTGTACGTGTGAAACTGGCTGGCGGCAAAGGTCTTGCCAAAGCCAGTGAAGCTGAAGACGACGACGAATAATTTCGCGCTTATCTGCAGCGATGCGCCTCACGATAGTTTCAGTTGGTCATAAGATGCCTGATTGGGTTGCAACAGCAACCCATGACTACATTAAGCGAATGCCTGCAGATTGCAGCATCGAAATCAAAGAGATTAAACCCGACCTCACTCCGGCCAAAGAAGCCGTCAAAATTGCGGCAGCCATTCCAAAGGGCTCCAGAGTCATTGCATTAGATGAACGCGGCAAAGACCAAACCACCCAGAATCTAGCCACCCAGCTGGCAAGCTGGCGCCAAGAAGGCTTTGACATCACTTTCCTGATTGGCGGCGCAGATGGATTGGATGCGAGTCTGAAGACCAATGCGCAAGCAATGTGGCGACTTTCTAGCCTGACCCTGCCACATGCTATGGCTAGAGTATTGTTAGTTGAGCAACTCTATCGAGCTTGGACTATTCTCCAAGGCCACCCTTACCATCGTGAGTAAGTGAACAAATCCAATGTATTCATTCATTTATCTCGCTTCGCAAAGCCCTCGCCGCCAAGAACTCTTAAAACAAATTGGTGTTCGCTTTGAAATGCTTTTACCTGATCCAGATGAGGATAGCGAAAGTATTGAAACACCCCTTCCTCAAGAAAAAGCCCGTGACTACGTAGAGCGCGTTACTTTAGCAAAGAGCGCAGTGGCACTTGCTCGTTGGCAAAAAAGTGATTTACCTTGGGCCCCCATACTTTGTGCTGACACTACTGTTAGCTTACCCAATAGTCCTGATGGTGAAATTCTGGGAAAACCAGTCGATGCAATAGATGCGGCACGTATTCTGAGCATGCTCAGCGGCAAAAATCATGAAGTATTAACTGCCGTAGCCATTACAGTGAGCCCAACCCAAAAACCAATCCTGCTGCTTCAGATATCGAACGTGCAATTTGCTGAGCTCACTCCAGAGCAAATTGATGCCTATATTGCCAGTGGCGAGCCTTTTGGTAAAGCTGGGGCCTATGGCATTCAGGGTTTAGGGGGTACTTTTATTCCATCTATCGAAGGTAGCTATAGCGGTATCATGGGATTACCCGTTTGCGAAACCAATCAACTACTGGAAATTGCCGGCCTGACTCGCGTATGAATGAAGAAATACTGATCAATATCACTCCGCAAGAAACGCGTGTTGCTTTAATTCAGCAAGGGGCGGTACAGGAGCTGCAAATTGAACGCACCCGCCAACGCGGCATTGTCGGCAATATCTATTTAGCTAAAGTTGTGCGTGTGTTACCCGGCATGCAATCCGCATTTATCGAGATTGGACTTGAGCGCACTGCGTTTATGCACGTTGCCGATATCACCCAAAATAACCCGCAAGCACAAATTGAGAAATTACTATTTGAAGGTCAAACCCTACTGGTACAAGTACTCAAAGATCCATTAGGCACAAAAGGTGCGCGCTTAACAACGCAATTGAGTATTGCTGGACGCAACTTGGTGTACCTACCTCCCGCAGGCAGCGATACCGCAACCGAAAAATACATTGGCGTCTCACAACGCATCGATCAACCTGAAGAGCGTGAGGCGATTAAGTCTCGCCTTGCCAGTCTCATGGCTGAGGATGAAAAAGGCGGCATTATTGTCCGTACAAGTGCCCAAGATGCCTCAGATACCGAGCTGCAGCATGACATGCTTTACCTGCGTACCACTTGGGAGAACATCCATGCAGCTATGAAGCACAAGCCAGCACCTACCCTGCTTTATCAAGACCTCAGCTTAGCTGAACGGGTATTACGCGATGTTGCCGGCGAAGAGACGACCCAGATCCGCGTAGATTCTGCTGAGAACTTTGAGAAGCTCAAAGCCTTTACCAGTGCTTACATGCCCAATCTATTGGGTAAATTAACATTACACCGTGGTGAGCGCGCCCTCTTTGATTTATTTGATGTTGATGCCGAGATTAATAAAGCCCTTGGCCGCAGAGTAGACCTCAAGTCGGGCGGCTATCTGATGATTGATCAGACCGAGTCTATGACCACGATCGATGTAAATACAGGTAGCTACGTAGGCGCACGCAATCTCGATGACACGGTCTTTAAAACCAATCTGGAAGCAGCTCAGGCAATTGCTCGTCAACTCCGTTTACGAAATCTTGGTGGAATTATCATCATCGACTTCATCGATATGGTTGGCAAGGATCATCAAGAGTCAGTGTTACATGAACTCAATCGTAATCTGGAACGAGATCATGCGCGCACTTCAGTGAGCGACTTTTCTGCTTTAGGTTTAGTTGAAATGACCCGCAAGCGCACTCGCGAATCACTGGCCCACATCACCTGCGAGCCTTGCACTACCTGCCTTGGCAAGGGTGAGATTAAAACTGCCCAAACGGTTTGTTACGAAATTCTACGAGAGATTGTGCGAGAGCATCGCCAATTTAACCCAAGAGAATTTAGAATTGTGGCCTCTCCAGATGTCATCGATCTCTTCCTGGAGGAAGAGAATCAATTCTTGGCACAATTAGGTGATTTCATCGGCAAGCCAATTACTCTTCAGGCAGAAGGTAGCTTCCGCCAAGAGCAATACGATATTGTTCTTAGCTAATCAATCTTAACTTTCACTAATTTATTTAAGCGTTTGAGAACTGAATGCGATGCAAGTTCGCATACAAGCCATCTTGCTTAATTAAATCTGCGTGAGAGCCATTTTCGACAATATTGCCATGTTCTAAAACAACAATACGATTGGCATGTTCGATGGTTGATAGTCGATGTGCAATTACCAAGGTAGTTCTGTTAGCCATCAATCGATCTAGAGCATCCTGAACCTGGCGTTCGGATTCTGAATCTAAGGCAGAAGTAGCCTCATCCAGGATGAGAATCGGTGCATCTTTGTAGATAGCGCGGGCAATCGCCAAACGCTGGCGCTGGCCACCGGATAAGCGATTGCCGTTGTCACCAATCATTGAATCAATCCCCTCTGGCAACTCTTTAATGAGCGCAGTCAGATTTGCTGCCTCTAACGCTTCCATAACGCGACCACGATCAACCCCCTGTTGATCATTGGCACCATAAGCTACATTGGCAGCAATCGTATCGTTAAAGAGAATGACATCCTGACTCACAAAGGCAATCTGGCGACGAACATCAGCCAACACAATATTTTCTAAAGGAACGTCATCCAGATAAATTTGGCCACTTGTGGGCTTAAAGAATCTTGGCAACAAATTGACTAAGGTTGATTTTCCGCCGCCCGAAGGGCCCACAAATGCAACTACCTCACCAGGCTGGATCGTGAGATTAATGTCACTCAGAGCATCCTTGCGATCACCCTCTTGCTCATACGAAAACCCAACATTCTCAAAACGAATGCCACCCTTAGTTTTGCCTAAAGGGGTCATATTCAATTTACGATCTTCATTTTCTTCAAATGGCTGATCCATTAGCCCAAAGATCATTTCTGCAGCTGTCAAACCGCGCTGTAAGGGTTGATTGATATCGGCCAAGTGCTTTAACGGCGAAATTACTAACATCATGGCGGTAATAAATGCAGCAAAACCACCGACAGTAGTACCCTCGGTGGCCGATTGCATTAAAGCAATCACCAGCACTACCGATAAGGCCATAGAGGCGATCAGTTGGGTGATGGGCTGATTTAAGCCACCAGCTACCGCTGACTTCAAGGCAAACTGACGTAAGCGTTCTGCCTTTTGTTTGAAGCGCGTCATTTCATATTCTTCAGCACCGTGCACTTTAACAATCTTATAGCCAGCTGCTGCTTCCTCAACAATGTAAGCAAGATCACTTGTAAGTGTTTGCTGCTCTCGATTGAGCGACCTTAAGCGGCGATTAATTTTGCTCATGATGAATGCGATCACCGGAAAAATAATCAAGACTACTAAGGTCAATTGCCAATTGAGGTAGATTAAGTAGCCAATGAGTCCAACTACCGTTAACGAATCGCGCACCAAACTTATCAACATATTGCCCATGATGCTTAGGACATTATTAACTTCAAAAACTACAGCATTAATTAAGTTTGATGCAGAATTTTTTTGAAAAAAGGTGGTGCTGGCATGCAAGAGCGTCTGAAACATTTGCTCACGCAATTTAAGAAGCACAGCGTTAATGACTCTTGTTAACAAATAGTTCGACAGAAACTGAGCCAAACTGCGAACCAAGGCTAAGCCGACCAAAAATACAGGCACTTGCCAGAGCTTGCTATTCAGTTGCCCTGTAAACCCCCGATCCAGTAAAGGCTTCATCAAGGCGGGGATAGAGGTTTCGGCGCCGGCCACTAAAGCCATGGCCAAAAGTGATCCAATAATCAAGCCGTAATGGGGCTTGAGGTAGGTTATTAAGCGATTTAGGGCGGTACGGTCTTGAGCATTCATATAATGAATTATGCCCACCTTATCCGTCATACTCATCACCCGCAATGAAGAGGCCAATTTGGACGATTGTCTGGCCTCCCTGGAGGGGATTGCCCAGCAGATTGTGGTCGTTGATACCAATAGCTCTGACCGAACCCTGGAAATAGCCCAAAGCTATGGGGCGACCATATCCCAGCCATCGGACTGGCCTGGTTTTGGACCCCAGAAAAACCGCGCTTTAGACCTAGCGACCAGCGAATGGGTGCTCTCCTTAGATGCCGATGAAAGACTGACCCCCGCCCTTAAATCAGATATTCTGACGGCAATGCATCATAGCGCCCATGTGGACTGTTTTGCGATCCCAAGACTCTCTTGGTATTGCGGACGATTCATCCGCCATTCTGGCTGGAGCCCCGATTATGTTGATCGTTTATTTAAGCGTGGAACAGCCCGCTTTTCAGACGACCTTGTCCATGAACGCCTCATCCCCAATGGCCAAGTTGCCAAACTAGAAAATCCTATGTTGCATTACAGCTTCATGAACTATTCACAAGTTCTGCAGAAGCTTGATCGCTACTCCACTGCATCAGCAGAACAGGCATTTGCTAAAGGTAAAACCAGCAGCCCCCTTAAAGCAGTACTTCATGGGGCTTGGGCTTTTTTTCGGACTTACATCCTGCGCGCTGGATTTTTAGATGGTCCTCAAGGATTTGCCCTGGCGATATCCAACGGGCAAGGCACCTACTACCGCTACATCAAGCTGTGGCATCTGAATCAGGAAGTCGGTAAATGATTTCAGTTTTGCTGGCCACTTATAACTGGCCTCAAGCGCTCAAGTTGTGCCTAGAATCGCTAGCCACTCAAACCGATCAGAACTTTGAAATCATCGTTGCCGATGATGGCTCCACTGAAAGCACAAAACACGTCATTGATTCTTTTCAAGGCTCACTCCCTACTGCCATCCAACATCTATGGCAAGAAGATCAAGGCTTTCGGAAAACCAAAATTTTGAACCAAGCAATTGCCGCTGCCCATGGTGACTATTTAGTATTTCTAGATGGCGATTGCATCGTGCAACCGGACTTTGTCGCACAGCATCGCAAGTTGGCACAAAAAGGTTATCTCGTCACCGGCAGCCGAGTCCTCTTAAATCAAAGCCTTACTCAAGATCTACTCTCCTGGTCACGATGGAGCTTTCCAAATTTCTGCAGCAACTTATTAAGCAAGCGTTTCAGTGGTGGCATCAATAAATACTGGCCACTCAAGATCAAATTAGGCGATGGCCATTGGCGCCATTACAAAAAGTTTGTCTGGCGCCGCATCAAGGGTTGCAATATGGCCTGCTGGAAGGCTGACGCTGAAGCCATTAATGGCTTTGATGAGACTATGACAGGCTGGGGTCATGAAGATGCAGATTTTGTCTTTCGCCTTCAGCATCACGGCATTCGCCGCAAATCTGGGTCATGGTCCACCGAAGTCTTCCATCTTTTTCACAAAATCCATGATCAAAGCTACGCTGCTGAAAATGCACGACGTGTGCGTGAAAAGATTATGGCTAAAGCCTTGTAAGAATTGATTTAATGAGCAACTTCTCCAAACTCAAGCCCAAAAAAGTATTATTCATTGCCACGCGGCAAATTGGTGACGTCTTGGTAACAACACCCCTGATTAGCAAGGCCAGAGAGCTCTGGCCTAATGCGGAGTTTCATTTCTTAGGGTATCGCGGCAAACTAGAGATGCTGCACGGCAATTCGAACATTGCCGAAGTAATTGAAACTTCTGACCGACCTGGTTTTGGTGAATATCTCACCCTCTTTAATCGCCTCTTCCAACGCTATGACTTAGCGATCGTGACACAGCCCAGTGACCGCGCCTATCTGTACGGATTGGTGGCAGCCTTTAGAAGGGTTGGTGTTCTCGGCGGTCACCCACAAGGCAAAGATGCAGAAGATCAAGGCAAGCGCAGTAAGAGTGAAAAGCAAAACGCCTGGAAGAAATTCATCTGCATGCACACCGTCGATGTCGATTACTTCAAACAACATGTCATTACAGAAAAGCTGCGCTTACTAGAAGTCTTCTTTAAAAACCGTGCCGAACTTTTTACTAAACCAATTTCCGTTACCCCGCCGACTGGAGAACCCCTAACACCTGCCATCGCCAGCGAACTCAGACAACCATATGTCGTAGTGCATCCAGGCCCGCTGACTGCCTATAAGCGCTGGCCGCTGGCACATTGGCAAAAGCTCATTGATTGGCTTGTAGAGCAAGGCTTTCAAGTAGTGTTAAGTGCTTCGCCAGCCAAGCAAGATATACAACTCAATCACGACATCATTTCTTTACTAGATGATCAAAGTAAAAAACAAGTTATCAACGCTGCCGGCAAATTATCGATTCCACAGGCAGGCGCTTTAATTCGTGGTGCGGCTTTATATATTGGCGTAGATACCTCGATTACCCATTTAGCCGCTGCTTGCAATACCCCAACCATCACACTCTTTGGCGCAACGCCACCAACCAATTTTGGTCCATGGCCAAATGACTTTATTGGCGAGCAGCCTTTTCATTTGCGTGATCGCACGCAGACTGTTGGCAATGTCACTATTCTGCAAGGTCCTGGGCAATGCGTACCCTGCCGTAAGGCAGGTTGCTTAGATAAAGCGGATAGTTATAGCGAGTGCTTAGATTTACTGGAGCCTCAGCAAGTCATCGAGGCTATTCAGAGAGTGTTGTCGAGCTAAGGCTATCAGTACCACTGCGTCAAGATGCCTGCTTAGTGGTATTGAACCTGCACAGAATCTTTTTGCTTTGACGCCAAAATCTGATTCAGGCCATGCAAGCAAGCGTCATCTGGATAGATGCGCAACTCTTCCGGGAACTGCATTAGACAGGCTCCACCACTAGTTGTAACGGCTGCAGTCAACATTAAACCCTTCATGCCATCATTCGACCCGGGCGTAGCTGGTGTGGAAGCGCCTAACTTGGGATCACGGACGCGGTTGGCCATTAGATAAGGATTAATTTGGCTACGGAGCATCTTAATATCAATCGCATTATCGATACAGACATGAACATTGCGCGCAAAACGCATGCGAGCACCCGTAATATCCATGACTGCCTCAGAAACAATACGCATGCCGCCTGAAAACTTATCAGGGGTCACATTTACCTTGGCGACCAATAGTTCATCTTCTTTGAGCCATGAACGATTGGGCTCATAAACTTCACTATACAAGGTGACTTCAAGTGCTGCAGTGCCATCATCGATGGTTGCAATCATCATGCGTCCACGTTGACCAGTCAGCATCCGCGCTGAAGTAATGATGCCGGCAATCAGTTGATCCTTGCCCTCAGTCACTTTAGACAAAGGCTGGCGAATAAAGTGAGAAGTCTCATCGCGATAAGCATCAAACATATGTCCTGTTAAGCAAAGACCCAAAGCGGTCTTCTCTTCTTGCAGCCGTTTTTTCTCAGACCAAACTGGCTCACGCACTAACTCCGGAAGATGGCGATTCTCTTCGCCGGCCACCTCAAACAAACTTACTTGATGAATTGATGCTTCTGCTTGCTCAGCAGCTTCAATCGCCCTAGCTAATGAAGCAAGCAAAGTTGAGCGAATGTCATAGAGGTTTCCACCCGCAGGAACCGAATCGCGATAAAGACTATCAAATGCACCAGCACGCATTAGGGCTTCGATAGCGCGGCGGTTAACCTGCCTACGGTCTACTCGTGCGCAGAAATCAAACAAGTCCTTAAATGGTCCACCAGTTTCACGCGCTTTAACAATTGACTCAATAGCAGCCTCACCTGTGCCACGCACCGCACCCAAGCCATAACGTATATGGCTGATCGGAGAATCCGGTGCTGCATCAGGTGCGCGCAGCGGCGTAAACTCATAAACACCGGTATTGATATCCGGCGAGAAAACTCGAATGTTATTTGCTAAACAATCGTCATACAGAATCTTCACTTTATCAGTGTCATCCATTGCGAGCGATAAGTTGGCTGCCATAAATTCAGCTGGGTAATACGCTTTGAGCCAAGCCGTTTGATAAGCTAAGAGTGCGTATGCAGCAGCGTGGGACTTATTAAATCCATAACCTGCAAAGCGCTCCATCAAGTCATAGATCTCATTTGCTTTTGACTCTGAAATACCACCAGCTTTAGCGCCATCACTAAAGATTTTGCGATGCTGCGCCATTTCTTCTGGCTTTTTCTTACCCATCGCGCGACGGAGCATGTCAGCGCCACCAAGCGAGTAACCGCCGATCATCTGCGCCATCTGCATCACCTGCTCTTGGTAGACCATGATGCCGTAAGTCTCACGCAGGACTGGCTCAATACGCGGATCGGGATACTCTACTTTTTGACGCCCATGCTTACGCTCAATAAAGTCTGGGATCAAGTCCATCGGACCTGGACGATACAAAGCCACCAAAGCAATAATGTCCTCAAAGCGGTCGGGCTTAGCCTCACGAAGCATGCCTTGCATGCCACGGCTTTCTAGCTGAAATACGGCAACCGTATTGGCGCGCTTAAGGACATCAAAGGCTTTCTCATCATCGAGCGGAATCTCACCAATATTCCAGTCTCTGCGATCCGCGTGTAAGGCTTTAATCCAACGCTCTGCAGCAGCAAGGATGGTAAGCGTGGTCAAGCCTAAGAAGTCGAACTTCACCAAACCAATCGCCTCTACGTCATCCTTGTCGAACTGACTAATAACGGAGCTACTGTCTTGATCTTTGCTTTCTTGAGTGTAAAGTGGACAGAAATCAGTGAGACGTCCTGGCGCTATCAATACGCCACCAGCATGCATGCCGACGTTACGAGTCATACCCTCTAATTGCTGAGCCAAGGAGAGTAATTGACGCACTTCATCTTCATTCTTCTCACGTTCAGCTAATTGCTTCTCTTCCTTCTTGGCCATTTCAATGGTCATGTACTGACCTGGCTTATTGGGCACCAGCTTAGCGATGCCGTCGACGAAGTTATAGCCTTGCTCAAGTACGCGTCCCACGTCTCGAATAGCTGCTCTGGCAGCCATGGTTCCAAAGGTTGCAATCTGACTGACCGCATCTTTGCCGTACTTATCCTTTACATACTGAATCACCCGGTCGCGACCGTGCTGACAGAAGTCAATATCGAAGTCGGGCATCGATACCCGCTCTGGATTGAGAAAGCGCTCAAAGAGAAGGTTGTAGCGCAATGGATCCAAATCGGTAATACCAAGCGAGTACGCTACTAAAGAGCCGGCGCCAGAGCCGCGACCAGGGCCAACCGGGACACCATTATTTTTTGCCCAGTTAATGAAGTCTGCAACGATTAAGAAGTAGCCTGGGAAACCCATTTGAGAAATCGTTTTAACCTCGAACACCAAACGTTCGTGATAACGCGCCATTTCTTTTTTGCGCTCTTCTGGATCGGGAAAGTTGCGCTCCATGTGGCGCTCTAAACCGACTTCAGATTGAGCGAGCAAATATTCATCGAGCGTAATTCCGGGTGGTGTCGGAAAGTCTGGCAAACGCGGTTGACCCAAAACCAAGGAAAGGTTGCAACGCTTGGCAATTTCTACTGAGTTCGCCAAAGCCACTGGCAAATCTGCAAAACGCTTTTCCACTTCCTCCTGGGTCAGGAAATACTGCTCTTCATTAAACTTTTTAGCGCGGCGTGGATTGCCAAGTAACTCCCCCTCGGCAATACAAACACGGGCTTCGTGCGCCGTAAAGTCACTTCTCTGCATGAACTGCACTGGATGTGTTGCGACTACTGGTAAATCGAGCTCATTTGCTAAGTGGCAAGCAAGTTGCAGTTGCTTTTCGTCCTGAGGATTGCCGCCCCGTTGCACTTCGATATAAAAAGACTTTGGAAACAGCTTTTCATAGCGTCTGGCAACAATCTTAGCTTGATCGTCTTGACCAGCAAGCAATGCTGCGCCAACTTCACCCATGCGGGCACCAGAGAGCGCAATGAGTCCATAAGATAAGGTCCGCTTAGCGGCTTTATCCTCTGCCTTAGCAGCGGGCTCACTAAACCAAGCGGAATCGACTTCAGCCCGACCACGGGATTGGTTATCAAGCGATGCTCTACTGAGCAGTTCACACAAATTAAGATAGCCAGAATGGTTTTGCACCAAGAGCAACAAGCGATGAGGTTGCTCCGGATCCTGAGGATTGCTGATCCAAACATCAGCACCAGCAATCGGCTTAATACCGCTAGAGCGGGCAGTCGTATAAAAACGCACTAAACCAAATAAATTGCTTAAATCGGTGATGGCCAAGGCACCCATCTCATCTTTGACCGCTGCTGCAACGGCATCATCAATACGAACGACTCCATCCGTAATCGAAAACTCGGAATGGACGCGAAGATGAACAAAACGGGGTGAAGCCATGAGATGATTTTAGCTGTGTCGACATCCAAAAACCTTCCATCCCCAGCCAGCGGCTATCGCGGGCGATTTGCCCCGTCGCCTACCGGCCCACTGCATGCAGGCTCCCTAGTGGCTGCTCTCGGAAGTTGGCTGGATGCCCGTAAAAATAGGGGTAAATGGCTGCTCAGAATTGAAGATTTGGACACCCCCCGCTGTATCCCAGAGGCCACCCAGCAAATACAGGCGCAATTACTCTCCTGCGGGCTCACTTGGGATGAGGGGATCATCTACCAATCCCAACGCCAAGAGGCTTACCAGAGTGCTTTAGATCGTTTAAATGATCTCAAATGCCTGTACGCCTGCACCTGCTCACGTCAAACGATAGCCAACACCTTAGCTAGTCTTGGGATTGAGACCCCCCGCAACCAAGAAATGGTCTATCCAGGCACCTGCCGCCCTGCTGAATTAATAGGCAACCCGATTCAAGCTTTTGGGGATGGGAATAAGGCTTGGCGTATTGCCCTCCCTAAAAATTGCCTTATTCAATTTAGGGATTTAGCTCTGGGGATGCAAAGCCAAAACCTCAATACAGAAGTGGGTGATTTTGTCTTGCGAAGAAGCGATGGTTTATTTACCTACCAACTAGCCGTTGTAGTCGATGATGCTGAGCAAGGCATCACACACATTGTTCGCGGCCAGGATTTGTTAAGCAATACTGCAAGGCAAATTTACCTGCAAGAAGTATTAGGTTATCAAAGGCCAGAGTATCTGCATCTTCCTCTTGTTCTTGATGAGCATGGCGAAAAACTCAGCAAGCAAACTCTAGCCACGCAAATCAACACCCGAGATGAAAGGCACTCGCTATTGGAGTTGCGTAAAGCTGCTAAACATCTGGGACTGCAGGACCTGCCTGATGGTGTGAATACTACGATTGCAGAGTGGCTGTTAGCGGCCACCCATGCATGGAAAAACTAACGAACTTAGCTTTTCTTTTTTATTGCTTGCTTCTCTGTTTCTTGTTTTTTCTTGCTTCTTTGTTTCTTATTTTTTTGTTTCTTGCTTTTTTATTTCTTTTTAAAACCACCAAGCAAAGCGCCAACAGCAGGCTTAGCAGGGGTGATTCCAACCTTTTTCTCTTCAGGCTTTACAGTATCCGCAGAAGATAGAGGCGCCGTTGAAGGCTCGTAAGGTTTGTAGAAGAACGGGTCTGATACTTTGGTTGATGTGCCTGGAGATGATGAGCGACTATGCGAAGGCTCTCCTGCTGGTAAAGGCTGCACATCCAACTTGCGCTTCATCAGCTTTTCAATATCGTCGAGCAAACGTTTCTCACTAGCATCGACCAAAGCAATCGCATCACCTTTGCTGCCGGCACGTCCAGTTCGGCCAATACGATGAATAAAGTCTTCTGCGTTGAAGGGTAATTCGTGATTAATTACACAAGGCATATCTGGAATATCTAAACCACGTGCAGCTACATCAGTTGCTACCAAAGCTTCAATCGCGCCCGACTTAAATGCGTCCAAAGTTAAAGTGCGTTCACCCTGACTCTTGTCACCATGTATCGCACCCGCTTTAATGCCATCGCGCTCTAAGGCGCGCGCTAACTTTGCGCAACCTAAACGACTATTGGTAAAGATGATGCATTGGCGGGATAAGCCTGCACGCGTGCGTGCTTCTAACACCTTCACAATCGCGCGTTGCTTATCTGCAGCAGAAACCATATGCACTACTTGCTTCACGGTATCTGCAGCAGCATTTTGGCGTGCTACCTCGACTGTCACTGGCGTGCGCAAATAGCTTTGTGCCAGCTTTTTAATTTCTGGGGAGAAAGTAGCAGAGAACAATAAAGTCTGTCTTTGGACTGGAATCAAATTGATGATGCGCTGTAGATCAGGCAAGAAGCCCATATCCAGCATGCGGTCGGCCTCATCCAGCACCAAAATCTCTACCTGCGAGAGATTAGCCACCTTTGAACCAATGTGATCCAGCAAACGACCTGGAGTGGCGATCAAGATCTCTACACCATTGCGCAGTATCGCAACTTGTTCTTTCATATCCACACCGCCGTAGACCACTGCAGCGCGCAGATCAGTGTGCTTTGAATAGCTCGCAGCGTTTTCAGCTACCTGCACCGCCAGCTCACGCGTTGGAGTGAGCACTAGGGCACGAATAGGATGACGCGCTGGTGAAGCGCTATTGCTTGCGTGACGCAGAATCTTTTGAATGATCGGCAATACAAAGGCTGCTGTTTTACCAGTGCCCGTTTGCGCTGCGCCCATCAAATCACTTCCAGCCAATACATGTGGAATGGATTGCGCTTGAATCGGAGTTGGGGTGTTGTAACCCTGCTCCAGAACCGCTTTTTGAATTTTCGGGTCTAAACCAAAGTCAGCAAAAGTAATTGTTGCTGTGGGGGCAACACTAGGGGCAGCATCGCTAACCCCTGTAGATGAATTTATATCAGTAGCAGTATTTGTCAAGGTAACTTACAGAATGGCCGCAATGCCAGCCTTAGCGGTCTCAGCATCCTCGGTCGATTTAACGCCGGAAACGCCGACTGCGCCGATGGTAAACCCATTTACCTCGATATTGACGCCACCCTCCAACATGCCTGAAATATGTGGGGCAGATAAGAAAGAAGTGCGGCCGTTATTAATAATTTCTTCATAGACACGGCTCTCGCGTTTACCCATTGCAGCAGTACGTGCTTTTTCTTGAGCAATGTAAGCGGATACAGGAGCACAACCATCACGACGAATTAAACCCAACATATGACCGCCATCATCACAAACGGCAATCGTCACTGCCCAATTGTTAGCGGCAGCGTGTTTGTTTGCTGCATCCAAAATCTTTTGAACATCAGCTTGAGTTAAGTAAGGTTTAGTAGCAGTCATGTTTAATCTTTCTGTCTCGAATATGGTGTCTTTAATGCATGCACTTCTATATAAGTACTTGAATTATAAGGGGTGTAGCGTGACTCCTGATGCGGAATCAGGCCCCACCCCGATTAATGCGCTTTTGTGTTGCCCTAAGTCCTTCTTATTTAAGGAACTCTTGGGCTGCCACTACGCCGCTGGCCTTCGGTTTGTAGCCCATAGAACCCAGACTCATCTCTACCCCACTGAGGGCAGCCATCAAGCTGAGTTCATTACAGTCGCCTAAGTGACCGATGCGGAATGCCTTACCTTTGATTTTTCCAAGGCCGGTACCCAGTGAGAGATTGAATTTTTCTAATGCATGCTTGCGCAATACATCGGCATCCATCCCTTCTGGTGTTGCAATACACGTGAGCACTGGTGAATAGCAATTTTCATCTTGACATTGAATTTCTAGACCCCAAGCTTTCACTGCCTCACGACAAGCCGCAGCCAAGCATTGATGGCGCGCGAAGATCGTATCCAATCCTTCAGCCATCATCATGTCCATCGCTTCATGCAAACCATACATTAAATTGGTACTTGGCGTTGTGGGCCAGTAGCCGTTTTTATTGGACTCCAAAATTTCATCCCATGCCCAATATGATTTAGGAAATGTGTTGCGCTTGCTTGCCTCAATAGCTCTTGGAGATAAGGCATTAAAACCAATTCCTGGCGGCAACATCAAGCCTTTTTGTGAACCCGAAATGGTGACGTCAGCGCCCCACTTGTCATGCTCATAATCCGCTGAACCCAAGCCAGATACACTATCCACGAGCAATAAGGCTGGATGCTTTAAGGAATCAATCGCTTTACGCACGGCGGCGATATTAGATGTCACACCAGTAGAAGTTTCGTTATGAACAACGCACACTGCCTTGATCTCATGGCCGGTGTCTTTGCGTAAACGCTCTTCAATCACAGAGGCATCAACACCCCAACGCCAAGAGTCTTGCCCTGGTTTGCCAACCACCTCTACATCCAAGCCAAGGCGTTTAGCAAGTGCACGCCACAAGTTCGCAAACTGGCCTGTTTCGTAGAACAGCACTTTGTCACCAGGATTGAGAACATTGACTAATGCGCCCTCCCAAGAACCCGTTCCAGAGGCAGAATAAATAATCACAGGTTGCTCAGTTTTAAAAATCTTTTTGATGCCTTCCAATACCTTCAAGCCAAATGCACCAAACTCAGGGCCACGGTGGTCAATGGTTTGATAGCTTATTGCGCGCAGTACGCGTGGTGGAACAGGGCTTGGGCCTGGAATATGTAAAAAATGGCGTCCTGATGCGTGGTTATCAAGTTTCAACATGCTTTGTCTCACTTTTAAAGTGTTTATAGGTGGTAATTTCTGGCACTAGTGTATGACAATTTTTCCCAATTTTCCAATTTGTATACAAAATATTTAAAATAAATACTGCAAATAAACCTAAAAATAGGCATTTAAAGCGGTTATTTATAGTTTATGATGACTGATAGTTAATTTTGTATACAAATATAGGGTTTAAAAGATTCCAAATGGCAACTATTGAACCGACTAATTCTCAGAATTTGCATGAGGCCACCTTCCAATCATTGAGATCGCTCTTGGTTGAAGGAAAAATTGCGCCTGGGAGCAAACTCAATGAACGTGAATTAGCTGAGAGCCTGAACGTTTCTCGCACCCCTATACGAGAGGCGATTCGTCGTTTGGCTGCGGACGGCTTAGTGGAACTTATTACCAATCGTGGTGCCATTGCAGTGCAACTCACTCTCGAGGATGTGATTCACACTTTTGATGTGATTGCCGATCTTGAAGGATTCTCTGGTGAGTTGGCTGCCAACAATATTAGCGATGCCGCCCTCTCTGAATTAGAAGCTCTTCAATATGAAATGATGGCTTCGTATGCGCGTCGTGATTTATCGAGCTACTACAAACTCAATTTACGCATTCATCATCTGATTAATCAAGCCGCAAATAATCCAGTCCTCTCCCGACTCTTTACGCAAGTCAATGCGCGTATCGAAGCATTACGCTTTCGCTCGAACCAAGACGGCGTCAAATGGGAAAAGGCTGTTGAAGAGCATCAAGAAATGCTTGATGCCCTCAAAGCTCGGGACCCAGTGCGTATGCGTAGGATCATGATTCAGCACGTACAGAACAAACGCGATGTTGTAGTGCAGTTACTCAAATCAGAAGCAGAAACAAAAGATGTGGAGACAGCCAAGCCATGAATAAGCCTCTAGACCTCAAAGAACTCATGGTCAATCAGGCTGAGCTGGCCAAGCGCTTACGCCAAGAGACTTCAGGCGAAGTAATGATCGATAGCGCGAGTCGTGGGCGCTATGCAACAGATGCCTCCATCTATCAAGCAATGCCAGTTGCTGTGTTTGTACCAAAAACTGCGCAAGATATTGCCAGTGCGATTCAGATTGCCGCGGAACTTGGTGTGCCAGTATTACCTCGTGGTGGTGGCACCAGCCAATGCGGTCAAACTACTGGCGCAGCACTTGTTATTGATAACACCAAATATTTCAGAAACGTTTTAGATTTCAATTTGGACAAAGCTTATGTTGAAGTTGAGCCCGGCATTGTTCTCGACCACCTCAATGGCTCATTAAAGCAACACGGCCTTTGGTATCCAGTCGATGTCTCCACAGCTGGGCAAGCTACGATTGGCGGTATGGCAGGCAACAACTCCTGCGGTAGTCGCTCTATTGCTTACGGCAATATGGTGCACAACGTATTAGGCATTGATGCTTGGTTAGCAAATGGTCAAGTAGCGCAGTTTGGTAATTATGCTAACAGCTCTGGTGTCGCTAAAGAGCTGGGTGATTTTGTTAAAAACCTAGCCCATACCCTCCAACCAGAAATCGAAGCCCATTTTCCGAAAGTATTAAGACGGGTTGCGGGATATAACCTCGACATCTTCAACCCCCAAAGTGAATTGCCTTACACCCAAGATGGCAGCGTCAATCTGGCTCACTTATTGGTGGGTAGCGAAGGTACTTTGGCGTATTACAAGTCACTCAAACTCAAGCTCGCGCCCTTGCCGCAACACAAAGTACTCGGAATTGTGAACTTCGCTAGCTTTTATAAAGCAATGGATAGTGCCCAGCATATTGTGAAGCTCGGTCCAACAGCGGTAGAGCTGGTAGATCGCACCATGATTGATTTAGCACGCAGTAATCCCAGCTTCAAGAAAACTATTGAGACAGCCTTAGTAGATCATGCTGCTAAAACACCTGAAGCGATTTTATTGGTGGAGTTTTCTGGTGAAGCACATGCACCACTCTTAGAAAAGCTCAAGGCTCTGCAAGAACTCATGAGTGATCTGGACTTACCAGGTTCTGTAGTAACTATGCCTAACGCATCTCTACAAAAGAATCTATGGGAAGTACGTAAAGCCGGTTTGAACATCATGATGAGTCTCAAAGGCGATGGCAAGCCGGTGAGCTTTATCGAAGACTGTGCTGTACCACTCGAGAGTTTGGCGGATTACACCCAAGCGCTCACCGATGTATTTTCTAAATATGGTTCACGCGGCACTTGGTATGCCCATGCCTCCGTAGGAACTTTGCATGTGCGCCCTATCTTGGACATGCGTAGAGATGGCGCCCAGAAGATGCGTGCCGTTGCCGAAGAGGCTTCTGCCCTGGTACGAAAATACAAAGGCGCTTATAGCGGTGAGCATGGTGATGGCTTATGTCGTGGTGAGTGGATCTCTTGGCAGTTTGGTCCGAAGATCACTGAAGCCCTTGCGGAGATTAAGCATGCATTTGATCCAAAAGGATTGTTTAATCCAGGCAAGATCGTTAATCCACCAAAGATGGATGACTCCACCCTATTTAGGTTTCCGCCAAGCTATAAAGTCATTCCATTACAACCAGCGCTGGATTGGTCCGCCTGGAATGTGCAGAACGATCCCGTTACGGAAGAAACCACTGCGCCTGGCACAGGCGGTGACCCGGCAATGGGCTTGGCTAAAGCAGTCGAGATGTGCAATAACAATGGTCACTGCCGCAAGTTTGATGCTGAAGTGATGTGCCCTAGTTATCGCGTGACTCGTGATGAGAAACATCTCACACGCGGCAGAGCAAATACATTACGTTTAGCGCTTTCTAATCAGCTCGATCTAAAGAGTGGAACCTCTCCCGAATCTTCACCGTTAGCAAGTGATGCCATCAAAGAGGTGATGGAGCTTTGCGTAAGCTGCAAGGCGTGCCGTCGCGAGTGCCCTACTGGTGTTGATATGGCTAAGATGAAGATCGAGTTCCTTTCTGCATATAAGAAGCGTGTAGGTTACTCACTCAGAGATCTGGCAGTGGCTTATCTGCCTAAATATGCCAGCACGATTAGCAATATTCCATTTTTGCCAAGTCTTCTCAATCTACGTAATCACATTGCGCCGATTGCTAAGCTTCAGGAGTGGATTATGGGCATCTCAGCGCAACGAAGTTTGCCAACCTGGAGAGCAAAAACATTCTGGAACCAGAAAGCGAAAGATTCATACCAATACACCCCAGAACAATTGGCGAGTAATACAGACGGCAAGGGTGTTGTACTGTTGGCAGATACCTTTAACGCTTACTTTGAAGATGAGAATCTCCAAGCCGCTTTAAAGGTACTCAAGGCTGGGAGCTATCTTGTGCATATTCCTAAAAAGAGTCAAAGCAAATCAGTGAGCCCCACAGAAAATACTTGCTCTAAAGAGTTTTGCTGCGGCAGGACCTATCTTGCAGCAGGCATGGTCGATAAAGCCAAAGCCACCCTTGGTGAATTAGTTGACCATCTTGCGCCTTATGCAGATAAACACATTCCGATTATTGGCCTAGAGCCTTCTTGCTTATTCACGCTAAAAGATGAAGCCTTAGTCATGGGTTTTGGTGAGCGTGCAGTCAGCGTTTCCAAGAATGCGCAACTTCTAGAAGAGTTCTTAGCGAGCGAAGCTAAAGCCGGAAAGCTCAACTTGAATCTCAAAGCGGCGGATAAGTCAGTGCTATTTCACGGTCACTGCCATCAGAAGTCATTTGCTGCAGTAACCCCTGCACTGGAGTTGCTCAAACTCATTCCAAATGCAGAGCCCAAATTGATTGAATCATCATGCTGCGGTATGGCGGGTAGTTTTGGTTACGAAGCTGAGCATATTGAAGTATCTAAGCAAATGGCTGAAGCAAGTCTATTGCCAAGCATTCGCAAGTCACCAGATAGTTGGGTTGTAGCTGATGGCACAAGCTGTCGCCATCAAATTACTGATGGGGCTCAAAGAGAAGCTGTTCACATTGCCAGAATTTTGGCAGCGCACTTACAATAAGAGGTGCTAGCGCATCACTCCGTAGGAGACCATCAAAATAGTGCCAGTTAATAAGGCTGGCACTAAGCGACGAGTTGGCCTAGACATCATGACGGCGATACTCAAGACGCAAATCAATATTCGGATCCATAAGGGAACGGTTGCCAGCAAACCCAAAGGCATCACAATCAGTCGCACAGTGAGTGCGGCAACCATAGCGTAAGTAACAGCAGCTAACCAGCGAAAGATTTCGCTATCTTGGTTAATGCGCTGAGAAAGTGTTACCCCAATTGCACGACAGAAATAAGTTCCCAAACAGGCGCCAACCAGAGCAATCCATAACCACCAACCAGTCAGCGCACTCTGAATCGCATTCATCAGCCAAACACCCCTGCTTTCTTGCGCAAGAATTTTCGGTCAATGAAGTAAGCGATGGTACCCGCAACTAAACCAGCTGTTAGCAAACTAGTATCACGGTCGATAAAGAAAAATATTGGTCCAAAGATACATCCCAACAAAATAGCGATCCGATTAATCCAAGGCTTTACCTCGGTAAAGGTTAGCAAAAAGAATAAGGGATTAATAAATACGAGTCCCAAAGTTACGGGAGGGGGTACCATTCCCGCCAAGAGATAGCCCAAAATTGTTCCTGGAACAGAAATGAGCCAACACACCAAGCCAAGACCTACAAAGTAGCTAAGGCGGTGGCGAGTTTCGATTGAATGAAATTCACGCATGGAGATAGCCCAAGCAGTCATCGCCAATAGATGCACGGAAGCATATAGACTGCGATTGCGATCCTTGTGATGAAACTGTGGAAAGAGCGTCACTGTCATCGTAATAAAACGGGTGGCAGTTAAGGTGACTGCCAGGGCAATTGCAATTGCAGATGATCCGGTGATGGCCATCTCCAGCAACACCACCTGCCCAGGAAGGGCAAACATAAATAAGCTGGTAGCGGAAGTGAACCAAATATCAAAGCCATTGGTCTTGCCCATTGCCCCAAAACCAACCATGCCAGCAAAGAGCACCAATGCAGGAGCACCAACCGCATCACGAATGCCAGACCAAAATGCATCATGACGATTTTTGAAGCGTTCGGCCGCGGAGCTTTCTAGTGCGATTTCGCTGGGATCAATATACGGTTGGTCTGCTGATGACATGGGTAGATTGTAAGAGTTCGCAAGACTTTTTGCTTACGAAGTAACTGCTAATGCCCACTGAATATGCTCCGCCACCAAATCATCAGCAACAGGAAGGGCTTCGTTGAGTGCGGCGCGCAATGATTCTTTATCTGCGTGATCTACTTTCGTGCTCGCAAGCGCATTACCCATGGCAACTGCCAAATTTCGTCGCCATCTGATGTAGCCAATTCTACGAATAGCACTACCTTCATGGCGTTGTTCAAACTCTTGCTCAGTCCATGACCAGAGTTGCAAGAGCGTAGCTTGACCAAGTCCATGCCGCCTCGCAAAGTCTGGCAGTTCAGTGCGCTTAGCAAATTTATTCCAAGGACATATAAGTTGACAGTCATCGCACCCGTAGACCCGATTACCCATAGCTTTTCTGAATTCAACTGGGATAGCGCCTGGATTCTCAATCGAGAGATAGGAGATGCATCTTCTGGCGTCCAATTGGTAAGGCGCAGTGATGGCCTGGGTTGGACAAACATCTATGCAGGATGTGCAGGTACCGCAATGCTCTTCGGTCTCTTGATCGATTGGCAGTGGGACATCTACTAGGATTTCACCCAAGAAAAACGTGGAGCCAGATTCACGGTTGAGCAAGAGTGTGTGCTTGCCGCGCCAACCCAATCCTGCTTTGCGTGCCAGCTCTACTTCCATTAGCGGAGCTGAATCTGTGAATACGCGATACCCTAACTTGCCAATACGCTCTTCAATAAGATTGGCAAACTCTTGCAAACGATTGCGAAGCACTTTGTGATAATCGCGCCCCCTGGCATATATTGATACGACTGCTTGAGTCGGGTCCTCTAGTCGCTGCCACTCAGCATCAAAATCAGTCTCAGGCGGCAAATAGTTCATCGACACACAAATCACGCGCACTGCGCCGGGAACTAAAAGCTCAGGATTAGAGCGCAACTCGGCATGGCGCTGCATATATTCCATTTGCCCATGACGCCCCTCAGCTAGCCATGCCTGTAAACGCTCTGTTGCAGGACCTAATTGGGTGTCGGTAATGCGCATGCCATCAAACCCCAAGGCCAAAGCCTGAGTTTTGAGCCAATCACGCAGATTGGACTCATCCAAGGGTTTAGGATTGGCAGATAAAGACATATGGAATACAGAATGTAGCGCAATTATTGAATAAACTAGGGGAAATGGCTCAAACACAAGCAACGACAATAAAAGCAGAACCACTGACCTCAATAGAACGCTATTGTAGGCAAGAGGGGGATACCGCATCCCTAGCCAAGCAGTTAGCAACCAGTTTTGCGTACTTTCTGACTCAGCAACCAAGGTCACATCTAAACATTTCTCTCGAGGGTAATCTGGGCGCTGGCAAAACAACGTTTACGAGATACCTTATTCAGGCGATGGGTCATCAAGGCAAAGTAAAAAGCCCAACCTATACATTATGTGAGCTCTACCCACTCCAACTACAGCAACAAGACATCACGGTTCATCATTTTGATTTATATCGCATGCGCGATCCATTGGAATGGCAAGAAGCAGGATTCGCAGAGTACTTTGACGTTCCTGGACTTTGTTTGATTGAATGGCCAGAAAAAGCAGAAGGTACCCTGCCCGCTTTTGATATTCAGATTCAGCTAAGTGCAGGCGCAGATGAAAATGAACGCACTATCAAGATTAGCGCCCTAAGTGAATCTGGACTGGCTGCCTTAAAAGATATTGAACTGAAGTAATGGGTCTTAAAAATACCAATCTCTCGAAAAGACAAACCCTCAAGACTTCAGTAAAGTTTTTGAGCTTTGCGCTTTTACTTACAGAGCTTGATATTGCTTGGGGCGCCAAGATTCTAGGTGTGCGCGTATGGCCTTCCGAGGACTACACCCGTGTCACCTTGGAATCTGATACACCACTACCGATTACACAGCAAATTTTGACCAATCCCGATCGTTTGGTAGTAGATGTGCAAGGATTGGAACTTAATCCCACACTCAAAGATTTAGTAGCCAAGGTAAAGCCGAACGACCCTTACATCTCACAAGTTCGCGTTGGGCAATTTCAACCAGGGATTGTGCGCTTGGTGTTTGACCTAAAAGAACCTATCAAGCCGCAACTCTTTACGCTTGATCCAGTTGCTGAGTACAACTACCGCATGGTATTTGATTTGTACCCCACTACTCCACCAGATCCTTTGATGGCCTTAGTAAGAAGCAGCGCTAAAAAAGAAAGTGCGCTTGAAAAATCCAATGAAGAAGTTGATCTGATTGCACAGTTCGCCACCAAGAAAGAAAAAGAACTAGCTAAAGTTCCTGCGGCACCAGTTGCACAAACTATTCCAGACCCCAAGGAATTGCCTGCGCCCGCCAAATACAAGCGCTTGATCACTATTGCTATTGATCCAGGTCATGGTGGCGAGGATCCCGGCGCTATTGGTGCAGCAGGCTCTAGAGAAAAGAATGTCGTGCTAGC
This sequence comes from Polynucleobacter sp. MWH-UH35A, assembly GCF_018687075.1. NCBI lineage: Bacteria > Pseudomonadati > Pseudomonadota > Betaproteobacteria > Burkholderiales > Burkholderiaceae > Polynucleobacter > Polynucleobacter sp. MWH-UH35A. Next base: position 1,280,656 of record NZ_CP061285.1, read on the forward strand.
AATTGCAAAGAGACTCAAAGACAAGATTGAAGGCGAGGCGTATATGCGCCCATTCTTAACGAGAGATGGCGATTACTTTGTGCCGCTGCATGTCCGAGTGCAAAAAGCACGTCGTGTTGAAGCTGATTTATTTGTATCAATTCATGCGGATGCCTTTATCGAGAGAAATGCTAAGGGGGCATCCGTCTTTGCACTCTCACAAATGGGTGCAAGTAGCACCACTGCACGCTGGATGGCCAACAAAGAAAATGCATCCGACCTGATTGGCGGTATCAATATCAAAACTCAAGATAGGCAGGTTGCTAACCTCCTATTAGACATGTCAACTACCGCCCAGATCAAAGACTCCTTACAGGTGGGAAATTCCATCTTGAGGCAAATTGGCGGATTTGCACCCCTACATAAGCCCAAGGTAGAGCAAGCCAGTTTTGCGGTTTTAAAAGCTCCGGATATCCCCTCTATCCTGGTAGAAACGGCTTTTATTAGCAACCCCCAGGAAGAGGTGCGGCTGAACGATGACGGCTACCAGGATCGTATTGCAGATGCGATTTTGAGGGGAATCAAGGAGTATTTTTCCAAAAACCCACCGGTTGCCAGACGGGTAAATTCATAAGCCACTTGTAACTACAAGGGCTGACGGGCAGGCCCTATACACCCGAGGGTAGCTATCAAACTTCTTGCTATAATTTATGGCTTAACTGGGTCGGTAGCTCAGTCGGTAGAGCAGCGGACTTTTAATCCGTTGGTCGCGAGTTCGAATCTCGCCCGACCCACCATATAGAATAAGGCTTTGCGGGCGATTCGCTTCAGCCTATAAAAATCCCAAAAATTACAACCCTTACTGCATAAGGGTTTGCTGTTAGCGATTCAATCGCACACTTTGTTATTGTTTCTTATGAATTAGTTACCTTCGTATTGGGTGGCACATTAAGCACCACCCATATAAGAAGACTACCTTAATCAGCCTTTATATTATTAGCTGAAATCACCTTACCCCAGCGCTCAATTTCTTTATTCAAGTAAATTGCCATTTCTTCTGGCGAAGATCCTATCGGTTCTGCGCCGATACTTTCAAACTTCTCTTTAATGGCTTGAGTGTTCATGCTGGCAATCAATGCTGAATTCAATTTCTTAATCACAGGCTTTGGAGTGTTAGCTGGTACAAACACTGCAAACCATGGCGTCACATCATATCCAGGCAAGCCTGATTCAGCAATAGTCGGCACACCAGGAAGTGATTTTGACCGCTTTGCAGTTGTCAAGCCAATAGCTCTTAATTTTCCTGAAGCAATGTGCGGCTTTGCAGAAGTAATGCTGTCAAACATATAGTTGACCTGTCCGCCAAGTAAATCTGTTACTGCAGGCCCACTACCCTTATAGGGTATATGCTGCATATCAATTTTTGCCAAAGAAGTGAAGACCTCCCCAGCCAAATGAATTGAGGTACCGTTTCCTGCAGAGGCATAAGTCAACTTTCCTGGCTGCGCTTTTGCATTAGCAATCACTTCTGCCACCGTTTTTACATTCGGCTGGGTGGCATTTGTCACCAATACATTTGGCACAATTGCAATTAAGCTGACAGGAGCAAAATCTCTCACTGGGTCATAGGCTAACTTGGGATACAAAAATTTATTGGTAGCCATTCCGATTGATGTGATCATCATCGTATAACCATCAGCTTCAGACCTGGCAACCAGCTCAGCGCCAATATTGCCACCTGCGCCAGGTTTATTCTCAACAAATATGGTTTGCCCCAAGGATTTGGAAGAGCTATCAGCGAGCGCTCTAGCAATCACATCCATTGCACCACCTGGTGGAAATGGAACAATCCACTTTATTGGTTTGGCTGGCCACTCTTGTGCGGCTGCCATCTGTGCAGTTAGGGTGATTAGAGCAAATCCAATTACCCTGGTGATTTGCTGTGGCCAGTTCTTAAACGCCATCATGTCCCTTTCTGCCCGCTAGAGATATTGCTATACAAGCAATCGCACCTGGAATTGCAAAGGCATAGAAATTAAATTCCAAAGGCAAGCTTAAGCTTAATAAAGTTCCACCAAGCACAGGACCTAAAATTGCACCTACTCGACCAACTCCTGATGCCCAGCCAATACCGGTGGAACGTATTTTCAGAGGATAGTACTGAGCAACATAGGCGTAAAGCAAAATTTGAGAACCAATCGTTGTGGCACCTGCAATCGCCACTAATAAATTCAGAACAATAAATGGACTCTTTACCCCCAACAAACTAATAGAAGTAGCTGCGCATATAAAGAAGATGGTCAATACTTTACGCGGATGGAATTTATCCGCAAGCCAACCGCCCCCAACAGCACCAAAAATAGCACCAATATTTAAGACCATCAAGAACATCAGGCTTGAACCTAACTCGTAGCCAGCCTTATTCATGAGCTTTGGCAACCATGAACCTAGTGCATAAACCATTAACAAGCACATAAAGAATGATGTCCAAAACATCAATGTACTGACGATGCGGCCATCCTTAAACAAGGAAACCAAAGGCACTGAGCTAGAGGCATTTCCGAGTGGATATACATAGTCATTAGCATTTAATGCTGTACTTTCAGGAGCAATCTTTTGCAAAATTTTCCCTGCATCAGCATTGCGATTTGACTTAATCAGAAAGCCAGGTGACTCTGGTAAGAAATACAAAATCACTGGCAACAAGAGTAAAGGGATGATCGCCACAAAAAATACTGCAGGCCATCCATATGTTGGAATTAAGTAGATACCTACACCTGCCGATAACATACCACCCACTGAATAGCCGCTAAACATAATGGTTACCAAAAGACTGCGAATTTTCTTGGGTGAATACTCTGTCATTAAAGCAACTACGTTCGGCATCACACCACCAATACCTAGTCCAGCAATAAATCTGCAAATGCCAAATTGGGTTAAGTTTTCAGCGAAACCATTGATAAAAGTAAAGAAGCTAAACAATATGACACACATAGCAATCGTCTTTTTTCTACCGATCTTGTCTGATAGCGGTCCAAAGAACATTGCGCCAAACATCATGCCAAATAAAGCATAACTACCTAAGGTTCCGGCCTGCATAGGCGTTAGCTGCCATTCAGCCATGAGTTTTGGCAAGACTACCCCGTAAATGACGAGATCGTAACCATCAAAAATAATAATCAGACCACACCAAAACAATAGACCCCAATGAAACTTACCGAACCTGGCCTCATCTATTAACTTATGAACATCAATTTGACTCATGACTAGTCTCCATCTCTTGTTTAACTTGTTTTATAAAAAATTGTTTTATTGCTTGATTGAACGCAGCTTCAGCTTCAATGTTGGATATATGAGATGCTGCCAAAGTAGCAATTTGAGAACCCTTAATTTGGGATTGCATCGCTTTTGCATCTTCAATCGTCGTCACAGGGTCTTTATCCCCGGCGATGATCAGAACCGGGATATTGACTGTTGAAATTCCATCTCTTAAGTCTTCTTTTGCTAGCGCCTCACAGCAGCCTGCATAACCTTCAGGATTCGTATTCTTCAAATTAATGAGTAACCCATTCACTCCGCTGCGGTTAGACCCATAAAACTCTGGGGTAAACCATCTGGAAGGGGCCGATTCCGCAATCGTGTTCATGCCCTCTTTCCTTACGAGGCTGGCACGATCAAGCCATGCAGTCTCTGCACCAATTTTTGGAGCAGTGTTTGATATCACCAGCGCCTCGATTCTCTGTGGAGCATGAATTGCCAAGTACTGACCAATGAGGCCACCCATCGAAATTCCACAAAAGAGTGCTTTCTCAATGCTTAAGTAATCGAGAAGACCCAGAACATCACTAGCGAGTTGCGCTACTGAATAAGGTCCTTTTGGCGCACTGGATAAACCATGCCCCCTGGTGTCATATCGAATTAAGTAGAAATCTCTTCTCAAATTCTCAAGCTGCCCATCCCACATTGAATGGTCTGCACCCAAGGAATTTGAAAAAATAATGGCTGGTTTATGGGGATCGCCATCCGTTAAGTAAAAAACATCAATCCCATTAATATGCGCAATGCTCATTGCTACTCCTAAACTCTCTCAATAATTAATGCAATGCCCTGTCCCACTCCAATGCACATCGTGCAAAGGGCATATTTTCCTTTGGTACGAATGAGCTGGTACATTGCAGTTGTAACTAAACGCCCACCTGAAGCGCCTAATGGATGGCCCAGAGAAATTGCGCCACCGTTTGGATTTACATGCGGAGCGTTGTCAGGCAGACCTAGATCACGAGTTACCGCTAGCGCTTGCGATGCAAAAGCTTCGTTTAACTCAATGACATCCATCTGGCTGAGCTTTAATCCCGCCTTTTCCAATACTTTTTTCACTGCGGGAGATGGTCCAAAGCCCATGATTCTTGGGGGTACACCAGCTGCGGCTACCGCAATAACGCGCGCTTTAGGAGTCAATGAATGCTGTTTAATTCCCGCATCCGAGGCAAGCAATAGCGCACAAGCACCATCATTAACGCCTGATGCATTACCAGCAGTGACAGTGCCACCCTGCTTCACAATACTTTTTAAGGAAGCCAAGGTTTCTATAGTTGTTAAGCGTGGATGCTCGTCTTTTGAAAATACAACTGGATCGCCTTTTTTCTGCGGAATGTTGACTGGAATAATTTCATCATCAAAGATTCCTGCTGCTTGTGCTTTAGCGGTGCGTTGCTGACTCGTAAATGCGAATAAATCCTGATCAACACGAGAAATTCTGAAATCCTCAGCAACGTTTTCAGCTGTCTCTGGCATGGAGTCAACGCCATAATGTGCTTTCATCAGCGGATTAATGAAACGCCAGCCGATGGTTGTGTCTTCAATCTTGGCTGAACGGGAAAAAGCTGAATCAGCCTTGCCCATGACAAATGGCGCGCGCGACATGCTCTCTACGCCACCAGCAATCATTAAGTGATTGCCACCACCTTTAATAGCATTGGCGGCAATACCAATGGCATCAAGACTAGATCCACATAATCTATTTACAGTTGAGCCCGGAACTTCAACCGGTAAGCGGGCTAGCAATGAAGCCATTCTGGCGACGTTTCTGTTGTCTTCACCAGCTTGGTTTGCACATCCATAAATCACATCATCTAGAGCAGACCAATCCACGATATTGCGCATCATCAATGCCTGAATTGGTAAAGCTGCTAAATCATCAGCCCTGATTGTAGATAGTGATCCACCGTATCTGCCAAACGGCGTTCTAATAGCGTCACAAATATAGGCGTTTGCATTATTTTTCATCATTGAGCCATTGATAAAGGTGCATCGGTAAGTTTTTGCAACTCATCTAGGGTGAGTCCAGGAACCATCTCGGTAACGACTAAGCCCTTTGGAGTGACATCAATCACTGCAAGGTCGGTATAGATACGATTGACACAATTCATACCCGTTAATGGGTACGAACATTGCTCAACAATCTTGGCTTCACCATTTTTGGTGACATGTTCCATGGTGACAAAAACATTTCTGGCGCCAATAGCCAGGTCCATCGCACCACCTACTGCTGGAATAGCATCGGGTGAACCGGTATGCCAATTGGCTAAATCGCCATTTTGAGCAACTTGGAATGCCCCTAAAACACAAATATCAATATGGCCGCCACGCATCATGGTGAATGAATCGCCATGATGAAAAAATGAGCCGCCTTTTAATAAAGTAATGAATTCTTTTCCGGCATTAATTAGATCTGAATCTTCATCACCTTTAGCTGGCGCTGGACCCATACCCAAAACACCATTCTCACTTTGCAAAAAGATTTCTTTATCAGCATCGAGGTAATTAGCAATTTTGGTCGGCAAGCCAATGCCTAAATTGACATAAGATCCTTCAGGAATATCTTTTGCTACTCTTTGAACAATTTGTTCTCTAGTTAAACGTTGATATGCCATTGTTTATTTCCCTTTCACAGCAACAACGTGCTTAACAAAAATACCTGGAGTAATAACGTGCTCTGGATCGATATCTCCCAATGGCACCACTTCATTAACTTGCGCGATAGTGCATTTAGCGGCAGTCGCCATAATCGGGCCGAAATTTCTAGCACTCATGCGGTAAGTGAGGTTCCCCCAGCGATCACCTTTATAGGCCTTGATCAACGCAAAATCTGCTTGAATCGGATACTCAAGTACATATCCCTTGCCATTAATGATTTTGCTTTCTTTGTTTTCAGCCAAAAGCGTGCCATAGCCAGTTGGCGTATAGATAGCTCCTAGGCCAGCGCCTGCCGCCTGAATACGAGCAGCCAGGTTTCCCTGGGGAACTAATTCCAATTCTATTTTTTTGGCGTAGTACAACTTATCAAATTCATAGGAATCCGATTGCCTTGGAAAGGAGCAAATGATCTTTTTTACTTGCCCTGCCTTTAATAGCGCTGCTAAACCATGATCACCATTGCCGGCGTTATTGTTTACTACCGTCAAGTCTTTAGCGCCATGCTCAATGAGCGCATCGATGAGTTCAGCAGGCTGTCCGGCGGTACCAAAACCACCAATCATGACTGTTGCGCCATCTGGAATTTGTTTAATTGCATCAAATATTGATGCTGATGTTTTATCAATCATTCTTTTGTTTACTCTTTAATTTCAATAAATCTTTATCAAAAACCACGTATGCAATTGAGCCAATAACTATTCCCCAAAATGCAGAACCCAGGCCTAAGAAGCTCATGCCAGATGCGGTAGCTAAAAAGGTAATAGCCGAGGCTTCTCTGTGATCCGGCTCTTCAAGAGTGCTCATGAGGCTGGAGATAATCGCGCCAAGCAAAGCTAATCCAGCTAGCAGGGCGATGAGTTCTTTTGGCAGGCTGGTAAAAATCAGTACGATTGAGCCGGCTAAAGAACCTCCAATCAAAAAGAAAATTCCACTAAAAATACCGGCAACATATCGCTTGTTAGGGTCTTCATTCGCCTCTTTGCCAGTGCACAGTGTTGCTGTGATAGCAGCCGTAGTAGTCGTAATCCCACCAAAGATGCCGGTAATGACCGACATGAAACTGGTAAAAGTAATTATTGGCTTTGCCGGGACATGGTAGTTAGCCAGCTTCAGAATTGCCATGCCTGGTAAAAATTGACCAGTCAAACTCACTAACACTAGAGGAATCGCAAAACTAAATGTCGACTCCCAGCTCCATACAGGCGTAATAAAAACAGGATGAGCGATCGAAAGCTGAAAGTTATTTGGATTAACGTCGCCAATAAAATAAGCCAACAAAATACCAAATATCAAAACAAATAAAATCACAAATCTTGGCAGCAATCGCTTAAAGACTAGGTAGATTCCAATCATTGCTAATGCCAAAGCTGGCATGGTTGAAATCGATTTAAAGATGTTGATACCAAACTGGAAGAGAATTCCTGCCATCATTCCCGCAGCAATTCCTTTTGGAATATGTTTTATGAGCTTGTCAAAAGTTCCGGTAACGCCAATCAGAAAAATAATTGCTGCTGCGGTTAGATAAGAAGAAATTGCCTCATTTACTGACATATGTGGAAATAAAGTCACCAGCAATGCTGCGCCTGGAGCAGACCATGCCGTAATAATCGGCATTTTGTATTTCCAACTCAGGTAGAGACCTGATAAACCTCCGCCAATTGAAACCCCCCATACCCATGAAGCAAGCACCTCATTTGATACTTGCGCCAAGGAAGCGGCCTGAAAAAAAATCAACATCGGCCCTGCATAGGAAATTAATACAACCAGAAACCCAGCTGTAATGGCCGAAAGTGAAATATCTTCGAAGAAGCTGCGCTTCATTAGCCCAAATCCCCGCCACCCACTGGCAATACCGTGCCAGTAATATAGGAAGCTTCATCAGAGGCTAAAAATAGGATCGCTCTCACCTGCTCATCAATAGAACCATAGCGATGCATCAAACTAGAATCAATCGTTTGGTCAATGATGCCTTGATACCAAATCTCTTCTTGCTTTGATAACTTATTTTTATTGCGAGGAATTTTTCTCGGCGGTGCTACAGTTCCCCCGGTAGCAACCGCATTGAACCGAATGCCATCCTTAGCATGTTCAAAAGCTAAACTGGCAGTCATTGCATTTACGCCGCCTTTAGCAGCAGCATAGGGAATGCGATGAATGCTACGGGTAGCAATTGAGGAAATATTCACTACTACCCCATGCTGTTGCTTAATCATGGTTGGCAAGACCGCTCTGCAACACCACAGAGTAGGAAAAAGCGAGCGACGAATTTCCGCCTCTATCTGATCCTCCTCGTAATGCTCATAAGGCTTGGCCCAAATAGTGCCGCCGACATTATTCACAATGATGTCAATTTTCTTGAAAGCCTTGAGCGCAGCCACAACCATTTCCTTTGCACCGCTGTATGTCTCTAGATCAGCCTTCACTACTAAGCATTTAGCTTTTAATTTGGCCAGCTTCTTGGCAACATCATCAATTAAGTCAGATCGATCTACCAAAACGATCTTGGCACCCTCTTTCGCTAAAGCGATAGCAACACCCTCACCAATGCCCTGCGCAGAGCCTGTAACAATGGCGACTTTATTCTTGAATCGAAGCGCTTGAGCCATTACGCACCTACCGCGCTTGGAGAGAATTTCTCAAACAAGAAATTTGCCGGTATTACGCCTACACCATTCAACCAATTTCGTACAGCATCTACCATAGCAACTGGGCCGCAGAGATAAACATCCACATCTCCCTGGTTTAGCCAATCATTTTCAATATGCTCAGTTACATAACCCTTGCGCTGATGACTACTTTCAGCAGAAGCCACGACAGTCCGATACTCAAAATCTGGCAACTTGGACTTCATTGTTTCGAGCTGATCAAGGGCTACTAAATCCATGTCATTAGTCACGCCAAATACCATCTTGATTGGATGCGCACCGCCCGTGGCACTCAAAGACTCCAACATGGAAAGGAATGGGGCGATCCCGGTGCCGCCAGCCAAAAACAAAACGGGTCGCTTGATTTCACGAAGATAAAAACTTCCATTTGGACCGGCAAAAGAGATTGCGTCGCCGGACTTACCAGTCTCAGATAGATACTGACTCATGCGACCATTGGGTACATTTCGCACAACAAATGAAGCAATTGAAGACCCTGGAGCAGAGCTAAATGAATACGCACGTGTCAAATCAGTACCAGGAATTTGCACATTGACATATTGCCCAGGTAAAAAAGTGAGTGCACTTGGATCATCAAGAGCAATTGAAAATCTGATGGTGGAATCAGATAGCTTCTCGATTTTTTCCATCTTGCCAACAAATGAAGAAGAGCCGGTTTTACAGGCTGCCGAAGAGGCTGGAATCCTGACTACACAATCTGACCTTGGCTTCATTTGACATGCCAAAATCTTACGCTGAGCAGCCTCTTCTGGAGTTAAGGCATCCTCGATATAACTAGACTCTGGCAAATCATAGTCACCAGATTCACATAAACCACGGCAGGTGCCACAAGCGCCATCTCTACAGTCAAGCGGAATATTGACCTTCTGACGATATGCGGCATCAGAAAGTTTTTCCCCTTCGTTGCAGGAGATGAAACGAGTTACCCCGTCCTCAAACTGTAGTGCGATGTTATAGCTCATAGCGTTCTGTCAATTCGTTAAATGTGATAGATATCAATTACCTGACTGATGTAATCGTTCTTTAGAACAACATATTTGTTAAGAATTTTTGGTTTATCGCCTGAAAAATCAATCAGATAGCGCGACATTCCAAAGTAGCTGTAATTCGTTTTATAGCGATGACTCAAGGTATGCCAATTAAAGCGAACTGTGCATAGATCACCATCACGTTTTTCTAATTCCACATTAGTGACGTTATGGCAAGTTCTGGTATCCGGCATAGTCGCACTTGAGCGCTCTGTCTTAATACGAAATACACGATCCTCAAGGCCTTGACGATTGGGGTAATAAATCAAGGAAATCTCTTCCTGTGGATTTGTTACCAACTCATCGTTGTCATCCCAGGATGGCATCCAGAACTCAGCGTCAGGGCTATAGCACTCAAGCCACTCATCCCAATGCTCATCGTCAAGTAAACGACTCTCGTAATACAAGAATGCATTGATATCTAAAATAGAAATAGTTTTCATGCACTCACCTGCTCTAGCTCAACTGCTTTTTTCATGGTTTCTAGCCAATAACGATGTTGAACCGTGTAAAGACCCTCATCTTCTGTCTTAAGTCCACTCAAGATTGGCTTCAAACCAATTTCTTGCGCTGCCTCATCGGCCCCTTCAATCCAATGCTCGGAACCACGGCACATATCGTTCCACTCAATGGCTTTAGCAGCAAAACCCTCTTGGCAGGCCCTAAACTCTTCTAGATCATCTGGAGTCGCCATGCCGCTCACATTGAAGAAGTCTTCGTACTGACGAATTCTTCTTGAGCGCGCTTCAGCAGACTCTCCTTTTGGAGCGATACAGTAAATCGTGACTTCTGTCTTATCAACAGCCAAAGGACGTAGTAAACGAATCTGCGAACCAAACTGATCCATTAAGTAAACGTTTGGATAGAGACAGAGATTTCTGGAGCGCTCAATCATCCAGTCAGCAATCGGCTTGCCAAACTTATCGGAGAATTCTTGGTGTCTTGGGAAATTTGGCCGATCTTCTGGGTTTGCCCATTTAGTCCATAACAACATATGTCCATGATCAAAAGAATAGAATCCGCCGCCCTGTTTACCCCACTTACCGGCATCCATCGCCTTGATCTTGTCTTCCCGAATCGCCTCTTGCTCTTTGCGATGATTTGTTGTTGCTGCGTAGTTCCAATGCACTGCAGAGACGTGATAGCCATCAGCGCCGTTCTCAGCTTGTAGTTTCCAGTTACCGTTAAAGGTATAAGTTGAAGAACCCTTTAATACTTCTAGGCCATCAACAGACTGATCAACAATCATGTCAATAATTTTTGCCGCTTCACCTAAGAATTCTTTTAGAGGAGCCACATCATCATTTAAGCTACCAAACAGAAAGCCACGATAGCTTTCAAACTTAGGCACCCTTTTGAGGTCATGCGAACCTTCTTTATTAAAGCAATCTGGATAACCAGCTTCTTCAGGATCTTTTACCTTTAAGAGTTTTCCGCTGTTATTAAATGTCCAGCCATGGAACGGGCAGGTAAAGGTTGCTTTATTGCCGCGCTTATGACGACAGAGCTGAGCGCCACGATGGCTGCACGCATTCATCATGGCATTTAATTCGCCCTGACGGTTTCGTGAGATGAAAATCGGCTGGCTACCAATATAAGTAGAGTAGTAGTCATTGATATTCGGAATTTGGCTTTCGTGCGCCAAATAAATCCAATTACCCTCAAAGATGTGCTTCATCTCTAATTCGAAAAGGTCTTTATCTGTGAATGCACTACGATGTAGGCGATAGTCACCACTCTCTTTATCCTCGATCAAAAATTCGTCAAGACTTTTGAGCTTTGGAGAGTTATCAACATGAATTGGGATCATTTTTTGTCCTTTTATGACAGGGGTGCAAGCACCCCTGATACAAATTACGCAGCGAAGTGAGCTCTATCAACAATTCCAGGGGCAGCTTCAGGCTTCTCAACCACCATCTGAATATCAAAATCAATCGAAGCAAATGGCTTAGTTACGCCTTTAGCCTTCATCTCGGCTGGATCACTAACGCGAATCACTGGTGGCACCAAACCTTCACGGCTTGCAAATGCAAAGTCATCCCACAAATACTTGTCGCCATCAATATTGATTTGAGTGGTTAACTTTCTGTGACCAGGTGCTGTCACAAAATAGTGAACGTGTGCCGGACGATTGCCATGACGACCTAATAAATTCAATAAAGCTTGAGTGGAGCCATCTGGTGGGCAGCCATAGCCATTTGGCATGATGCTTTGTATGGCGTAACGTCCATTTTCATCGGTGAAAATGGTGCGACGTAAGTTATAAGGAGACTGAGTTTTATCAAAGAATGAATAGCCGCCTAATGTATTGGCATGCCACATTTCTACCTTTGCGTTAGCCAAAGGCTTGCCGTCTGCACCATAAACAGTGCCTTGCATAAACAATGGCTCAGCTTTATCTACTTCAGTACCATCATCCATACGTGCAAAGCCTTTAGATTCTGGGGCACCCGCTACATATAGAGGACCTTCAATTGCACGAGGAGTGCCGCCAGTCAATCCTGCTTTTTCATCAGCTTCATCGGCACGCATATCCAAGAAGCGCTCTAAGCCAATGCCAGGGGCTAATAGGCCTAGCTCATTACGGGCACCAGCTTCTGAGAAATACTCCAAACCCTTCCAGAATTCTGTTGGAGTGATATCCAAATCTTCAATGGCTTTGCATAAGTCAGTTACCAAGCGAAGTGTGATTGCCTGAACGCGGGCGTTGGCTGGGGAATCGGCTGCATCTACGATCCACTCTTTTGCTAATTTTTCAATATCGGTATGTTTCATTTTGAATTCCTTTAATTTGGCTTGTTTGTTCTGTTAAGTGCTTTAGTGACTAATAATTTGGTTATTTTTGGAGGTTTAACTGTCGTCCTCCCTCACAGAAGATGGATGTCTGCATAAAGGCAGAATCTCAATTTGCATGAAGGGAAATAGAGGTAATGTTGAAATCAAGTTATGCAGCTCTTCTACGCTCGCTACATCAAAGATGCTGATATTGGCGTACTGGCCTGCAATACGCCAAAGGTGGCGCCACTTGCCAGAGTTCTGTAAGCCTTGAGCAATCTCTTTTTCTTTCTTTTTCAATGCCGCTGCTTCAGCTTCAGGCATTGAAGTTGGTAAATTCACATTCATTCTTACGTGGAATAACATGCTGTCTCCTTTTAGGCAGTGATCAAATCAACTTGGTCTGAGTGACCCTGTTGACGTTTTAAGTAATTAATTTTTTCTAGGTCTAACTGAATACCTAAGCCTGGACCTTTTGGAACTTCTAGTGAGAAATCCCGGTAGCCCAACGGCTCAAGCAAGATTTCTTCTGTGAGCAACAGCGGCCCAAATAGCTCGGTGCCAAATTCCAAGTCGCCAAATGTTGAAAACACATGAGCGGAAGCTGCTGTACCTACCGCACCCTCCAACATGGTTCCGCCGTAAAGGCTAATTCCAGAAAGCTCTGCAATGGTTGCCACTTGAAGTGCTGGGAATAAACCACCAGATTGATTGATCTTTACTGCAAATACATCTGCTGCAAATTTATTTGCCAATTCCAATGCATCGCTCGGCCCGTGCAAAGCCTCATCGGCCATGATGGCAACGGCAAATTGATTGGTAAGGCGAGCCATACTAGCTTTGTATGAACCTTTTACAGGCTGCTCGATTAAGTCGATACCACCAGCCTCAAGTGCTGCAATCCCTTTTACAGCATTTAATTCACTCCACGCTTGGTTTACATCCACGCGAACGCTAACTTCAGCACCTAGTGCACGTTTAATAGTTAACACATGCTCTACGTCAGCTTCAACGGAGCGCAAACCGATCTTTAATTTAAAGATGTTATGTCTACGCAATGCAATCATCTTTTCGGCTTCAGCGATATCTTTTTGGGTATCACCACTCGCTAAAGTCCATGCAACAGGAAGTTGGTCACGAACACGACCGCCCAATAACTCGCTAACCGGAACCCCTAGGCGTCTTCCTTGAGCATCTAATAAAGCAGTCTCAATTGCGCACTTAGCAAATCGATTGCCCTGAATAGTGGTACGCAGCTTATGCATTATTTTGGCAACCTGACTGGCTTTCATGCCAATAATCAGGGGAGCCATATAGGTCTCGATATTTGTTTTGATACTTTCTGGGCTCTCTTCACCGTAATTCAGTCCGCCAATGGTGGTTGCTTCGCCCCAGCCCTCAATCCCATCAGAAGTGCGGATTCTCACCAAAACCAAGGCCTGGGCGTTCATCGTGGCCACTGAGAGCTTGTGTGGGCGAATGGTCGGTACATCAACAATGAAGGCTTCTACTGAATTAATCATATCTATTTCGTATAGTTTTTCGATATATGGACTCTAAATTGGTCTTTTTGACATGTCTAAGACTGATTTGGTATCCTTTCAATACTTAAAAGGTATACATATGGAATTAAGGCATTTACGCTACTTTGTGGCCGTTGCGGAGGAAAGAAACTTCACACGGGCCTCTGAAAAATTATTCATAGCCCAGCCACCACTGAGTCGACAGATTCAACAGCTCGAAGAAGAGCTGGGTGTAACACTGTTTGTCAGAAACTCACGGCCACTGAAATTAACTGAAGCGGGCAACTTTTTTTATGAGCATGCCAAACAAGTCCTCACGAGAACCGGCGAGCTCAAGGCAATGACGCAACGTGTTGGAAATATCAACCGAATATTGAACGTCGGTTTTGTTGCCTCAACTTTGTATGGGAAGCTGCCAAAGATTATTCGCAAGTACCGAGCTAAATTTAATTCCATTGAGTTGCGTATGTACGAGATGACAACGATGGAACAATTAAAGGCTTTAAAAGATGGAAAAATTGATATCGGATTTGGACGGGTTCGTCACGAAGACGCTAATATCAGGCGAATTGTATTGCGCGAAGAAAAGCTAATCGCTGCTGTACCTTATGAGCACCCTCTTTCAAAATCTCAAAAACCAATTAACTTAAAAGATTTGGCTGATGAGACATTAATTGTCTTCCCTAAGAATCCCCGTCCGAGCTATGCAGATCAAGTGCTAAATGGATTTAGAGAAAGAGATGTCCATCCTAAAAAGATTATTGAAGTTAGAGAGTTGCAAATTGCTATTGGTCTTGTCGCTGCTGGTGAAGGAGTGTCTATAGTTCCCTTTAGCTTACAAGGCATGAAACGTGATGATGTTGTTTATCTTGAGCTAAATGAGAAGCATGCGTACTCTCCAATCATTATGAGTACGAGGTCTATGGATAAATCTGAAGAAATCAAAGAGATGCTTAATTTGATTTACTGTATCTATGATGAAGAGAGTATTTCGTATACACGAGAAGAGCTGTAGCCATTCATCTCAATTGCCTAGGTAACATTCAGAATAAAAGCCACTCCGAAGAGTGGCTTTTATTCTTGGTGGACCCACCAGGCTTGATCCTGGACCGAGGATGCCTGAGTCAGGCTCAAGAGCAGTATTTACTCCGCTTTTGCCTTGCGGCCATCAATGCTAATTGAACCAGCACCTGATGAAGCTAATATTAATAAGCCGCCAGTTACAGCAATATTCTTAAAGAACAATAACTGAGCAATAAATGCGGCATCTGCTGGAGCGGCCCAGAATGCGTGGCCAGTAATGCTTGCCAGTACAGTAAAGATTGCGAGGCCAATTGCTACAAAACGAGTGCGATACCCAAGAATTAAAGCGAGGCCACCTAAGATTTCAATAGCAATGACTACCCAAACTATTACAGCTACTGCTGGTATTCCAAGTGATGCGAAATATCCCGTTGTTCCCTCAACAGCCATCAACTTATTCAGTCCTGCCGGCAGGAACAATGCGGCAATGGCAATACGACCTAGTAGGTTTAATACATTTTCAAAGTTTTTCATATTTTTTCCTTATTAAAAATTATTTAGAGCTCTTAGAGCTTGTTATGACTGCCATCGCAAAATGCGCCATTGGCGCTTTGTTTACAACCACACAAATAGACTGTCTCGGTTTTTTCAGCCGTTATAGCCACAGGAGTAAATTCGGTAGTTTTATGACTGCCATCACAAAACGGCTGATTCTTGCTTTGGCCACAAGAACACCAGTAGTAAGTTTGGCCAGCAGTCACTTCCACTGCGTAGGGGGCTTTTTGAGCGATATGGGGTTTCATGATGATTCCTTTACTGAGTAAAAATGGATTTCAAAGTAATGAGAGATTCTTCTATTTCTTTCATTTGTTTTTTTGACAACTTTTGAAAGGCCATTTCAAGATGTTTAAGATGCTCTGGGAATGCCTTTTCGAAAATCTTTTGCCCCTTAGCGGTCAGCTTGAGCAAATGACTACGAGCATCATCCGGATTTTCTTGAGTAGCAATCAAGCCTTTCTGAGCCATCCGCCCAACTACACCAGTGAGAGAGCTTTTAGAAATCAGCGTTTTTTCTCCCAACTGCTTAAAGCTCATTGGCGGTTGATTGGCCAGCGTAGCAATCACATCAAACTGGACCGGTAAAAGACCCAGCCCGCGAATGTGGGTAGAAGAGTAGCCCTCAAATTCTTGATAGGCCCTAGCCAACTGCTTAATGATTGGTAGAAAGTTCATATACGTACTAATATAGTCCATATATGAACTAATGTCAAATCCTTTATAAAACTGTGGATTTTGTCGTTTTTAAGGACATCTACTGGCATAGGGACGGAAAGCAAGTGCGTCCTTTTAAAGGACAGTTAATAAAAAAGGGTGGGAAGAAAAAACCACCCGAAGGTGGTTTTGGTGTTTCTTGGTGTCTCGGAGCGGATTTGATCAGGACCTAGGATGCCTCGTTCCTGTAGACCCAAAAAGCCATCAACATAAATGCTACAAGCGCACAACTACCTGAAAATAGGAAAGCATATAAAGGCGCAATCGCCTCATAAATCCAACCAAAGATAAACGAGGCTGGAAACAACATTAATCCAGTCACTAAGTTAAACCAACCGAATGCTGTTCCAGCTAATCCTTTAGGCGCCATGTCTGCTACTAAAGCCTTTTCCACCCCCTCAGTAGCGGCTTTGAATAATCCATAGATCCCAAATAAGGCAAATATTTGGAACATGGAAATACCAGGCAAGCCCATAGCGATGTAAAAGAAAGCAAAGGCAATCCACGCAATCAAAATAAAACGCTTGCGACCAAACCGATCTGATAGAGCCGATAACGGAGTGCCAAAAACCGTTGTGATCATCGAAATACCAGCCCATAACAGCGGAATATCTGCTTGAGGGACCCCAGCTTCTTTTGCTCTCAATAATAAAAACATATCTGATGAGTTAGCTAAGGCAAAGATACCGGCTACAACAAGATATCTTTTAAATTGATCAGGCATGCCTTCCAGAGACCAACTAAATTTACTCGCTTTTGAAACGGCTTCTTTGTGAGGCTCTTTAATACAAAAGGCAAGCGCAATGGTGATAATTGCCGGCACAATCGCCCAGAGAAAAATATCTCTTAGCGGCACACCCATTGATAGAAATAGCGCGGCCAACAATGGGCCAATAACGGCGCCAGCATTATCCATAGAGCGATGAAGCCCAAAGGTAACGCCTCTCTGATTTTCATTAACGCTTTCGGCCAATAAGGCATCGCGAGGTGAACTACGAAGCCCTTTACCCATGCGATCTGTAAATCGAATAGCCAAAACCCATAGCCAAGAATTGGCGATTGCTATTAGTGGCCTACCAATACCCGCCAGTGAATAACCCAGCACAATCCACGGCTTTGCCTTTTTGGTGCGATCTACGATTACGCCCGAAACTAATTTAAAAATACTGGAGGTAGCCTCCGCAATTCCTTCAATAATGCCAAGCGCTTTTGGCCCAGCCATTAAAACCGAGGCAAGATATAAAGGCATTAATGGGTAAAGCATTTCGCTAGCCGAGTCATTGACTAGACTAATGAGCCCGATGAGCCAAACGGTTCGAGGAAGAGAGAGAATGCTTTTAAACATGACAGGTCTAATTTAGCACCTTAGTGTCATTTAATATCGTTCTTAACGACACTTTGTTACACATCTATTAAATTTAGACTTACAACCTTAGATTGTCAGGAAATTTATTAAATCTGATTTGTCCTTGATTAGAGTGCTTTACAAAACCCTATACATCTTTCTCAGATTCTCAATCTTGTGATACTGCCTCTCTGCCGCATCAAAGGCTTGGGTAAAGTTTTGCTTAATGGCATGTTGCATGATGATTAGACAGCGATGTGCATGTTGGTGCTTTAAAAGCGTTGCCAGCGTTAGGAAGTAAAAGGCCTTCTGATGATCTTGCTTGATATATTCACCCTTTTCGTAGAGCACGCCCAAGTTATAGGCTGACTGACGACTGCCTTCATTGGCGCCAACAGTAAGCAGCTCTACACCTCGAGGAATATTCTTTTTGACACCTTGGTCCTCGCCAGTGCCAACAACATAAATATTTCCTAAATTGCAGTAAGCATCGAGCACTTCTTCTTTGATCGCTTTTTCATAATACTCAACCGCCACAGGAATATTTCGCTCAATCATCCCCATACCGCGTTCGTGCATTAATCCAACATTAAAGTGAGCATAACCATTACCCAAACTACTGTTTGAGTTCACCCATTCAAAAAGTCGATCAATCTGTCCAGCATCTAGGTGCCCATCAAAACACATTTTGGTCAGAGCAAACTGAGCTTCAGAATCTAGCTCGTTGACTGCCAAATCAAAAAAGATGTCAAATGCGGCTTCGTAGCGACCACGATTCAGATTGGATACTGCTAACTCAAGTTTTGGATGATTGAAGTTATAACTATCGCTACTAGATGTGTTTTCGAATCCTAAATCCACAAAATTACCCCATCTGATTGTTTTATTCCAAGCCTGAATCTCAATTGGCTGACAAAACAATACAAGTACTAACGATGATTTTGGGAGCAAATTACCCATTTTGGGCGGTTTGCCTAAAATTCAATCTTTTTGTGAGTATTCTCAATCAATGGATAAAGAAGTTTCTTTAAAAATGAGTGGTCTTTTGTTTGCTATAAATGATCACTACATCAATCATTTAATTCGAATTTATCGCTTATTTGAAGGCGATATTGAATGTTGTATTGTGCTTGGCGAAATAGCACATTACAACGCTCGCAATGTATTTTCAGAGCTAACTCATGAAAGAGTCATGCTCAGTGAATTCACTTCAAAATTTAGAGGAAGCAACGCCCACTCCATCAGTTTATCAACAGGCATACCAAGGGAAACTGTAAGACGCAAAATTCTTAAATTAGAAGAAATGGGATATGTGGAGCAAGATGAGAAAAAGCAACTTCGGATTACCCACCTACCATCAATTGAGTTTGAAGAATTCTCTAAAGAATCCTTGGAGTTATTCATGGGTCTGGTTAAACGACTTAAAAAGCAAGACTATTTATAGGATGACGCCTTGAAGCCATATGAAATACTTTCCATTGAAAATGCTGGCGGTAAATACTGGGTAGTTACTTATAAGTTAAGCAATGGCCAAACAGAGATTGAAACTATTGATGCCTTAGACCATCATGAGGCATTTGTGAAGTTTCGCAATTTCATGATTAAGCAACAAAAAAATCAAAAAATAAGCAGCTGAATCACTTGCAACGCAATTACTTAAACAAATCAAGCATTACTTAAAGTAGCGCTCAAAAAAATACCAACTCTAAGGTTAGTATTTTCATTTCTAATGCCCCACAGGACTTGAACCTGGTACCAAAGGAGTTGAGCTTGTGCTGCTCTCTAACTCCCTGGGCCATGCCTTCGCCACATCGAATGCTAAAGCTAGATGGGCGAAATGGCCTTATTTTTATATTGCCACTCTTTTAATGACTTCTAGTTTTTGCTCAAGCGTATACCCAACGGTTCCATAGTGATTAAACTCCGATCCGCCACTGGAATGCCCGGTAATACTTTCAGCCAATCTAGTTGGAATATCGTTACAGGCTTTTAGTCTATCTACAAAAGCATGTCGAAACATATGACTACGAAAACCTAAATCCCTAAGACCCTTGCCCATTGCTGCTGAGCATGAGCCATTTCCGTTCTCTTTAGCATAGTTTGGGACCAGCCAAGCGCTACGCTTGCGTAATGCTCTCTCATATAAATCAGTAGCAGCCTCAAGCGAAACCCCATATAAAGGTACCGCCCGAATACTGGATTTCGTCTTGCGATCAGACAGTCTATTTTGACGAACCCATAAATGGGGAATAGGATGATCTAGGATGCAATCTTCCAGTCTGGCAAAAACAGGCTCTGATAAGCGCATACCGGTGTTTAACTGAATTAAGCCAATCAACGCATAGTTCGTTCGACTTTCCAGCAATCTGGCTTTCACGCTTTCTATTAACGATGGCGTTACCACTGCCATGTGGCGCTTAGTCTCACCCTCCCCTTTAATCCGTAGCCCCCTAAAAGGGCTTAAGCGATCAATATCTAAGAATCGGAAGGCTAAATTGAGTATGGCGTTAAGGCAGTTATGGTGTTTACGAATACTGGAGGGACTAAGGCCCCTTTTTAACTGGTGATCCCTATAAGTAGTGATATGCCAGTGCTTTAGCTCGTCTAATGGCAAGTCACCATAAAGATCGCAAAAGTAGTTGAAATACCGTGTAGCGTCATCTCGAAACCGCTTACGGTGAGAAGATTTGCTTTCAGCTAGGTAAATCTCAAATGCAGTACTAAAAGTAGGTCTTTTGCCATTAGGCAGGGCTGAGAAATGATTGGCCACCAATTTACCTAAAAATTCTTCATCAAATGGAACTCCATTGACATTGACCATTCTCTGGACAAATGAATCCTGAGCTTGGGTTTCAAATTGTTCAAAACTACGCACTAATTCCAACGACATAAGTTCTCCAAAAAAGAAATTAGTCAGTACTAATGTAGTTTCAGAATTTGGGAATTCCTACCGAATTTTTTAGGGTTGAAAAGTTCAAAATCCGAACTGCAGATTCGAACTTTGCACCAAAATGCAATCGCACAGTCAATCGCACAGTCATTTTTTGGTCATACAAACTATTGATTTATATAGGGTTTTGAAGAGGCACGACTTCTTTTAATCCGTTGGTCGCGAGTTCGAATCTCGCCCGACCCACCAAGCATTACTAAGTCTCGCTCTGCGGGGCTTTTTTATTTTCCAAACCATCAGCATTAAGCATGGATTGTGATTCTCATGCCCAGGGCGCCAAGAACCTTAGATACAGTATCAAAACGGGGTTTTGTATTAGGCTTTAGGGCTTTGTATAAAGCTTCTCTAGTAATGCCGCTTGCTTTAGAAATCTCGGCCATACCTTTTGCCCTGGCAATATGCCCCAATGCAGCCGCTAATTCAGCATCATCACCATCAGCAATAACTTGATTCAAATACTCAGTCATCGCGCGCTTGCTTTTCAGGTGGCGAGTCATATCAAATTCAGCTAAATCACTGACTTTAATTTTCTTTTCTACTTTTACAGTTTTCATTTAATCCTCCAATAGCTTGGCTAATTTTTTTGCCGCTTTAATATCACTTACTTGACTGGACTTATCTCCACCACCCAACACCACAATAATTGTTTTACCTCTCAATACGTAATACATACGCCAACCAGGCCCAAACTTTTCGCGCATTTCGTAAACGCCATCAGCCAAAGCCTTAACATCTCCCAAATTACCCAATCTAGCCCTATCCAAGCGCCTAGCTAATCGAATGCGAGTTGACAGATCTTTAATGCCACCTAGCCACTCACGGAAGTTATCTGTTTCTAAAACTTTAAACATAAAAGATTGTAGTCGATCGATTACAAGATGTCAATGGGCATATAGTTTGTCGGGTTACCCAGCAAATGTGCGTCTAGGCAACAAAAAACCACCCGAAGGTGGTTTTTCTATCTACCGAGACAGTTTCTTTGATAAAGATAGGCTCTATTACCAGGACTGTTGCTTACCATCAATCCAAGTGGATTTCACTTTGATATTACGAATTTGATCTACTGGGGTTTTTCTAGGATTTGCAGAGAGCACTACCAAGTCAGCTTGTTTTCCAACTTCCAAACTTCCCACTTTGTCATCAGAGAACATTTCATAGGCAGCATTAATAGTGACCGCACGAATAGCATCATCAACACTCACCTGCTGATCCGCACCCAACACTTTACGCGGTGGCTTTTGCCACAAACGTCCCGCACCTTCAGAAATATAGTTTAGAGGGCTCACATTGGAAACCGGAGAATCACTGTGATAGGCAAAGCGTGCGCCCGCCTTTTTAAAGTCTGCAGAAGGATCGATACGATCAGCGCGCTGAGCGCCCACAATTTCATTATGAAATGCTTCACCCCAATAATCGACGTGACCTATCGTGAAGCCGGGAATGACTCCCAGTTTTACTGCCTTTTTCACATGATCGGGAGTATTGATGGTGAAGTGTTCAATCCGCAAGCGACGCTCTTGAGGACGGGGATTACCAGCCAGCAATTTTTCATAATTACCCAAGGTTTGGTCTAAGGCGCGATCACCATTCGCATGCACGGCGATTTGCCAACCCTGATCAAAGTAAGTTTTGATTTGCTTATAAAGATCATCGGCGCCGTAATCCAAGTCACCAGTATTTTTTGTTCCTTTTGGATATGTATAAGGATCGTTTAGTGCCGCAGTAAGTCCTTGCGTAGATCCATCAGAAACATATTTCACACCCACAAATCGAAGACGGTCATCACCATCGCCTGGTTTGATTGAACTAAAGCCAGCAGGAATGGCTGGACCATATAAATAACCCCTCACCCGAATTGGCAGACCTTCGTTTGCAGTAAGTTCTTTGAAGAGCTTAAGTTCGTTCTCTAAGCCCAAAACAAAACCCACGGTGATTTCCGCGGAAGTAGTAACGCCTGCTGACGCAATCATGCGCGCAGTTTTCTTAACGCCGCCAGCCAATTGCGCTGAAGTTGGTTGAGGCATCTTTGCCATAAATGCAGAAAATGCAGGCGGCTCGAGCACTACACCGGTCAACTTCCCTTGTGAGTCCTTGAGGTACTTGCCACCACCACCAGGATTAGGTGTGCTCTCATTCACGCCAGCCAATTCAAGAGCCTTGTGATTCACATAAGCAATATGGCCAGATTGATTGACGATAAAAATAGGTACTGTAGTAGACACCTTATCTAATATATCGGCATTTAATTCAGCCATAAATGGTTGAGTACGGGAAGGGTCAACTCCAAAGCCTACCAACCACTGACCAGGCTGCAATGTTTTAAGGTGTGCCTTCATTTTGGCAGCCAAGGTATCTAAGGTGTCATATGGCAAAGTAAAGTTCGACAAATTTAAACCCAATACCTCACTCATTGTGGTGCCAATGATGTGAATGTGAGGCTCAACAAAACCAGGCATTAAAGTTTGGCCTTTTAGATCGATGACCTTTGTAGTGCTGCCTTGCCATTCTTTAGTAACAGCATCTTTTGTGCCAACGGCAACAATCTTGCCATTTTGAATAGCAAGCGCTTGTGCTTCTTCATTCTTTGCATTGACGGTAACTATTGGGCCGCCATAAAAAATGGTATCTGCGGTGCCAGCTGCAATTGCTGATTGGGCAATCAAGACAGCAGATGAAATCATCAGATGGTGTAAAAAGCGCATTATCAGACCTTGATATTGATGTGTTGTTAATGAGTTGAATTGAAAATTTGAGTAACAGAAATTGTTACATTGAAGCCTACTTCAATACTAATGGAATTGATTAAGCTCATCTTCGTGAACTGCAATTCCTTGGTAGGGGGTAACCCTGATAAATTAATTACCCGACAATTAACGTAACTATTTCCATCATTGCGACCTATCTAAAGCCGCAACTGAACGCATTAAAGTCAAGAGCTTGGAATCACTCCCAGGCAACCCATTAAGATGTTGTTTTAAATTTGGGACATGTTTCGCAATTCGATCAGCGCCAAAGAATCGCATACCCCAACTGGGAAATGTGCGCTGATCAATCTCCCGAAAGCCTATTTCACGAATAATTACATGACGATTATCGTTTTGTATTTGCTTCCATAGACGGGAAATATCTTCCCTGGTACCCTCTAATATTTGAGCAAAATATCGATTTTCATAAAATAAAACGCCAGTAATTCCATTTGCTGTATTGAAGTTAAATGCTTTATCAAATAGCTGAATTAACTCTAAATTTGAAAAACGATTTTTAGCTCTGCTGATATAGCCAAACTCAATCAGAGATTGTTGATCTACTAACACAGGGCCCTACTTGACGGCTTGACCAAAAACTGGATCACGTCTTTCAAGGAATGCTGTTATGCCCTCACGATAATCGCTACCCATATAGACATTTTTACGTAATGACTGAAGGTGTTCAAAAACGGCGGGATTCATAACTGCTGCATCCGAGAGCATTTGGGCCTGCGCTTTTAGTACTGAATTAGCTTGAGGTGAACGTGAGGCGATGATTCTAGCCATTTGATACGTCTTTGCCTCTAACTCACCTGATACATAAAGATGATTAAGAATCCCAATTTGTAGCGCACGATCAGCACCAATCGGATCGGCAGTTAGGAACATCTCTTTTACTACATTAAGCGGCATTCGGGACATAAAATGAAGAATGCCACTAGCGGTGTACGGAAGACCTAGCTTGGCTGGTGTGATCGCAAAAGTAGAATCATGATCTCCCATGGCGATGTCACAACTCATTATCAGATCAGTGGATGCACCCCAAACAGAACCATCGACCATTGCTATTACCGGCGCCCTAAAAGCGCGAATAGACTTGAGTAGCACCATTACAGGATCATCAGCCGGCAAAGGATCTCGTTCAGACCTCGGCAATTCCATTACATCATGACCTGCAGACCAAACTTTATTTTTTCTATCTGATCTAAGCACCAATACACGTACGTCTTCCTTACCAAAAACTTCCAGAGCATCATGCATCTCTTGGATTAGACACTCACTTAATGCATTTCTTTTGCTGTAGTGATTAAATCGAATAGTCGCAATCAAGTCTGCCTGTTCAATTTTGATGTACTTATAATTCATTTGGAAAATATTTTTTAAGCCGCAATTAAAACATCGCCTAACTCCATCTTTTCCCATAAGACGAAGGGCAGCAGATAAACCGGCTCACCAGCATCTTGCAAAATTTCTAGTGCGCCATCATTGGTTTTATTGGCTTCATATTTCCCCGGATTTAATGCAAGACTGCCCTTATCAGTGCCATCATTGCGACGCATTCTAGCGATGACATTGCGAGTGATGTAAACGACCATGATTTCCCTCCTTGAATTTATAAGGCTGATTGAATGTGATTACGAACAACTGGGTAAATCTGCCCCTCCCAGCGCTTTCCATTAAATACGCCGTAATGGCCAACGCCTGCTTGCAAATGGTGTGATTTCATATAGCCAGGTAGGCCACTACAAAGATCCTGCGCAGCCAAGGTTTGACCAATACCGCAGATATCATCACGCTCACCCTCAACGGTGAGCAAAAAAGTCTTCTTGATGAGTTTGGGATTTACCAACCTTCCTTGGTAAGTTAACTTGCCTTTGGGAAGATCTCGATCCATAAAGACTTTTTGAATTGTTTCTAAGTAAAAAGGGGCTGATAGATCCATGATCGCAAAATACTCCTCATAAAAATCATGTATGGCATCCGCCTTTTCTGTTTCACCACTAATTCGATAGTCATATAGCTTTCTGAATGACTCAGCATGACGATCAGGGTTCATACTCATAAACGCCATAAGCTGCAGGAAGCCTGGATAAACTTTGCGACCCACGCCATCAAAAGAGCCTGGAATAACGCCAATCAATTTTTCTTCAAACCAAGTGATCGGTTTGCTGGTGGCCAACTCATTCACCTTCGTTGGGCTCTGACTCACGTCGATTGGGCCTGCCATCAATGTCAGGCTGGCTGGCACATAAGGACTCTTCTCTTCAGACATGATGGCTATTGCCGCCAAACAAGCCACTGTAGGCTGGCACACTGCCATTAAATGAGTTTGCGGCCCAATAATTTTCAAAAAATTAATAATGTGCTCTACATAAGAATCAAAATTAAACTCTCCGCAACTTAAAGGAATATCGCGAATATTCAACCAATCAGTAACGTAGACATCATGATCCCTCAAAAGCGTTCTGATGGTGCCTGCCAATAAAGTAGCAAAGTGCCCAGACATCGGTGCTACCAATAGAATTTTTGGCTGCTGGCTTATCCCTGGTTTTGTAAAGCGAATCAAGTTGCAAAAATGAGTGGAGTACACCAACTCTTCTTTGACGGCATGCTCCACGCCAAAGGAATCGAGCACCGTATCAATTTTGAAATCAGGCCTTGTATGTGTAAATCCCAGTAATGCTATTTGCTCATAATGTGCTGCAAGTCGCTGCATTGGATTTAAGGCGAAATTACCAAACCAATTATTGGATACCCTTTCTGATGCTTTCGCAAATAAACGAACAGGATCATGCAAGTTTGAGAAGGTTTGATACGCCTTGTACATCATTTATATGCACCACTTTCTATATGACGTAGTGCTCGTTCAGTTGTTTTTAAAGTAGGGTCAAATATCCTGCTTAAAGAAACGTCATTTGCAATAATGGCCGCAGTTTGTGCCGCTTGAGCGGAGACAATAGATAGGTTTATAAAACCAGCAACATTGAATATTTTAAGGAGATCCATCTCCCGATCATTGGCTGCCGACAACTCACCAGACTCAATCTTTTTATAAAGCTCACGGTAGTACTCACGCATACCATCGAGTTCTTCAGCCAAC